>CAZFHZ010000119.1:0-9459 GCA_964519015.1 uncultured Gemmatimonadota bacterium | reverse complement strand
GAGGACCTGGCCGGTGGCTCCGGCCCCGAAGCACGCCTGATCGAGGCCTGCCGGAGCGGGGATGAAGGAGCCTTCAACCTGCTGGTCTGGAGATGGGAGCAGCCCCTCTACAACTTCATCTGGAAGTACGTGGGGGACGCCGCCCTGGCCGAGGACCTGGTTCAGGAGACCTTCCTGAGGGTCCTCGGGTCGATCCGGCGATACACCCACCAGGGTGCGTTCAGTACCTGGCTCTACCGGATCGCGATCAACCTGTGCAAGGACCACCTGAAGCGCCGCCGGCTGCCGATGGTCTCCCTGCACGACTTCTACACCACCGCGTCGGGAGAACGGGTCTACGTCCAGGATCGGGTGGCGGACGAGGGGGCCCGGACCGACGAGGAGACGGAGGCGGGGCGGCGGGCCGAGCTGGTGCGACGGCTCCTGGACGCCCTGCCGGAGGAGGAACGGGTGGTGCTCCTGCTCAAGGAATACCAGGACCTGACCTTCCGGGAGATCGCCGAGACCCTCGGCGTACCCGAGGGGACGGTCAAGAGCCGGCTCTACCACGGTCTGCGGGGGATGAAGGAGAGCCTGGCCCGCAGCGGGATCACCGGCAGCGCGGCACTGGGAGGTGCCTCATGAACGCGATGTGTGAAGCGCGGATCGGGCAGCTGATGGAGCTGCTCTACGAAGAGATCGAGCCGGCCGTCGAGGCCGAGCTGCGGGCGCACCTGGCGACCTGCCCGGGCTGCCGCGCCGAGTACGAGTCGCTGACCGGGACCCGGGAGCTGCTCGCCGCCTGGCCGAACGCGGTCAACGCCCCCCGGCTGGTCTATGTCGGCCGGCCGTTCGGGCTGCTGGCCCGCGCCCGGCGCTGGGTGGACGAGATGGGCGCCCTCGGCCTGCGGGGGCTGCTCCGCCCCGCCTTGGCCACGGCTGCGGCGGCCCTGGTGCTGCTGGTGGCCTTCTCGGTGGTCCGCTTCCGGGTCGGCCCCGACGGCCTCCTCCAGGTCGGCTTCGGCACCTTCCGGACGCCGGCCGCCCAGGTGGCCGACAACCCGGCCGCCCCGGACGTGCAGCCGGTCTCCCGGCAGGAGTTCCAGGACAGGCTGATCGAGCTGCTCGGCTACCTGCAGCAGATCATGGAGAACAACCGCAGTCAGGACCGCCAGGTCATCCTGGCGGCGCTCGACGAGCGCCTGAACCAGCGGGACACCGGCCTGCGCGGGTCGATCCTGGCCACCGTGCAGGGGGCGCTCGATGAACTGGACCGGCGGCGGGTGGATGACCTCACCACGATCGCCGCCGCCCTGGACAACGTGCAGTTCGTGACGACCACCGAACTGCAGCGGACCAACACGATCCTGTCCGCGCTCGTGCAGCAGGGTCTGGTGCGTGATGAGAGGGAGGAAGAGTGATGATGAAGCGCAGCGTGAACACACTGGTGGCGACGGCGGTCATGCTCCTGGTGACCGGCCTGGTCGCCGGGACCGCGGCGGCCCAGACCACGACGATCCCGCCGGTGGAGGCCCTGGTGCTCACCGAGCAGGGCCCCGCTCCTCTGGCCGCCGGCCGCTCCGGGGACGGCTACCGCTACACCTGGGCCTGGCGGGAGGGGGAGCAGCAGGGCCCCCCCGAGGTGAGGATCTTCAACGACATTCTGAAGACCTCCCTGCAGGCGGTGGAGGCCCCCGAACTGCCCGATATCCTCAAGCCGAAGTCGGCTGAGGGGGAACTGCTGGTCGTCCCCCCTTCGGCGGGCACGTCCCGTTCGGTCTCCCGCACTTACACCTCGGCCCGGAACGTCTTCTTCGTCGGCGAGCAGGAGGTCTCCGGCTTCTACATGAAGGGGTACGGCTACCTTTTCACCGTGCGCTGGCCAATCCGGGCCGGCTCCTACTTCGGGCTGGGGAGCTTCAACGCTTCCTACGAGCGGCTGCAGCGGCAGAACCAGAGCCTGCAGGAACTGCTCCAGGAGCAAGCCCGGGGCACGTCCGCCGGGGCCGAGACGCTCGCCAAGATCAGGGAGCAGCAGGCGACCGTGGAAGAGGCGGTGAAGGAACAGCAACAGGAGGCTGAGACGCGGGCCAGGGCCGAGGAGACCTGGCGGGCCGCCTACCGGGACAAGCTCGTGGAGGCGCTCAAGGAGGCGGTGGCCACCTACGGGCACACCCTCAAGCAGGCCGCCCCCGAGGAGAACATCACCCTGCTGGCCGAGTTCGACGGGGAGGACCCCTCCTCCAACGTCACCCTCTCGGTCCGCCGCAGCGCCCTCCAGGGGCCGCAGAACGCCGTCCGAGGCATGGCCGCCATCCGGGTGACGAAAGGGGACACCGACGTCAACCCGCGCCTGAAGCGCCAGGTGGAGATCATGACGGGCATTCTCGACACCTCGTTCGAAGGTCCCGAGGCTTTCACCTCCTACGTCATCGCCGGCTCCACCTCGCAGATCTACACGGGGGGCTCGGGGCGCTCGCAGTACGTACCCGGCTACGGGGTGATCTTCCGCAAGAACGCCCGAATGAACATCATGCTCTCCGTCGATATCCCGGTGCCGCCGGCACCCGCCTCGCAGAGGGTCGAGACCGAGCGCCGGCTGCAGAGCAACGTGTCCAGCCTCCGGGAGAAGAGCTCGGAGTCGTGGGCGGAGCACCTGGTCACGCTCAAGCAGAAGAGCGCCGAGCTGCTGGCCATCTACGGGCCGACCCTGACCGAGCTGCCCGACGAGGAGTGGGTGGCCTTCTACTTCAACGTCGGTTCCAGCCTCGACCTGCTCCAGGGGGGGATGGACTACTTCCTGGTCCAGGCCCGCATGCGCGACGTGCGTGAGGCGGGGGCGAAGGGGGACGCCGGGGCGGCCTGGCTGCTGGAGCGGCTGGTCACCAACGAGGCGCCCAAGAAGTAGCCACCGGCCGTCCGTCCGCCGACCGGACCGTCGCGCGGACCAGGCGGGGCGGAAGTTCCGAAGCCCTCCGGGGGGGACCCCGGAGGGCTTCTTCATGGCCCGGCGAAGCCCAGGCTCAGAAGGAGAACGAGCCGATCAGAGGCAGCCGGTAGAGGGTCCGTATGTACACCCGGTCCATCCGGACCGGGTCGCGCGGGTGCTCGGGATCCCGCTTCGGCCGGGCGGTGATGGTATCCACCACGTCCATCCCCTCGACCACGTGGGCGAAGGCGGCGAACTGCCGGTCGAGCCAGGGGACGCTGGTCAGGCAGATGAAGAACTGGCTGCCGGCCGTGTTGGGGTTGTCAAACCGGGCCATCGAGACGGTCCCGCGCACGTGGGGGTGCTCGCTCGGCTCGTAGGGGATGGTGTAGCCGGGCCCCCCCGCCCCGTCGTCCTCCGGGTCGTCGTTCTTGCTCAGCGGGTCCCCCCCCTGCAGGAACATCCCGGGGATGGTGCGGTGGAAGCGGATGCCGTCGTAGAAACCGCTGCGGGCCAGCTCCTTCCAGTTCTTGACCGTGTTGGGCAGGTCCCGCGGCCAGAACTCGAGCACGATCGTCCCGTAGCGGGTCTCGATCACCCCCTGTTCAACCCCACCCACGAAGAGGAAGAGGAGCCCCCCGACGAGAAGGGCGATGACCAGCCCGAAGACGATGGTACCGAGATGACGCATGCCGACCCTCCCGGAGTACCTTGGACGTCCCTGATCGCCGTGGAAAGATAACCGGTCAGAACGACGGGGGCGCGCTTCCTGAACCGCCGGAAGAGGAACGATAGAAGACGGTGGTCCGTTCCACCTGGCGACCGCTGACCAGGTCCTCGACGGTCACCCGCAGACGGAAGGTCGTCACGCCGCTCTCCCCCACTTCGATGTTGAGCACCCGGTGGACGTCGCTGAGGATCCCCGACTCCTCGTCCCCCTCGACGGCGATACCCCCCGTCCCCTGCTGCCGTCCCTCCCGTCCGCCGATGCGCACCCGGCCCAGCGTTCCCCGCTCGGCGCCTGCCGGATCGATCCGGTAGGAGATGCGGTAGCGGGTGGCGTTCACCTCGTCCTTGACCAGCCCGTAGATGTCGAAGTAGATCCAGGCGGTCTGGGCCGGGGGATAGACCCGGGTGGGCAACGGGGTCACGGTATAGCCCGGTTTGATGAAGGGGGGGCGTTCCCCCTCCCGGATGTTGAGGGCGATCTGGATGTCGCTCAGCCCCAGCTCCCCGGCCGGGAAGCCCCGCACGTCCACGTTGGACGCCTCCTGGATCTGGAGCTTCTCCCCCACCTGCTCGCGGATCTGGAGGGCCAGGTTGTAGCGCCCCGGCGGGACCGGGATGACCTCCTGGTCCACGCTCATGGCTCCGAGGGGCGTGCCCCGGGGGATGGGGACGGTCTGCACGCGCTGGTTGCGGTAGACCTCGCGGTAGGTCTCATCGAAGAGCGCGATGCTGATCTCGAAGCGCATCTCCTGGGCAGAGACCACCGCCTGGCTCATCGCCGCCAGCAGGGGGATCCCCCAGTAGACCTCGAGCCGGCTCAGCTCACCGGTGGCCCGGAAGACGGCCCAGTCCGTGTAGACGGTCAGCGGCTCCGCCTCGTGCTCGGGGATCTTGAAGCCGTCCTTGGTGAGCCCCTCCCGCAGGTCGCGGTTGGTGTCGGCCTGCAGACGGTTCTCCGCCAGGAGATCGCGACCGTACTGGAGGGATCCGAACTTGGCGTCGAGCGAGGTGCGGGAGAGGGCGTACTCCCCCGGCCCCGGGTAGGGGACGAACCGCATCCCCCCGCCGAAGGTGCTCTCTTCGAAGTGGAAGATCATGGTGTCGTGGAGGGCGGTGGCATCGTACTTCCACGACATGTTCTCCGGCACGTTTTCAGCGTGGTACCACGCCCGGTCGTCCGGTTCCCCCCAGCGCAGGTAGATCAGCCCCATGTCGTTGAAGGGGGCTTCGATGTCGTAGGTGGGGGGCAGGCTCAGGCGCCCTTCCACGTCCGGGTCGTTGAAGGCCTTGCGGGTGCTGCCCAGCCGGTAGTAGTGCCAGCAGTCCGCCAGCCGCTCGTAGTGGACCCCGATCCGCTGGTTGTCCAGGGTGGTCTTGGTGGGGTCGCGGCGCTTCCAGAAGCCGAGCAGGAATTCCCGGTACTCCTCCACGGTGCGGGCGGCCCGGAAGCGTCGGGCCTCCTCCAGGTCGGCGATCAGGTAGACATCCTCCCACATGGCCCGGGCGGTCGCCTCGTCTCTCAGGTTGCGCACCGCCTCCAGGTAGGCTTCGGTCCCCTCCTCCCAGCGCTGCTGGTCGAAGAGGACCAGGGCCAGGCTGAAGTTCACCCGGTCGGGGGTGAAGTCGCGCCGTCCCTCCCGCAAGGCCCGCAGCAGCGCCTCCGCCCGGCCCAGCTCCCCCGACTGGCGGAGCGCCTCGGCGTAGCGGTAGGTGATCACCGGGTCGTTGGGGTTGCGGCGGGCGATCTCTTCCCGCTCGGCCACGTATTCCGCCAGGCTCCCCCGGTCGACGTGGACCTGCTGGAGCCGCCAGAGGGCGTCCTCGTAGAGGGGATCCTCGTTGACCAGGGCCACGTAGATGGAGAGCGCCTCGTCCAGGTTGCGCCCTCCTCCCAGACGCTGGAGGACTCTTCCCTTCCAGTAGCGCGCCCCCTTGTCCCGCCGGTCGCTGCGCAGGGCGCGGTCGAGTTCGCCCAGAGCCTTGTCCAGGTCCCCCCGGCGTTGGAGGAAGATGGTGCGGGCCAGCCAGACGCGGGGGAGGGGATCGCCGGGGTCGAGCCGGGCGGCCCGCTGGAAGGCGTCTTCCGCTTCCTGGAAACGGGGGGCTACCAGCGCCTGGCGTCCCGCCTCGATGGCCGCGGCCTTCTCCTGCTCGCGCGCGGTGAGCGGGCGGGCGGGCTGCTGGGCGGCGGCCGGGCCGGCCAGCACCGGCAGCAGCAGGGCCGCGGCCAGGTACCCGAGGGAAAGGTGCCGCCCCTGGAGAGGGCGGTCGGATGTTCGCAGGGGACTCATGGCGTCACAGGTAGAACGTGCCAGGGCGGGCTCGCGTTCCAGCTCCCGCACCACTTCAGGCACGCGGCCGGATCCCCTCGAGCTGCCGGCCCGAGGACTCCCGGCTGAGACCGTCGGTCTCCCCCCCCATAAATCCCTCCACGTTGGCCACCTTGACCCGGTTCCGCCCGGCCTGCTTGGCCATGTAGAGACAATTATCGGCCACGTCCACCAGTTCGCGCAGGGCAGTGGCGTCGTCGGGGAAGACCGACACCCCGGCGGAGACCGAGAGGATCCCGCTCCGCTTCCGGTCGGAGAGCATGAAGCGGTGTTCCCGCACCCGCTTGCGGATCCGTTCGGCGATGAAGGTGCCCCCCTGCTTGTCGGTCTCGGGGAGCACCAGGGCGAACTCGTCCCCGCCGTACTTGGCGACCACGTCGATGGCCCGGGTGGATCCCTTCAGGATCTCGGCGATCTCCTTGAGCGTCTGGCTGCCAAGCAGGTGTCCGTTCACGTCGTTGAAGGCCTTCAATCCATCCATGTCGATCATGACCAGACAGAGCTGGTGGCGGTAGCGGCGGGCGCGCTCGAACTCCACTTCGAGCTGCTCGGAGAAGTGCCGGTAGTTGAAGAGCCCGGTCAGTCCATCCGTGATCGCCTGTTCCCGGATGCGCTCTTCCGAATCCCGGTAGCGCCCGGAGAGGTGGGTGCCGATGGCCGCCGAGATGAAGAGGATGGTCGCCAGGGCCACGTTGAAGGCCATGATGTACTGCGGGTTCTCGAAGTTGGCCGGCACCCGGGAGGTGATCAGGAGGGGCTCGCCCAGGTCGTAGAGGCTGACGTGCGGGAGGAGGGTCCAGTCGAGCGCGGTGATGGGTGCCTGGACCAGCTCCAGGTAGCACATCGAGGCGAACAGTCCGATGGCCAGGGCGGCCTGTTTGAAGGTCTCCCCCCGACTCAGCAGGTAGGAGGCGGTGATGGTGTGGAAGATGTAGAAGAGCACGAAGGGGCTGTCGATCCCGCCCGTGAAGTGGATCAGCACGGTCAGCGCGATCAGGTCGAGGTCGATCTGGACGTTGGCCGACCGGTAGATGCCCGCCAGCCCCCCTACCCCCAGTTCGTGCCGCTCCCGGTAGTGGAAGTCGATCTCGAAGAGGACGTTGTAGAAGGCCATGGCGACGAGCACCATGATCGGAGGGTACTCAAGGTAGACGAAACCACCCAGCCGTCTGACTACCACCAGGGTGAGCAGCAGAGCGACGATGCCGTACCAGCGCATGCGGATGAAGAGGTAGATGCGCTGCAGGAACTCGCTGCGCGCATGGGCGTCCGGCTCTGTCTGGCCGGTCTGGACCACCAGGCCGTCCTGGAGGTCCAGGCGTTCCTCGCCGGGGGGGGGCGCCAGGGCCGCTCCCTTACGGGGGTTCTCTGTCTGCTGGAGAGCACTCACGATATCCGGACCGCATGGTATTCCTGCAGGCTCTTGACCTGCAAGGCGCCTTCGCGCAGGGCCTCGATCCCGTCGATAGCCGCGGCCGCCCCTTCCAGGGTGGTGATGCAGGGCACCTGGCGGGCGACCGCCTCGGTCCGGATGGCCTTGTCGTCCAGGTAGGAATCGCGCCCCAGGGGGGTGTTGATGATCAGGGCCACCTCCCCGTTCTTGATGCGGTCGACCACGTGGGGGCGCGGTCCCTCACCGACCTTGTAGACCGCTTCGGCCTCCACTCCCGCCGCCTTCAGGAAGGCGGCTGTGCCCGTCGTGGCCAGCAGTCGGAAACCGAGGTCGCTCAGCCGCCGGGCGATCTTGAGCAGGGCCGGCTTGTCGGGATCGGTGACCGAGAGGAAGACGGTCCCGGAGACGGGCAGGTGGGTCCCGGCGGCCGCCAGCGCCTTGGCGATGGCCTGCCCGAGCACCGGGGCCGAGCCCATCACTTCACCGGTGCTGCGCATCTCCGGTCCCAGGATGGTGTCGGTGCCCGGGAACTTCACAAAAGGGAAGACGACCGCTTTGACGAAGTACTCGGGCGGGATGATCTCCCGGTCCACCCCCAGCTCTTCGAGAGTCCGGCCGGCCATCACCCGCGCGCCCACCTTGGCCCACTGCACGCCGGTGGCCTTGCTCACGAAGGGGATGGTGCGGCTGGCCCGGGGATTGACCTCCAGTACGTAGACCCGACCCTCCTGGACGGCGTACTGGACGTTGATGAGTCCCTTGACCTTGAGGGCGAGGGCCAGCCGCACCGTGTGGGCGCGGATGGTCTCCAGGACCTCGGCCGGCAGGCGGAAGGAGGGGAGGACGCAGGAGGAGTCCCCGGAGTGGATGCCCGCCTCCTCGATGTGCTCCATGATCCCGGCGATGACCACCCGGGTGCCGTCGCAGACCGCGTCCACGTCCACCTCGGTGGCGTCCTCCAGGAAGCGGTCGATCAGCACCGGGTGCTCGTGCGAGGCGCGCACCGCCGAGCGCATGTAGGTCTCCAGGTCCTTCTCGGTGTAGACGATGGCCATCGCCCGCCCCCCCAGTACGTAGGAGGGACGCACCAGGACCGGATAGCCGATCCGTCCGGCCGCCTGCTTGGCCTGCTCCAGGTCGAAGGCGATGCCGTCGGGGGGACGGGGTATGTCCAGCTCAGTGAGCAGCCGCCCGAAGCGTTCCCGGTCCTCGGCCAGGTCGATCGAATCCGGGCTGGTTCCCAGGATGGGCACCCCTTCGGCCTGCAGGGCCAGGGCCAGCCCCAGGGGGGTCTGTCCGCCGTACTGCACGATGACCCCCTCGGGGCGCTCGGTCTCGACGATGTGGAGGATGTCCTCGAGGGTCAGTGGTTCGAAGTAGAGCCGGTCGCTGGTGTCGTAGTCGGTCGAGACGGTCTCGGGGTTGCAGTTGACCATGATGGTCTCGAACCCCATGTCGCGCAGCGCGAACGCGGCGTGCACGCAGCAGTAGTCGAACTCGATCCCCTGCCCGATCCGGTTCGGCCCGCCGCCCAGGACCATCACCTTGCGGCGGTCGCTGACGGACGTGTCGTCCGGGGCGTTGTAGGTGGAGTAGTAGTACGCCGCGTCCCGCACGCCGCTGACGGGCACGGCGTGCCAGCCCTCCACCACGCCCAGCTCGACCCGCCGCCGGCGAATGTCCGCCTCGGGCACCCCCAGGAGCTTCGAGAGGTACCGGTCGGCGAAGCCGTCCTTCTTGGCCCGGGTGAGCAGCTCGTCGGGCAGGGGTTTGCCCTTGCAGGCGAGCAGCTCGGCCTCCAGCTCGACCAGCTCCTTCATCTGCTCGATGAAGTACGGCTTGATGTAGGTCAGCTCGTAGAGCTGCTGGACGCCGGCGCCCTTGCGGAGGGCCTCGTACATGAGGAACTGGCGTTCGCTGCTCGGCTCGCGGAGCCTGTCCAGCAGCTCTTCGAGCGTCAGCCGGTTGAAGTTCCTGGCGAAGCCCAGCCCCGCCCGGCCGTCCTCGCGCGAGCGGATGGCCTTCTGGAAGGCCTCCTTGTAGGTCTTGCCGATGCTCATGACCTCGCCGACGGCGCGCATCTGCGTGCCGAGCTTGTC
>CAZFHZ010000118.1:0-9516 GCA_964519015.1 uncultured Gemmatimonadota bacterium | reverse complement strand
TCCGCCGCCGGCTCCGGATAGTAGGCCAGCAAGGTCGTGCGTCCCGCTGCCTGGCCCGGGGGAGCGACCACCTCCACTCCCGGAGAGCCCCAGTCGACCAGTTCCGCCCCGACCCAGTCGGCCATCGCGGTCGGGAGGGTGAGGCTCAGTCGCGACCAGCGCTCCTCAGCCACGCCGTCCCTTGCGGAGTGCGGACTGCACCTTCGCATCGGGCTCCAGGCGGCCCGACTGCTGCAGTTCCTCCAGGGTCTTCTTCTCCCGGCCGCTCATCTTCTCGGGGGTCCAGACCACCAGCTCGATCAGCAGGTCCCCCCGCCCGTAACCGTTCAGATGCGGGAGCCCCTCCCCGCGCAGCCGCAGGACCTTCCCCGACTGGGTGCCGACGGGGATTTTCAGCCGGGCCGTCCCGTGCAGGGTCGGGACTTCGATGCTCCCCCCCAGTGCCGCCAGCGGGAAGGAGATCGGTTGGATCCGGAAGAGATCGTCTCCCTCCCGGTCGAACTGGCCGTGCGGCTTCTCTTCGATAATCACGATCACGTCGCCGGAGGGGCCGCCGCGCAGGCCGACATTCCCCTCCCCCCGCACGGTAATGTAGTTGCCCGCGGTCACCCCCGGGGGGACCTGGACGGCGATGGTCGTCTGGGCCTGGATCCGGCCGTTGCCCTGGCAGGCCGGGCAGGGGTCGGAGACCACACTTCCCTCGCCGCGGCACTCCGGACAGGTGGTCACGTTGACCATCTGACCGAAGAAGGAGCGGGTCACCTGCTGGACCTGGCCGGCGCCCTGGCAGGTGGGACAAGTGCGGGGTTCGGTCCCGCTCCGGGCACCTCCCCCACTGCAGGTCGCGCACTTCTCCCAGCGGCGCAGCCGGATCTTCTTGGTCGCCCCCTCGGCAATCTCCTCCAGGCTGAGCGGGAGCCGGACCTCCAGGTTCCCTCCCCGGTTGACGGTACGCCGGCGGCGCGGATTGAATCCTCCGAAGAGGTCCTCGAAGCCACCCCCGAAGCCGCCTCCGAAGTCGCGCATGAAGGCGCGCAGGGCCTCCGAGAGATCGATGGTCTCGAATCCGAAGCCTCCCGCCCCGCCGACCGAGCCCGGTGTGGCGTGCCCGAAGCGGTCGTAGTGCTCCCGCTTCTGGGCGTCCTTGAGGACCTCGTAGGCCTCGGTGGCCTCCTTGAACTTCTCCTCCGCTTCCTGGTCGCCGGGATTGCGGTCGGGATGGTACTTCAGGGCGAGCTGGCGGTAGGCCTTCTTGATCTCCTCGAGCTGGGCGCTCCGCTCCACCCCGAGCACTTCGTAGTAGTCGCGCCGGGCCATCCCTCAGACATCCTCCCCCTGCGCGGCCGGGGCGCCGAGCGAGACGACCACCTTGGCGGGTCGCACCACCCGGCCGTTCAGCACATAGCCGGGTTCGACCACCTGGATCACACAATCCTCCTCGATCTCGTCGTGCGGCCGGGCGGCCAGCGCCTCGTGCCGGTTGGGGTCGAAGGGGAGGCCGACCGGTTCCTCCCGTTCCACCCCCTGGCGCCGGAGCACATCGGAGAACTGCTGGAGGATGAGTACCACGCCGTCGTGGAAGGCCTGGTAGTCACGGATCCCCTCGCTCGAGGCGATGGCCCGGTCGAGGGCGTCGAGCACCGGCACCAGTTCGGAGAGCAGTCCCTCCGTGCAGAAACGGGCCAGGTCTTCCATCTCCCGCTGCCGCCGCTTGCGGAAGTTGTCGAACTCGGCGACCAGCCGGAGGTAGCGGTCCTCCAGTTCGGCGATGCGCCGGGCCGGCTCCGTGCCGGACGTTTCCGGAGGGCGCTCCTCCTCGAGCAGCTCCGGGGGCATCCCGGTCGTAGGCTCCTCGACCCGCTCCTCCGGAATGGGTCCCTCCGGTCTCTGTTTTCCGTTCCTGCTCACGCCTCCTCCGTCCCTTCCGGTTCTCCCGTCTCTTCCCCCCCCAGCACCTCGCCGACCAACCGGGCGGTATAGTCGACCAGGCTGACCAGCTTGGAATACTCCATGCGGGTGGGGCCGACGATACCGACCGTCCCCTCCAATCCCCCCGCCTGGTAGGGAGAGGAGACGATGCTGCAGAAGCGGATCTCCCCCGTCTCGTTCTCCTGTCCGATGCTGATGGTCAATCCCCCGCCGCCGCTGCGGCGCTCCAGCACCCGCAGGAAGACCTCCTTGTGTTCGAGGGCCTTGGTCAGGATGAGCATCCGTTCCCGGTCGGCGAACTCGGGGAGGCTGAGAATGTTCGGCACCCCCGAGAGGTGGACCTGGCTCTCCGCGGAGGGCGCCGAGAATATCTCCTGGGAGTTGTTCAGGATGAGCGTGAGGATCTTCGGGTCGGCCCCCTGGGCGTCGCGTATCCGCTCCCGCACCCCCTCCCGGATCGCCTTCATGGGCAGCCCGGAGAGGCGTTCGTTGAGCAGGCGGGTGGTGGCTTCGAGACCGTCACGGTCCACCGCGGCCTCCAGCTCGATGACCACCGTGCGCACGAACCCCCGGGCGATGGTGAGCACTGCCAGGACCTTGCGGTCGCCCAGCGCGACCAGTTCGATCTTCTCGAAATGCCCTTCCACCAGCCGCGGCTCCACGCTCACCGCCAGTAGATGGGTAATACTGCTGAGGGCCCGGACCGTGCCGTTGAGGATCAGGGCCGCGTCCCACAGGTCGGCGTTCTGCTCCCCCAGAACGGCCGACCGGATCGCCTGCCGCTCCCGCGGACTCAGGTCGCGCGGTTGCATCAGCTGGTCGACGTAGACCCGGTAGCCCTGGTCGGTGGGGACCCGCCCGGCGCTGGTGTGCGGCTGCTCGAGCAGGCCGGCTGCCTCCAGGTCGTTCATGGTGTTGCGGATGGTGGCCGGGGAGAGCTGGATGCCGAAACGGCGCGCCAGGGTGCGGGAGCCGACCGGGGTGGCGTCGTGCACATACGCCTGCACGACCAGGGTCAGGATCTCCCGCTCGCGCTCGGTGAGGGTTTGTTCGACCATCTCGCTCCCGTGCCGGGCCGCGGTCCCCGCTCGGCTATCCGGTGTGAGAAACCGGTTAGCACTCTACGGTTGAGAGTGCTAACCGGTCTTCAAGATAGGCACGGAACCGCAGGGGGTCAAGGCGCCCGCTGCCCCCGGGCCCTCTCACTCCGAGCCGGGACGCTCCCCCCGGGCGGCCCGCAGCAGCAAGACAATGAAGGAACCCCATACGCCGCCGAGCACGATCACCATCCAGATCAGGCTCTCCAGGCTCATGACAACACCTCCTCGGAGCCACCGCCGGCCAGCACCCGGGCGCTCATCCGGTCGTTGAGCACCACGAGCACCAGGGCCGCCAGCCCCCACTGGAAGAGGCAGGTTCCCAGGCTGTAGGTGCCCAGCGGGTTCCACCAGCGGTCCCCGAATCCGAAGGACTGGATCGTCCACCAGGCCAGCAGGACGCCCACCTCGATCGGGATGACCACGCCGAGCAGCCCACGGAAGTAGCCCCCCAGGTTCCACTCATTACCGGGCAGGTTGACCAGCTCGGTGCGTACCCGGTCCAGCCCGTAGCGGATGGCGGCGAAGGCGAAGAGACCACCGCTGACCATCAGGCCGAGCCCCCAGACCCAGTCCTGGTTGGCGAAGAAGCCCAGGCTGAGCGCGCTGGGCAGCCCCCCCAAAAAGCCCAGGCCGGCCACCAGCAGGATGGCCCGGCGGCGGCTCAGGCCGAAGTCCATGCCGACCCGGGTGGCCAGCTCGATCATCGCGATCAGGCTGGAGAGGGCGGCGGCGGTGAGGGCGAGGAAGAAGAACACGGTGAAGAGACCGCCCAGCGGGATCTGCCGGAAGAGGATCGGGATCCAGACGAAGGTCAGACCGGTCGAGGCCGGACCGCTGTAGGTGGCCACCGCGAAGGCTTCCTCGAAGGTCGGGAAGGAGGCAAAGACGGTGGGGAGCACGGCCAACGCGGCCAGCAGACTGACGCTGTTGTCCCCCAGGCCGATGAGCAGGGAGTTGCCGACCACATCCTCCCGCTCCCGGGTGTAGACCGCGTAGGTCAGCAGCAGCCCCCACCCCGCCCCGGTCGACCAGGCCGACTGGGTCAGCCCCTCGAGCCAGATCCGGTAGTCGCCCAGCCGGCCCCAGTCGATGTGGAACATGAACTGGAGCCCCCGCTCCGCCCCGGGGAGGGTGACCGCCCGCACGGCGGCCAGGATGAGCAGCACCAGCAGGAGCGGGATGAGGAAGCGGTTGGCCCGCTCGATTCCCTTGACCACCCCACGGTAGATGATCCAGGCCCCCAGCCCGATAGCGATCAGGTGGTAGGGGACGGCCGCCCCCCGGGTGGCAAAGGCCTCGAAGGCGGCCTGAGCGGTTTCGGGGCTCCCCAGTCCCTTCAGGCCGCCGGTGAGGGCGGCCAACAGGTAGCGCACGCACCAGCCGGTGACCACCGAGTAATAGAACATGATGCAGATGGTGACCAGCGCCACGAACCCGCCCATCCAGGCAAAGCGACGCCCGATGAGTGAGGCGAAGGCACCGACCAGGCCTTTCCGGGCCTTCTTCCCCATCCCCACCTCTAGGATCAGCAGCGGGATCGACCAGGTGAAGAGGAAGATCAGCCAGGGGATGAGGAAGGCCCCCCCCTGGTTGGCGGCGAAGATGCGCGGGAAGCGCCAGACGTTCCCGGTACCGACCGCCATCCCCATGGCGGCGAGGACGAATCCCCAGCGCGAGGTGAAGGTCTCCTGCTGCTCACTCATGCCTGGTGTCCTTTCCCGGTCGGTCTCTCGACCGCTCCCGGAGAGCTATAGCACCAACAGGCCGATGATGCCCACCCCCCAGCAGTACCAGGCGAAGGGGGCCAGTCCGCGGCGGCGGAGCACCGCCAGCAGGAAGGCGATGGCGGCCAGACCGGCCAGGCAGGAAGTGACCAGGCCGACCAGCAGTCCGGGGACCATCCCGGCGACGGCCCCTCCCCCAGCCCGGGCCAGTTCGACCAGGTGGAGCAGGGCCGCGCCGCCGATGGCCGGGATGGAGAGGAGGAAGGAGAACTCGGCCGCCTCGGAGCGCGCCACACCGCACCAGAGTCCGGCGGCGATGGTGGAGCCGGAGCGGGACACGCCCGGCAGGATGGACACCGCCTGGGCCAGGCCGATGACCAGTCCGGCCGGCCCGTCGGGTCGCCGCACCCGGGTGCGCGCCCACTGAGAGGACATCAGGATCACCCCGGTGACGAGCAGCCCCACCAGGGCGGCCCGGGGGCTGTCGAAGAGCCGGGCGATGCCGTCCTCCAGGAGCAGACCGGCGGCCGCGGCCGGCAGGGTGGCCACCAGCAACCAGAGCAGGTAGCGGCGGGCGGCCGAACCCGGCGGCCCGGCGCGCACCCCGTCGCGCAGCAGGCCGACCAGACGGGCCCGGAAGTAGACGAGCACGGCCAGCAGGGTGCCGACGTGCAGGGTGACTTCCACCAAGAGCCCGCCGCCGCGTACCCCCAGCAGGGCCTCGGTCAGCACCAGGTGTCCGCTGGAGGAGACCGGGAGGAACTCCGTGGCCCCCTGGACCAGTCCGAGCAGCAGCGCCTGCAGGATGTTCACTCCCGTCCTCCCGACACGATGAAGGCGATGTTGCGTCCGGGACCGCCCCCTGAAGCCCGGTTGCTGTGGAGCGTCACCCCGGCCGGCGCCCCCCGTCCGCAGGCACTGCACCAGGCCCGGCTCATATCCACATCCTCCGGCCGCAGGCCGGCTTCGGCCAGGCCTGCCCGCACCGCCGCTACCAGGTCAAGGTGGAGGATGCCCCCGGCCTCCGACAGCAGCCGGGGCTCGAAGAACCCTCCGAACTCCGGTCCGACCCGGTAGCAGCAGGGTCCGATCATCGGACCTACCGCGGCCCGCAACCGTTCGGGAGTGCAGCCGGCCCGGTGCGCCAGGGCAGCCACCCCGGCCGCCACCACGCCGGCCCGCAGCCCCCGCCAGCCGGCGTGGACCAGGCCGATGGCGCGGCCTCCGGGTGCGGCCAGCGCCACCGGGGCGCAGTCGGCGATGCGCACGCAGAGGGCCAGGCCGGTCTCGGCGGTGACCAGGGCGTCCCCCGCCACCGGATCGGGGAAGGAGGGCCAGGGAGCCGGCACCACCACTCCCCCGTGGACCTGACGCAGCAGCGCGACCCGGTCGGTCCCCACCCCGGCCGCCCGGGCCGCCCAGGCGATCCCCCCCACCCGGTCGGCAGCATCCACCGGCCGGCGGGAGAAGCCGGCCCGCACCCCGGGCATACCCAGCGGCAGAGGGATGAGGGTGTCGGTCGGGAGGTGGGGGTGCGTACTGCCGGGGAGTGTGCTCACGGTTCCTCGGGGATCCCGGTCAGGCGTTCCGTCTGTTCGACCCCCTTGATCCGACGGACCCGTTTCAGGATGCGCTGGAGCTGCTGCAGGTTGCGGACCTCGATCACGAAGCGACCGGTCGCCTCCCCGGCCTCGGTCTCCATGCTCACGCTCCGGATGTTGGTGTTCTCGCTGGCGATCGCCCGGCTGACCTCGTTGAGCAGGCTGACCCGGTCACGGGCGCGCACGCTGAAGCCGGCCAGAAAGGACTGGTCCTTCTCGCTGTCCCAGGCCACGTCGATGAGCCGTCCCGGGTCCTCCAGGATACGGATCAGGTTGGGGCAGTCGGCGCGGTGGACGGTCAGTCCCCGACCGCGGGTGATGTAGCCGACGATCCGGTCCCCCGGGATGGGCTGGCAGCAGCGGGCGAAGTGGATCATCAGGTTCCCCTCGCCCTGCACGCTGACCCCGCGCACCGTGCTGCGCGCGCGCTCGACCAGCTTCTGCAGGAACTCCTCCCCCGACTCCGGGGTCTCGATGACCGCCTCGGGATGGAGTTTCTCGATCAGCTTCTCGACCCGGAAGACGCCCCGCCCCAGGGCCTCGTATAGGTCGGCCTGGCTGGAGAAACCGACCGACTGGGCAAGGTCGGTGAGCGCTTCCTTGGCCGGGGGGCGCTCCTTCAGGCGCTTGAACTCCCGCTCCAGGAACTGCTGGCCGAGGCGGATCGACTGCTCCGCCTGCTGCTCCCGCAGGAACCGCTTGATGTTGGTGCGGGCTTTGCTCGTCTTGACCATCCGCAGCCACGACTGGTTGGGATGCTGGTGGCTGCTGGTGAGGATCTCGACGTGGTCACCGCTGCGCAGGCGGTGATCGAGGGGGACGATCCGGCCGTCCACCTTGGCCCCCTGGCAGTGGAGGCCGACGTCGGTGTGCACCGCGAAGGCGAAGTCGACCGAAGTGGCTTCGGCGGGGAGGCGGACCACGTCCCCCTTCGGGGTGAAGACGTAGACCTCGTTCTCGAACAACTCCAGCTTGAGGTGCTCGAGGAACTCCCGCGGGTCGGCGGCGTCGGTCTGTCGTTCGATCACCTCGCGGATCCAGCGCAGGTGCGAATCCCACGGGTCGGGGACTCCCTCCACGCGGCCCTCCTTGTACTTCCAGTGGGCCGCGATCCCTTCCTCGGCCACCCGGTGCATGTCCCGGGTGCGGATCTGGATCTCGACCGGCTCGCCGCGGGGGCCGATCACCGTGGTATGGATGGACTGGTAGCCGTTCGACTTCGGATTGGCGATGAAGTCCTTGAAGCGGTGGGAGATGGGTACGAACAGGTGGTGGACGATGCCCAGGATGTGGTAGCAGTCGAGGGTCTGCTCGGCGATGATCCGGAGGGCGACGATGTCATAGATTTCCCCCAGCGTGACCGGCTTGCGCTGCATCTTCTGAAAAATCGAGTAGTACGACTTGTGCCGCCAGGTGATCTCGGCCTTGATCCCGTCCCGGTCGATCTCTTCCTGGATCGGCCGGCGCACCAGCTCCAGGGCGATCATCCGGCGTCGTTTGTCCACCTCCAGGTCGTGGACCAGCTCCTTGAACGCCTCCTGCTCCAGGACCGAGAACGCCAGATCTTCCAGCTCGGTCTTGATCCGGTTGATGCCGAAGCGGTGGGCCAGCGGGGCGTGGATGTCGAGGGTCTCCTGGGCGATGCGCCGCGCCTTGCGCCGCTCCAGGCCGCCCAGGGTGCGCATGTTGTGGAGCCGGTCGGCCAGCTTGATGAGGATGACCCGCAGGTCCTCGGCCATCGAGATCAGCATCTTGCTGAAGTTCTCCGCCTGCGCCTCTTCCTGCGAGCGGAACTCCAGGCCGCTGATCTTGGTCACCCCCTCGACCAGGAAGGCGACGTCGGCGCCGAACTCCTCGGTGAGCTGCTCCTTGGTGACCTGGGTGTCTTCCAGCACATCGTGGAGCAGGCCGGCGGCCACGGTGGTGGTGTCGAGGTTGAGGCGGGCCAGCTCGAGGGCGACCGCCATCGGATGGAAGAGGTACTGCTCGCCGCTCCGGCGGTGCTGTTCCCGGTGGGCCTGCTCGCTGAAACGGTAGGCGTGGCTGAGGTAGTCCGGGTCGACCCGCGGGTTGACCGACCGGACGTCGGAGAGCCACTTCTTGAGGACCGGCGAGTCGTCCGTCGGAGTGTTCACCGCAGCGTTCCGTTCACCGGTGGCGGGCGGCGAACCACTCCTGGAGGTATCGGACGATCTCCCCGGTCGGGGTGCCGGGACCGAAGAGTTGTCCGACCCCCATGGCCGCCAGCCGCTCCCTGTCCTCGTCGGGGATGATCCCCCCGCCGGTCAGCAGCACCTCCTCCGCCATCCCTTTCTCTTTCATCAACTCGAGCACGCGGGGGAAGTGCGTCATGTGCGAGCCGGAGAGGATGCTCAACGCGATCACATCGGCGTCCTCCTGCAGGGCCGCCTCGACAATCATCTCGGGGGACTGGCGCAGTCCGGTGTAGATGACCTCCATGCCGGCGTCGCGCAGGGCCGCCGCGACCACCTTGGCCCCCCGGTCGTGCCCGTCGAGCCCCGGCTTGGCCACCACCACCCGGATCTTCTCTTCCATGACGCCGCCTCCCTCCCCTGGTCAGAACCGCGAGGTCTCCCGATAGGTCCCGAAGACCTCCCTCATCACGTCGATGATCTCCCCGAGCGTACACCAGGCCCCGGCGGCCTCGATGAGCGCGGGCATGACGTTCTCCCCCGACCGGCAGACCCGCCGGACCTCCTCCAGGCGGGCGGACGCCGCCGCGTTGTCGCGACGCTCCTTGAGCCGCTTCAGCCGGGCGATCTGGCGATCGCGCATCGCATCGGTGATCTCCAGGATGGGGATCTCGATCCGCCCCCCCTCCTCGGTGTAGCGGTTGACCCCGACGATGACCCGTTCACCCGAATCGATCTCCTCCTGGTAGCGGTAGGCGGCCAGGGCGATCTCCTGCTGGAAGAAGCCCTTCTCGATGGCCGCCACCACCCCGCCCAACCGGTCGATCTGCTCGAAGTAGCGCTCGGCGGCCGCCTCCATCCGGTCGGTCAGGGTCTCCATCAGGTAGGAGCCGGCGAGGGGGTCGATACTGTTGGTCACCCCCGACTCGTGGGCGATGATCTGCTGGGTGCGCAGGGCGATCTTGGCCGCCTGGTCGCTCGGCAGGGCCAGCGTCTCGTCCATGCTGTT
>CAZFHZ010000117.1:0-9574 GCA_964519015.1 uncultured Gemmatimonadota bacterium | reverse complement strand
GTTTCCTGCCGTCACCGTCCGGGCCAGGTCCGGCCACACCGGATCACCCGAATACTCCCATAAGACTTATAGGGGAAATACGCGGCCGGCTCCCCGAAGGTTACAGGGGAAACTCGCCCCGCGGTGATCGCCTGGTAGGTGTATTCGACGGTGAGCTGCCCGGGTCACTCCTGACGCAGGCAGACCGTCGGCTGCAGCCGTGCGGAACGCAGTGCCGGCAGCAGGGTCGAACCTCCCGCGACCAGCAGCACCAGGAGCGTGACCGCGCCCAGGGTCAGCGGGTCGAAGGGAGAGACTCCGTAGAGCTGGCTCCGGATAGTGCCGGTCAGCAGCAGACTGGCGGCCAGCCCCACTCCGGTTCCGAGCCCGGCCAGGGACAGGCCGTTCCTGAGCACCATCCCGACCAGGTCACCGCTGGTGGCACCGTAGGCCATCCGGACTCCGAACTCACGGGTCCGTTCTCCCACCATCTGAGACATCACCCCATAGATCCCCAGGGCGGCCAGGATGGCGGCCAACGCGGCGAAGACCGCCAGCAGCAGCATGGTCGTCCGGCGGTCACCCAGAGAAGCGTACATCAGGTCTTCGATGGTGCTCACCCGGGCGATGGGCAGGTCCGGATCGATCTCCCGGACCGTCGCCCGCAACGCGGAGACCAGACCGAGCGGATCGACCGTCGTCCGGATGAAGACGTTGCTCGAGAGGCTGGGGTTCTGGGCCGCATTGAAATAGATCTGCAGGTGGGTATCCTCGACCAGGGCTGCCTGGGAGGTGTGCCCGACCACCCCCACGACCTGGAACCAGAGGGGATTAGGAGCATTCAGGTTGCTGAACGTGATGCGTTTGCCGATCGGGTCGGTGTCGGGCCAGAAACGGGCCACCATCACCTCGTCGACGACGATGACCGGTTGGGTGTCGGCCCGGTCGGTCGGATCGAAGAACCGGCCTTTGCGTAGCGGTATCCGGAGGGCCTGGTCGAGGCCGGTGCTCACCACCCGGATATCCCCCCACGGACGTGCATCCTGGCTCTCCGGGGTGTACCCCTCGACATTGAAGATGCTGGTGAATCCCATTCCACTGAACGGCACGTGGCTTGAGATGGCTGCTGCGGTCACCCCCGGCAGGGCGCTCAGACGGGTCTGGAGCGCTTCGAAGAAGGCCGTCTGGGCGGGAGGGTCCGGATAGCGGGCGGCCGGCAGGGTGATGTCGGCCGTGAGGATATCCCGGGGATCGAATCCCGGGTCTATTCTCTGGATCTCACGGATGGACCGGATGAGCAATCCGGCTCCGGTCAGCAGGAGAAGGGCCATCGCGAACTCGGCGGCCACCAGTATCCGGCGCAGCCGGTTGCCGCCACGGTCCCCGGCCGAGCCCAGTCCCCCTTCCCGCAGGATCCGCTGGATGTCGAGGCGGGTCGCCTGGAAAATGGGCGCCAGCCCGAACAGCAGGCCGGTGAAGACGGTCACCCCCAGAGTGAATACCACCAGCCGGAAGTCGACTCCGGTCCAGGCCCGGGCGAAGGCGGGTGGGCCGAACACCAGGATCACCCGTATCCCGACCCAGGCGACCCCCAGTCCAACCAATCCCCCTAGAGCGGAGAGCACCAGGCTCTCGGTGAGCAGTTGGGCGGCCAGACGAAGCCGTCCGGCCCCCAATGAACGGCGGATGGCGATCTCCCGGCGGCGCTTGATGGCCCGGGCCAGCAGCAGATTGGCGACATTGGCGCAGGTGAGCAGCAGGACGAGGCCGACCGCGGCGGCCAGCATCAGGAGGGAGGCACGGAACCCGGCGCGCGCACGTTCGGTCAGGGTCGTGACCGTGAGGGTCCAGCCCTCGGGCAGGATCCCGGCGTACAGGGGATCCTGTTTCAGGCTCTCCGCCTTGGCGGTCATCTCCGTCCGGGCCCTCTCGAGTGAGACCCCGGGGGCCAGCCGGGCGGCGACCCGGAGCCATTCGAAGATGATGTTGTTGCTGGCGAGCTGGTCGGGGGTCAGGGCCAGGGGGGTCCAGAGTTCCCGGCTCCAGCCGAAGTAGTCCCGGAAGCCTTCCGGCATGACTCCGATGATGGCATAGGGCTCCCCGTTGAGCGTGACGACCCGCCCCAGGATCTCCGGATCCCCCCCGAATCGACGCTTCCAGCCCCCATCGCTGATCAGGACCACCCGGTTCTCCCCGGGGACATCCTCCTCGGGCCGGAATCCGCGCCCCAGCGCCGGTGCCACGCCGAAGACATCGAAGTAATCCCAGGTCACCCGACCCCCCGTCAGACGCTCCGGGCTCTCCAGACCGGTCAGGTTGGGGACCCAACCCGAGGTGACCGCCACCTGTTCGAAACTCTCCGTGTGGTCCCGATATTCGGTGAATCCCCGCACCGAGACGTTGGAGACCAGGTTCACCGCCGGATAGATGTGGTTGATGGTGACCAGCTGCTCGGGTTCCGGATACGGCAGAGGCTCGAGCAGCAGGACGTTGACCAGCCCGAAGATGGCGATGTTGGCGCCGATACCCAGGGCCAGGGTGACGATGATGATGGCTGAGAAGGCCGGCTGGCGGCGCAGGCTCCTCAGGCTCTGACGCAGTTTGGATCCGAGTTCGCCCAGGGCGTTCCGTCCCCCGAGCGGAGGTGTCCCCGGCTGGGCCCGATGACGGGTCCGGTCGGCGGCCAGGACCACATCCACCTCCCGGGTCCGGGGGTGCCGGATGAAGGACCAGAGGAAGGCGGCGATCAGGGTGAGGGTCTCCTGCCAGAGCCAGAGAGTCGCCCGCAGACGGTTCCGGTGGGGCCGGACCTTCACCAGATAGCGTTCCTCCAGGTCCCCGATAACGGAGTCGGCACGGGGACCGGGCAACAGGAGGTGCAGCAGACCGGATATCGAGGCGGGCAGAGAGCGGGTCATGACACCCCCAGGAGCGGATCGAGTCCGGCCGACATGCGCCGGACCGCGGTGATGGCCGCCTGAAGGGCTTCGACTCCGGCCGGCTCGACCGAGTAGAAGCGACGGGGGCGACCGCCCCGCATCGGCCGGGAATCACCCCGGCAG
Organism: uncultured Gemmatimonadota bacterium; assembly: GCA_964519015.1. GTDB lineage: Bacteria > Blakebacterota > Blakebacteria > Blakebacterales > CAYUVJ01 > CAZFHZ01. The sequence continues at coordinate 6,533 of CAZFHZ010000117.1, read as the reverse complement.
GAGGTCAGGTAGCCCTTCTCCTCGAGCCGGCTCAAGGTGGTGTAGACCGCCCCCAGCGAGACCGATTGGCCGGTGCGGAGCTCGATCTCCCCGGCGACGGTCACCGCGTACGCGCCCTCGCCGAGCCGCAGGACGGCCAGCAGGACGAGCTGCTCGAACTCACCGATCGGTGTGACGCTGCCCATGTCGCCTCCTTGTTTTCCCTACAATGTGTACGCGGGCAGCCGAGAGCGGGTTGCATAATTCCCTACAACGTCATGATAAAGATGGCACGACCGCCCGGAACAACCCTTCCCTTTTTCATCCCCGGGGTGAAACAACGGGGCGCCCGCTCTCGTATCGGATACCGATAAGAGTCCATATCGGCAACCGATAGGAGGGGTCGTGTCCGATCAGAGAGCAGATCTCCTGAGGGGAACGCTCAGCATGCTCATCCTCAAGACCGTGACCCTCGATCCGGTGCACGGTTTCGGTATCATGCAGCGGATCGAACAGATCACCGGAGGGGCCTTCCAGGTCCGGCCGGGCTCCCTCTTCCCCACCCTGCACCGGCTCGAGCAGGAGGGCTGGATCGATGGTGCCTGGGGGGAAACGGAGAACCGGCGCCGGGCCAAGTACTACCGGATCACCGCGGAGGGCCGGCGACAGCTGGCCGTCGAGCGGGAGAACTGGGCTCGGGCTGTCCTGGCGGTCACCAAGGTCCTTGAGGCCGTGTAGAGGAGGGGGCGATGTCGATCCGGGCACGAATCCGCAGCACGCTGCGATCCCTCTTCCACAAAGAGGAACTGGCCCGGGAGCTGGATGAGGAACTCCAGCACTACCTGGAATCCCTGATCCTGAAGAAGATGCAGCAGGGACTGTCCCGGGAGGCGGCCACCCGCGAGGCGCAGATCGAACTCGGCGGAGTGGAGCAGGTCAAGGAGAGGGTCCGGGAGGTCCGGCTCGGGACCGGTCTCGACACCTTCGGACAGGATCTCCGTTATGCGGCCCGGACCCTGCGCGGCAGCCCCGGCTTCGCCCTCATCGCCATCTTCTCCCTGGCTCTTGGGATCGGAGCGAACACCGCTATCTTCGGCATCTACAACGCCATCTTCCTGCGACGGGCCCCGCTCGAGGAGATCGACCGGTTCGTCGAGATCTACACCCACGACGGGCATTCCGACGATCTCGATTACGGCCCCTCCTCCTACGCCGATTTCATGGATCTGCAGGCGCAGACGACCGAGGTCTTCGATGCCGTGATCATCTACAACACCACCATGCCGATCCTCGAGAGTCCCGACGGCAACGAGTACCTGTTCGGTGAGGTGGTCAGCGCGAACTACTTCGAGGTGGTGGGGATCCGGCCGGTGCTCGGTCGCGGCTTCGATCCCGCCATCGACGGGGTGACCGGAGCCGTCCCCACGGTCGTGATCAGTCACCGGCTCTGGACGGGCCGCTTCGGTGGCGATCCCGGCATCATCGGCCGGACGATCACGATCACCGGGCAGGACTTCAGCATCATCGGGGTCGCCCCCCAGGGCTTCAACGGGCTCTTCCCCATGGAGGCGCAGATCTGGTATCCGATCACCCTGCGCTCCCTTATCAACCGGCGCGGCTCCGAACTCTCCAGTCGCGGGGAACGGATCAACTGGATCAAGGCCCGACTCCGGGAAGGGGTCGCCCCCGATGAGGCCCGCGCCGCCCTCGAGGTCGTGGCCGCCCGTCTCGAGCAGGAGCACCCCGACTCGAACACCGGCTGCCGGTTCCTGCTCGTGCCTTCGAATTCCATCAGCCTCCATCCGCAGCTCGATGGGGTCATCACGGGTTTCACTTTCTTCCTGATGGTGATGATGGGGCTGGTGCTCCTGATCGCCTGTACTAACCTGGCCAGCCTGCTCCTGGCCCGTTCCCTCGCGCGCCGCCGGGAGATCGGCATCCGGCTGGCCCTGGGCTCGGGAAGGTTCCGCCTGATCCGGCAGCTGCTCACCGAGAGTGTCCTGCTGGCGCTGCTGGGAGGTGCGGTGGGGCTGCTGCTCGCCCAGACCCTGCTGCAGCTCCTGGTCGCCGTACAGCCACCGATCCCGATCCATATCACCATCGACCTGGGCCTGGATGTCCGGGTCCTGCTGTTCGCCTTCACCCTCTCTCTGGTGACCGGCATCATCTTCGGTCTCATCCCGGCCCGTCAGGCGACCCGTCCGCAGCTGATGTCGGCACTGCGGGACGAGTACGGGTCCCTCACCCGGCGCCTGCGCCGGGTGAGCCTGAGGAGTTCCCTGGTCGTCGCCCAGGTGGCGGTCTCCGCCCTCCTGATGGTCTTCGCGGGTCTCTTCCTGCGCTCCCTGACCCGAGCCAGCCGGGTGGATACCGGATTCGACCTGCGCCAGGGGGTGGTGGCCACCTTCATCCTCTACGAGAGCGGACTCTCCGGCGAAGAGGGGCACAGCTTCTTCCAGCGGCTGGTCGACCGTGTCTCGGGACTCCCCGGGGTGGAATCGGCCGCCCTGACCGACCGGATGCCGCTCGGGTACGGCATCTCAACAACCAACATCCGCCCGCAGACTTCGCAGATCGAGATCGATGAGGACGGTCTCAGCGTCGACTTCTCACGTGTCAGCGCCGGATATTTCGAGACGATGGGTATCCCGATCGTGTCGGGGCGGTCCTTCACCTCGTTCGACCAGGGATTGGGGGAACCGGTCGTGATCGTCAACGAGACCTTCGCCCGTACCTGCTGGCCCGATGGCGATGCGCTCGGACAGTTCGTGCGGGTGGGGGGCGCCGACGAACCTCCCCGGCCGATCGTCGGTATCGCCAAGGACGGCCGCTACCGGTCGCTCGGGGAACGACTGCGCCCATATATCTACTTCCCGGAGAGGGGGGAGACCCCGGTGATCGGGTTCCTCGTCGTCCGCTCGAGCCGTGACGGACGGACCCTGCTCCAGCCAGTGCGTGAAGCGATCCGCGAGGTCGACCGGCACGTGCCGCTCCTGGACCTGGCCACAGTGCACCAGCACCTGGAACTGATGCTCTTCCTCCCCCGCCTGCTGGCCGGCCTGCTCACCGGCCTGGGGCTCTTCTCGCTCGTTCTCGGCACCACCGGTCTCTACGGAGTGATCGCCTACGACGTCTCCCGCCGCGTCCGCGAGATCGGGATCCGGATGTCGCTGGGGGCGCGGCGGTCCCAGGTCCTGCGCCTCATCATCGGTGACGGCCTCAAGCTGGTCATCACCGGGACGGCCCTCGGCCTCGGTCTGGCCTGGCTCACCTCCCGCTCTCTGGCCAGCATGCTGATCGGGGTCCGACCGGACGATCCGGTGACCTACGGTCTGGTGGGTCTGCTCTTCCTGGCGGTCGCGCTCATCGCGACGTGGCGTCCCGCTCACACCGCCTCGACCATCGATCCGATCGAGGCACTGCACAGGGAGTGAGTCCCGATCCGGCGTCTACGGGATCCCTTCGGCTCAATCCTGCCGGAGCGTCCGGGCCGGATCGATCCGCAGCGCCTTCCAGGCCGGCCCGAGGGAGGCCGCCAGGGTCGCCAGCACGACCGCCAGCGTCATCATCCCGAGATTGCCCGGGTCGGTGGCCCGGACCTGGAAGAGTTGGGATTCCACCACCCGGCCGGCGGCCAGCGTGATGACCAGCCCGCACCCCAGCCCGGACCCGGCCAGCCACAGGCCGCGCCGGACCACCTCCCGCATCACATCCACGCTCGATGCCCCGAGCGCGACGCGGATGCCGATCTCCCGGCGGTTCCTGACCACGATGAAGGCCAACGTTCCATAGATGCCCGTGACGGCGAGCAGGACCGCGATCCCCCCGAGAACCCCCATCAGGTAGAGCATGCCCCTGGGCGTGGAGTAGACCACGCTCTGCCGGATCCGGTCCTCATAGCCTCCGATGGTGGCCGGGATATCGGGATCCTTCACTCTCAGGACCTCGCGTACCGGACCGGTCAGTGCTGCCGGTGGCACCCCCGTCCGGACCAGCATCGAGAGGTACCAGGAAGGAGCCTGGTCGATCGATTCATAGTACTCCTCGAACTCCCAGTCCGGCCGATAGAAGACATCCCCCACCACCCCGACCACCTGCTGCCAGTAGGGCTCCTGCTCGGTGCCGGTGTTGATACGCCGGCCGACGGCCTCGGTCTGGGGCCAGAACCGCTCGGCGAACCGGCGGTTGACGACCACCACCGGGGGGGCACCGTACCGGTCCTCCACGGTGAATCCCCGTCCCTGCAGGATCGGGATATCCATGACCGCGAAGTAGTCCCGCTGGACCATGCTGCGATGGACCGAGGTCTTCTCGATACCGCCGGCCGTCTCGACCCAGACCGGAGGGAAGGAGAGGCCGTCCAGGATGGGTACCTGCTCGATGGCGGTCACCGCGGTGACCCCGGGCAGGGCCTCAAGGTCGGTCCGGAGATCCTCGAAGAAACGCCAGGTGGTCTCCGGAGCCTCCCGGTAGGGTTCCGGGAGCATCACCGTCATGGTGAGCAGGTTCTCCGGATTGAATCCTTTATCGACCTGGACGAGCCGTTGGTAGCTCCGGTAGAAGAGCCCGGCGCCCGAGAGGAGCCCGAAGGCCAGGGCGATCTGCACCACCACCAGAACGGCCTGGGATCGGAGGTGCCCCCGGCTCCCGGTCTGCGTCATCCCCACCCGGTGGAGCCCGCCGGAGGTGGATCCGCGGGCCAGACGCAGCGCCGGGACCAGACCGATGAGCAGACCGACCACTACCGAGAGGACAAGGGCCAGCAGGACGGTCCCACCCCCCGGCTGGATCTCAGCCACCCGGGGGAGGCCGGATGGGAAGAGCCAGATGAACGGACGGAGTCCCACCAGGGCCAGCAGGGCGCCCAGCAGCCCGCCCGGGAGGGCGAACAGTACACTTTCGAGCAGGGCAAGTTCGAATAGCCGGGAGCGGGAGGCACCCAGCGCCGTCCGGACCGCCATCTCCTGCCTCCGCTCGAACGCCCGGACCAGCAGCAGACCCGTGAGGTTGGCTCCGGCTATGAGCAGCACCATGGCCGCCGCACCCAGGAAGAGGAAGAGGCTCTGTCGGACCTCGGCGGTGGCCATATCCAGGGCCGGGACCAGACGGATCCCATCTTTGGATTCCTCCGGATGCACCTCAGCGATCCGACGGGCCACCCTCTCCATCTCGGCCTGGGCGGTCGCGATGGTGAAACCGGGCTTCAACCGGCCGAGCACGTCCAGATAGCCGCCGGCCCGATAGACCTCGGTCTTCTCCTCATCGCTGAAGTTGATCCAGAGCTCCCGGTCCCTGTCCAGGAAGTGGAAATCCGCCGGCAGGATACCGACGATGGTCCGGGGCAGTCCGTTCAGGGTGATCGTGCGACCGACCGCGGCCGGATCGGAGCCGAAGCGGGCCGTCCAGGTCCCATGGCTGAGCACCACGACCGGCGGGGCGCCGACCGAATCGTCCGCGGAGGAGAGGAGCCGCCCCAGCGCGGGTGTGGTCTCGAGGGTGCGGAAGATCCCGGCCGTGGCCCGCAGGCCGGAGAGCCGGACCGCATCCCCCTCCCCGCTCAGGGTCATCGTCCGGGGGGCGATCGCCCCCATGGTCGAGAAGGGCGAACCCAGGTCCTGCCAGTCCCGGTAGAGGTCGAAGGGGACCATCCAGATGCCGACCAGGCGTTCGATGGGAGGGTCGGGACCGGTCACCTCCGGGGTGAGCCGGAAGATGCCCACCACCGAGCCGGGATCCCGGAACGGCAGGGGCTGGAGCAGCAGGTCGTGGCCGAGGTCGAGCAGGATGGCATTGGCCCCGATCCCCAGGGCGAGGGTCAGGGTGGCCACCCCGGTGAGCAGCGGGTTCCGGGCCAGGGCGCGTGCGGCGATGCCCGTCTCCCGGGGCAGATGGTCGGTCAGCAGTCGCCACCAGCGCCCCGGTCCGTGGGGGGGTCCGACCCCGTCCGTGTGCCCGCGGGCCCGAACCTCCACCGGTCGACGCACCTCCTGCGGCGGGCGGGCCCAGAGGCTGGCCAGGACCTGGCGGCGGAACCAGGAGCGGGCCGCCCGGGGACCGGCCTCCGAAACCGCGATCCGGTGGTATCCCTCCAGCAGGTCACCGGTCACGATCTCACCCAGTTCCCCGTGGAAGCGGAGCCGGAGCAGGAGCCGGCCCAGCCGGGGGGCCGCCCCGGGTCGCCCGGTCCGTCGCTCAAACATCAGCCGGCTCCACGTCAGCGCCGAGACGGGCCTCGGTGCCGGCCGCCATCCGGCGCAGGGTCTCGTAGGCCTCGGCCAGGGCCCGGGCTCCGGTCGGCTGGAGCTTGTAGTGCTTCTTGCGCCGCCCTCCCCGCTCAGGGGTCGGCTCCCCCATCCGGCCGCGGATCCAGCCCCTTCGTTCCAGTCGCTGGAGCCCGGTATAGAGCGCCCCCACGGCCACCTCGCGTCCGGTCCGGGCGACGATCTCGCGCTGGATGGACGCCCCATAGGCCTCCTCGCCCAGATGCAGCAGCGCGAAAAGGATCAGTTTCTCGAGATCACCCGGCGGTCGGTTCATGGTCGCCTCCCTTCCCT
>CAZFHZ010000116.1:0-9915 GCA_964519015.1 uncultured Gemmatimonadota bacterium | reverse complement strand
CGTCCCCACGTTCACATGCGGCTTGGTGCGCTCGAATTTAGCCTTGGCCATCTCTCGGGATCCTCCTGCTGCCCTCGCGGTGGTTTGTCCTGAACGAACTGGAGCCCACGACCGGGCTTGAACCGGTGACCTCGTCCTTACCAAGGACGTGCTCTACCTCCTGAGCTACGTGGGCGCGCTCTCAGGCGGCCTCGATCCCCTTTGATTCCCGATCCGGTGTGGGATCTGTGGGGAGTATGCTGGTCAATCCTGGAAAATCAGCAGACCAGCAAGGTATGTGCCATTCTCTGTAGTGTCAAGCACCCGATGGTCTTCCGTGTCCATCCACCGGGCACTCTCCCCCGACTTCGCGGTTGTCATGGAACCGGGGACCTTCCCGGCCCCTCGGACGACCCTTATGCTGGCGCGGCTTCGGGGTGGGAGCCTGCGCCCGGGGTCCGCTGGAGCGGGAAACGGGATTCGAACCCGCGACCCCCAGCTTGGAAGGCTGGCGCTCTAGCCAACTGAGCTATTCCCGCGTCGATCTGGTGGTGGGGGAAGGATTCGAACCTCCGAAGGCGAAAGCCAGCAGATTTACAGTCTGCCCCGGTTGACCGCTTCGGTACCCCACCACATCCTGCCCTGCGCGGCCGGCCAGCCGCTGATACTGGAGCCGGCGAAGGGACTCGAACCCCCGACCACCTGATTACAAATCAGGCGCTCTACCAGCTGAGCTACGCCGGCCCGCCGAGCGTTTCAATATGGGACCGCCCGCCACGGGCGTCAACCGGAAGGGTCGGACGGTTCCTCCTCCACCCCCTTGCGGGTGAACCGTTCCAGCATCCCTTCCCCACTCACCCCGTGTTCCGCTTCCAGTTCCCTCAGCCGGCTGACCGCCTCGCCGATCCGGTCGAGGGCGCTCTCGATACGGTCCACGTAGGGTGCCGGCAGGTCGGTCTGCCGGTGCTTGAGCAGTTCGACGTTGCCGCTGGCGATGGCCAGCGGATTGTTCACCTCGTGCTGGACCGTGTTGACGATCCGGGCGATGATCCGGTGCTCCGTCTCCAGTACCTGCTCGATCCCGGCCCGTTCCCGCCGGACCAGCATGATCCCGGCCCAGATGACCACCATCATGCCGATGAGGATGCCGATGACGGCGTTTGACACCAGCGGGGCCGGCAGCGGGACCAACAGTTGGGCGACCACCCCGTCCGCGACGAAGACCAGACCGATCAGGACCAGTTCGACGACCGTGATGGGGAAACGCATGATGTAGATGAGCACGATGCCCGCTCCGACCCCCCAGTAGGGACTGGCCAGCCCACCGCTGTTGGGGATGATGAAGGCCACCACGGCCAGGTCGAACAGGCTCACCACGCGCGCGGTCAGGCGCAAGCCATGACGTCGCCACGGTTCCCAGAACCGGTAGACGACGGCGTAGAGGAGGAGCAGGACTTCGACGGCCACGACCAGAGGAGGCGGGGAGACCAGGGGGAAGCGGCCGGTCAGGACCATCCAGGGACCGGCGGTGGCAGCCACCAGGGCGACGATCACCCGGATCCGGGCGACCCATCGCTCCGTCTCCTCGGCACCCTTCAGCAGATACGGGGCGAGAACCGTGCCCGGAGTGGTCCCGGGCCCGCTCACGGACCACCCCGCTTCCACCGGGTCCCCTCCGGCGTGTCCTCCAGGACGATCCCGAGGGCCAGCAGTTCATCCCGGATGCGGTCCGCCCGGGCCCAATCCCGGTCCCGCCGGGCCTGCTCACGCTCGGCGATCCGTCCGGCGAGTTCGGCGGAGATCCCCGACCGCTCCCCGGTCGGTTCGAGGATGACCAGGACCCGGTCGAGATCCTCCAGCGCGGCCAGCAGCCGCCGGGCACCGGATGGTCCCAGCCCCGACTCGAGCAGACGGTTCCCCCGCCGGACCAGCTCGAAGACCGCCGCCAGGCCTTCCGAGATGTTCAGGTCGTTGTCGAGGGCGGAGGTGAAGGCAGCGGCCGCCCCATCGGCCGCCTCCGCGGCCTCCCGGTCCAGCTCGGGGTGGTCGAGGTGGGTGCTCTCCGCCCGTTCCCCCCAGAGCCGGCGGGCTTCCCGCAACCGGCCGAGGGCCGTCACCGCCCCCTCCAGGCCGGCGCGACGGAAATTGAGCTGCTGGCGGTAATGGGTCCCCAGCAGGACGAACCGGATCGCGACCGGGTCGTGCCCCTCGGCCATCAGGTCGGCCAGGGTGAGGATGTTCCCCAGGCTCTTGCTCATCTTCCGACCTTCAAGCAGGAGATGCTCGTTGTGCAGCCACCATCGGGCCAGGGGTTTCCCGGTAGCCCCGGTCGTCTGGGCGATCTCGTTCTCATGATGGGGGAAGCGCAGGTCGACCCCGCCGGTGTGGATGTCGAAGGGGACACCCAGGTAACGGGCACTCATGGCGGAGCACTCGATATGCCATCCCGGTCGCCCCTCCCCGAACGGACTCGGCCACCAGACATCGCCGTCCTCCGGCTTGCGCGCCTTCCAGAGTGCGAAATCGCGGACCTGCTCCTTCTCCTCATATTCGTCACTGTCGACCCGGGTCCCCGCCTTGAGCCCGGAGACGTCGAGCCGGTTCAGCCGGCCATACTCCGCGAAACGGTCGACGGCGAAGTAGACGCTCCCGGCCACCTCATAGGTGAGTCCCCGCTCGACGAGTGAGGCCACCAGGTCGAGCATGTCCGCGATGTGCTCGGTGGCCCGCGGATAGACGTCTGCGGGGAGGATGCGCAGGATGTCCCGTTCCGCGAAGAAGGCCGCGATGAAGGGGGCCGTGTAGCGTTCGAGCGGCAGGCCGGCCTGCCGGGCACCGTTGATGGTCTTGTCATCCACGTCGGTCAGGTTCACGACGTGAAAGACCTCCAGACCGCGCCAGGCGAGGTAGCGGTGGAGCAGGTCGAAGAAGATGTTGGCGCGCCAGTTCCCCAGGTGGGGGAAGTCGTAGACCGTCGGGCCGCACGAATAGATGCCGACCCGGCCTGGTCGGATGGGTTCGAAGGGTTCGACGCTGCGGGTAAGGCTGTTATGGAGCACGATCGCCATGATCCGTCAAGATATCGGACCGCTCCCGCGGTCGGGAAGGCAATATGCCCGTTCGCTCGAGCCGGGTTCAGCGAGGAGGGGGAGGCGGGCGGAGGAGGGAATCGACCACCGCGGCCCCTTCCCCGACCGTCCGTCCGTATTCCCGCACCTGCTCGCCCGCCTGCTGGATCGTCTCCAGCGTCTCGGAGACCTCCCGCCCGGAACGACGTACCCCCTCCCAGGTCGTCCGGACCCGCTCGGTGAAATCGCGGGGGAGCAGCACCCGGACCGCTCCGGCCACCCGGTCCACCACTTCCACCACCGGCAAGACCAGGCGGGCGGCGGGTGCGGCGGTCAACCGCCTCGCCCCGTCCGGCCAGAGGCCCAACAGCAGGTAGAGCAGGAGGGCGGCCAGGACCACCCCCTTCCCCAGTCCCACCACCCCGCCCGAAATGCGCTCGGCCAGGTCGACCTCGCGGGGTAGCAGCGGCGCCTTGAGCAGACTGAAGAGAAGCGAGGCGGCCAGGAACCCGCCGATGAAGGCGAGCAGCCAGGGGACCTCCTCGAGCACGCCGAAACGGGCGATCAGTGAAGCCACCGGGCGAGCCAGGAAGACCCCCCCCAGGAGGGCGACCACCACTCCGGCCAAGTTGAGCAGCTCGCGACGCAACCCCCGGCGCAGGCCGCCCAGCACCAACAGAACGACCAGGATCACGATTGCGATGTCGACGACCCGGCTCACCGTGGACCGCCGCGGTCGAGGGCGGCCTCGACCAGCCGGGTGCAGAGGGTCTCGAAATCGATCCCGGCCGCGGCCGCAGCCTTGGGGACCAGGCTGGTAGCGGTGAATCCGGGCAGGGTATTCCCCTCCAGCAGGAAAGGTCGCCCTGCCTCGGAGAGCCGGAAGTCCATGCGGGAGTAATCGCGGTGCTGGAGCCGGCCGAAGACCTCGAGGGCCGCCTCCTGGAGCTCCCTCACCACCGCCGGCGCCAGGTCGGCCGGGCAGTGGTACATGCTCAGGCCGGGGGTGTACTTGCAGGCGTAATCATACACCCCGTGCGAGGGGACGATCTCCACCACGGGCAGGGCCTCACCACCCACTACCGCGACGGTGACCTCCCGGCCCGGGATGAAGGCTTCCACGAGCGCGCCCGAGCCGAAGGCGGCGGCGGCGGTCAGGGCCTCCCCCAACTCCTTCTCCCCGCCGACCAGTGAGAACCCGACGGTTGAGCCCTGGTCGACCGGTTTGACCACCAGGGGGTAGCCGAGACGGCCGCTCCATTCCGCGGCCAGCACCTCCGGCGGGGTGGCGTCCCCGAGGTGCCAGAGCACCCCCTCCGGCACCGTCACGCCGGCGGCCCGGACGATCTGCTTGGTCAGCCACTTGTCCATGGTCAGGGCGCTGGCCAGGGGCCCCGACCCGGTGTAGGGGACCTCCGCCAGTTCCAGGAGGGCCTGGACCCGCCCGTCCTCCCCTGCCCCGCCGTGGAGGGCATTGAAGACCACCGCCACTCCAGCCAACGGGCCGACCTGCAGCGCCGCGAGCAGCCGGGCGGCCACCGGGCCGCGCTCCCGTTCCCCGGGGAGACCGAAATCGTAGCGCCGCACCGCCCACCCCCCCCGCTCCAGGGCTTCGGCCACGGCCGCCCCCGAGGCGAGCGAGACCTCCCGTTCCGGGCTGGTACCTCCCAGCAGGACTCCCACCACCGGTCGCCCCACCTCACACCTCCCGCACAGCGGGGACCAGGAGTACCACGGCCTGGGCGGCGATCCCTTCGGCACGCCCCAACGGTCCCAGCCCCTCGTGGGTCGTCGCCTTCACCGACGCCGCGGTAAGCGGACAGTTCAGTACTTCCGCGATCCGGCGGCGCATCGCCTCCACATGGGGCGCCAGCTTCGGTGCCTGGGCGATGACGGTCACATCGACGTTCCCGACCTGCCAGCCGCGTTCGGCCACCAGGGTGACCACCCGGCCCAGCAGCCCCGCCGAGTCGGCTCCCGCCCAGGCCGGGTCGGTGTCGGGGAAATGGACACCGATATCGCCCAGCGCCGCCGCGCCCAGACAAGCGTCGGCCACCGCGTGCAGCACGACGTCGGCGTCGGAATGCCCGGACAGCCCGAAGGAGGCCTCGGGGATGCGAACCCCCCCGAGTACCAGGGGTCGCTCCGGATCGGTGCGGTGGATCTCGTAGCCGATCCCGATTCGCGGCGACTCGCTCATCGCGCTCCTCCTTCCAGCCAGCGCCGGGCCAGCTCCAGGTCACGCGGGTCGGTCACCTTCAGGTTACCGGGATCCCCGGCCACCAGGATCACCGGCCGTCCCAGCGCCCACACCAGCTGGGCATCGTCCGAGACATCCCTTCCCGGGTCGAGGTCATGTGCTTCCAGGAGCCACTCCGCCCGGAAGACCTGCGGCGTCTGGACGCGGCGCAGGTTTCCCCGCTCGACCACCTCCCCCCACTCCCTTCCGGCGGTCCGCACGACGGTATCGTTCAGCGGGACCACCGGGACCGCCGCCCCGCTCTCTGCGGCGGCGTGTAGCAGGCGGTCGAGCAATCCGGGCTCCAGTAGCGGCCGGACCCCGTCGTGGACGGCGACCAGTTCATCGCTCCGCCAGCCGCCCGCTCCGGCCGCTTCCAGACCGGCCCGCACCGAATCACGCCGCCGGGCGCCCCCGGGGACCACCGCGCTCACCTTGTGGAGGCCGAACCGGATCGGCAGTCGAGCCGACCACTCCTCGATCTTCTCCGGCGGCAGTACAACGACTATTCGGTCCACCCAGGGATGTGCTTCAAAGGGGAGCAGGGCATGAACGAGCAACGGGCGGCCGGCCACTTCCTGGAACTGTTTCGGTTCGGTCCCGCCCAGCCGGCGGCCCTCACCGGCGGCGACGACCACGACCGCGACCCGGGCCGTCACGGCACCGGGCCCTCCCCGGCCCCGGTGAAGAGGTCGGGTGAGTCCTCCCCGCTGGCCCGGCCGGGGGGTACCGTCCGGCCGAAGTAGGTGTAGGCACCACGGGTGACCACGCGTCCCCGCGGGGTCCGGTGGAGCAGCCCGAGCTGGATGAGGAAGGGCTCGTAGACCTCCTCCAGGGTCTCCCCCTCTTCGCCGACCGCCACCGCCAGGGAATTGAGACCGACCGGCCCCCCTTCGAACTTGTCGATGATGGTCAGGAGCATGCGGCGGTCCATCTCGTCGAGACCCTGATCGTCGATTCCGATCAGTTCGAGCGTCTGGGCGGCGATCGGCGACGTGACCCGGCCGTCCCCCTTCACCTGGGCCACGTCGCGCGCCCGGCGGAGCAGCCGATTGGCGATCCGGGGAGTCCCCCGGCTGCGCCGGGCGATCTCCGCCCCCCCCTCGGGGTCGAGCTCCACCCCGAGCACCCGGGCGGACCGGGTCAGGATGGCGGCCAGTTCGGAGTGGGCGTAGTAGTCGAGCCGGATCGTCAATCCGAACCGGGCCCGCAGGGCGCCGGTGAGCATGCCGGCCCGGGTCGTGGCCCCGACGAGGGTGAAGCGGTTCAGCTTGAGCTTGATGGAACGGGCACTCGGGCCCTTGTCGATAAGGATATCGAGCCGGTAATCCTCCATTGCCGAGTAGAGGTACTCCTCCACGACCGGACTGAGTCGGTGGACTTCGTCGATGAAGAGCACGTCCCCCTCCCCGATCCCGGTGAGCAGACCGGCCAGGTCCCCGGCCCGTTCCAGGACCGGACCGGAGGTGGACTTCAGGTCCACCCCCAACTCGTTCGCTACTATATAAGCAAGGGTGGTCTTACCCAGACCGGGCGGCCCGAAGAGCAGGAGATGGTCGAGCGCCTCCCCCCGCTCGCGGGCGGCCTGGATGAAGAGCCGCAGGTTGTCGACGGCGCCCGTCTGACCCACGAACTGGTCGAAGCTGGAGGGACGCAGGACCTCTTCGAAGGCCCGTTCGTCGCCGGTCGGTCTCGGTGTGGTGATACGTGGTTCGGACATGATACCGGTCCGGGGGGATTCAGCGGGTGAGCGTGAGCGCTCGTTTCACGATGCTCTCCACGGAGGGCTCTCCCTCGGTCTCGTTCACCGCCCGCTGGACCGCCCGCTCCGCTTCCTGGGCGGAATAGCCCAAGGAACGGAGGGCCAGCATGGCTTCTTCCTCCCCGGGTCGCCGGTGCGCTCCGGAAGGGACAGACGCCACCCCTTCGGCTACCGGCCCGAGCCGGGGCAGTTTCTCCCTCAGCTCGAGCACGAGCCGTTCGGCCGTCTTGCGCCCGACCCCCTTGATGGCGGTCAGCGCGACCAGGTCCTCGTCGGCGAGAGCCCGCACGAACTCCTCGACGGAAAGTCCGGACAGGATACCCTGCGCCATTCTAGGCCCCACCCCCGACACCTCCCTGAGCAGCCCGAAGAGCGTGCGTTCAACTTCGCTGGCGAACCCGAAGAGCTCGAGTCCATCGTCGCGCACGAGCAGGACAGTCTGAAGACGGACCTGCTCCCCCTCCTTCGGCAGGGCGGCGTAGGTGGTCAGGCTGATACGGCAATGCAGGGCGAGTCCTCCCACCTGGACGACGGCCACAGTGGGATGCCGGGCGAACAGCGTTCCTTCGATCCAGGCGATCATCCGGGGAGCGACCTCCGGTGGGCGTGGCAGATGGCACAGGCGAGGGCGTCGGTGACGTCGGCCGGACCCGGGACCTCGCTCAGGCCGAGCAGAGCCTTGACCATGAATCCGATCCGTTCCTTGGTCGCGGCCCTACCGGCCTGCCCGAGCACCGACTGCTTGACGGTGTTGGCGGGATATTCGTGGACGTCCAGTCCGGCCTGGGCACAGGCCAGCAGCACGACCCCTCGGGCATGCCCGAGGGTGAGGGCGGAACGCACGTTCCGGGCCACATAGATATCCTCAACCGCCACTTCGACGGAACCGATCCGGGCGAACAGTCCGGTCAGCCCGTGGTGGAGAAAGGCCAGGCGTTCGGCCAGGGGGCGTTCCTCTGGCAGCCGGAAGACCCCGTGATCGAGCCCGGCCAGATCGCTCCCCCGCATCCCGATCAGGCCCCAGCCGGTGATCCGGGAGCCGGGATCGATCCCCAGGATGCGGACTTCCTCCGTCATGCCGCTCAAGCCTCGTCCAGCCGGGCGGCCACCTCGTCGTCGATGTCGAGGTTGGTGTAGACGTTCTGCACATCGTCCTGCTCTTCGATCGCTTCCAGCACCCGGAGCGTCTGCATCTGATGATCGGGGGGCAGAGAGATGAGGTTCTTCGGCACCCGGGCGACCTGGGCGTCGCGATAGGGGAAGCCCGCCTGCTCCAGGGCGGATTTGACCTGTTCGAGGGCCTCCACCGGGGTGACCACGTACCACGCTTCCCCTTCCCGGGCCAGGTCCTCCCCTCCGGCTTCGAGGACGGTCATCATCAGCGCATCCTCGTCCACTCCCTCCCCTTCCACGAAGAGGGTCCCCTTGGCCTCGAACTGCCAGCTCACACTCCCCGTCTCGGCCAGGCTCCCCCCCCGCTTGGCGAAGATGTGCCGGATCTCACTGACCGTCCGGTTGCGGTTATCGGTCAGGGTCTCCACCAGGATGGCCACCCCGCCCGGGGCGTACCCCTCATACCAGACCGATTCATAATCGACCCCGGGGAGATCCCCCGTGCCGCGGCGGATGGCCCGTTCGATGTTCTCCCCCGGCAGGTTGTTCATCCGAGCGTTGTCGACCGCCATCCGCAAACGGGCGTTGGCACTCGGATCACCCCCGCCCTCACGGGCGGCGGCTATGATCTCCCGGGTCAGACGGGAGAAGAGCCGGCCCCGGGCCTGGTCGACCTTGGCCTTCTTGCGCTTGATGGTGGACCACTTCGAGTGTCCGGACATGGACGCACCTGCCCTGAAGTCGCGTTTGGGATCGTTCGCTGAGGAACCCGGGAGGACCGCACGGCCCTCCCCTCCTCAGGAGAAGTGGGACTGGAGCGAACCCCCGGGACCGTCGGGTTCCCAGGAGACCACGACCGCCCGGGCGCTGATATCCCCGGCGTTGGCATAGCGGTGGGGGATGCGCGCCTCGAAGAGCAGGCTCTCCCGCTCCTGGAGTTCCCAGCGCTTCTCGCCCACCTCGCACCAGATCCTCCCCTCCGTAACATACACGAGCTCGTGGCCGCTGTGTACCTGCCGTCGGGGGGAACCTTCATAGCCCGGATCGAGGGTGATCTCCACGGCCTCCATCTTCTGACCGTCCAGCCCCCGGCCGAGTCGTTCGACCATGCCCTTATGCAGGGCGATCCGGTCCCGCTCCAGGGATCGGGTGACGATGACGCTGGGGTGGACCTCCTGCTCCTGGAAGAGGGCGACCAGTGGCACATCGAGCGCGCCCGCCAGCCGGTCGAGGGTCGTCACGGTGGGTGAGGTCTGGTCCCGCTCGATCAGGCTGATCGCGTTCAGGGAGAGGCCGGCGGCCTCGGCCAGTTCACGCTGGAGGAGTCCCCGTTCCAGGCGCAGCCCCCGGATCCGGCCGCCGATCCCGCTGATCGTCCCGGCGCCGGGCTCGATCCCCGGCTCGACCGGTAGCGGCAGGGCGGAAGAGGTCACCGCGAGCTCCTCCGGGTTGTGCTGGCTGGACTCGCTCATATTGCCTCCCCTAGATCGAAAAGGGACCGTGACGGCGGAGTGCCTTCCCGATGGGTTCACCTCCCTGGACCCAGACCGACTACCAGTATATAGGGAATGACGACACCATGAAAGCCATTCACAACCATCTGCCTTGGAATGGTGTCCTCCTCCGGATCCCGGTAAGGCCGGGCCCGGAGGAGGGACGGATCAACGGCGGCCGGTCCGGTGTCCCATCTCCAGTTCCCGGGCCAACTCGGTGGCGCCATAGAGGTCCCGGATCGCCTCCAGGATACCGGCCGA
>CAZFHZ010000115.1:0-10017 GCA_964519015.1 uncultured Gemmatimonadota bacterium | reverse complement strand
GGCGGGGTGATCGTGAACAACGCCTCCGACTGGGGGCTCATCGGAGGACGGGACGCGGTGGCCTACTGCGCGGCCAAGGGGGCGGTGGTCCAGATGACCCGGGCCATGGCCCTCGACCATGCCCGCGAGAACATCCGGGTCAACGCCGTCTGCCCGGGGGACACCTACGTGGAGCGCTGGGCCGAACGGGGGGACTTCGACGGTCCGGAGAACCGTGAAGAGGTCCTGCGCCGCTACGGCGAGGCGCTCCCGCTGGGCCGGGTCGGGAGGGTTAAGGAGGTGGCCCGGGTGGTGCTCTTCCTGGCTTCCGAGGACTCCTCCTTCCTGACCGGCCAGGCGGTGGCCGTGGACGGCGGCAACACCGCCGGCGGGTACGGTGGCGGTCCGGGCGACTGAGCCCTCCCCGGTGACGCCTGCGGCCGGCCGGGAGCCTGTTCGTCGGGAAGCCGCTATCCGGGTGGAGGCAGAACCTGGAGCCGGACGGTCACCTCGGTGGGCCGGCCTCCCATCACCTCGACCGTCCGGGTGACCGAACCGTAGCCGGCCCGGCTGAGCTTTACGCGATAACTGCCTTGGGGCAGCGGGAGCAGGAGGGGTGTGGTGCCCACGACGGCATCGTCGATCCGGACGGTGCTGTTCCTCGGTTCCGAGAGGACGCTCAGGACACCGCGGCCGGTGTCGCTCAGGCGGGCCGCCAGGATTGAAGTCCGGCCCGCAGTGATCTCGAGCCCTTCGGTCTCTGCCCGATACCCGGACAGCCGGAAGACGACCTGGTGGGCACCGACCGGCAGCTCCAGGCGCGCCAGGGGAGTGACGCCGACGTATTCCCCGTCGATGAACACCGATGCGGAGGGGGGTTCGGAGCGGACCTCGGCGAATCCGGTGACGTCCCTCTCCAGTCGCGCTTCCAGATCGACGGCCCCCCCTTGGTCGACCTCGATATTCCCCCGGTACGGCTTGAATCCGGGGTGCTCCAGCCCGATCTCATAGCCGCCCACGCGGAGGCTGAGTGCGGCCGGGGTCGTGCCCGCGCGCTGGCCTCCCACCAGGATGGTCGCGCCGGGGGGTCGGACCTAACGTTCACCCGCCCGTATTCCGGCCTGAATGGGGACTTGAGGCCGGTCTCCTGCACGAGCTTGGACGCGAGTTCCCGGGCCACCGCCGCCGTGGCCGACTCCAGTACCTGCGCTACGCTCCCGGCGATCATCATGCGCGCGCTGAGCACCTTCCCGATTTGGATGGCGCAGTCGTCGCTGGAGCAGGCTCCGGAGAGCTGGAATCCGTACTCCGCCATCAGGTCGGCCATTTTGTTGCGCTCGACGAGCGCGAAAACCGGCTGGTTGGCCACGTATAGGCGGAGGCGGTCTGAGATGATCCGCGCCGAGGCGGCGTCGAAGTTGATCGGATCCAGATCGAGAACCCCAACGGTCACGGTGGAGAAGGGCTGCTGCCGGGGCGCTTCGCCGGGCGCCGTGGCGGCCGGCCGGCTTCCTCCGGCATGGCCGACGAGTCGAGCGACGTAGTGCTGCGGCAGCCGGGCAGGGATCCCCCCCCCCGACGCAGGCTACGACGGCACACACCGCGACACCAGACAGGTTCCGCCGGAGGCGGGATCGCGACGAGAGAGGGAGAACGGGGGATTTGATGATCACGAAGCTCACAGGTCCGCGATCGGTATTGGGGGCATTCCATTCCTCCACTGCTCAGGGCGTCAAGAGCGCCCCGAACGGGATCGCTGTATCCGGCGGGGTGAGCCACCGGTTCAGGACCGGGCCCGGCACGGCCACGGTGACGGGTCGACGGTCGGTCCGGGTCTGAGTAGACTGACGGTGCGTCCGGCTTCGTCCTGGTCGAGCCGGAACAGGACCGCTTCGCTTCAAGCATAACAGATCCGGAGGACGGTCGGTGCCCCAGTCTGTGGACCCAGCCCGAACGCGCGAGCGGTTCCGTTCCTTGATGCCGTCTCTTCTACCGGCGCTCGCCCTGCTGCCCCTACTGTTCCTCACCCCGGTCGGTTCTCACCCGCCGCAGGTTCCCGAATACGATCTCCTCATCCGGAACGGCCGCCTGCTGGATGGGACCGGGACCCCCTGGTACCGGGCCGATGTCGCCGTCCGGGGGGACCGGATCGCGGCCGTGGGGGACCTGCGGGGGGCTCGGGCCGCGCGGGTCATCGACGCCGCCGGCCGGTACGTGACCCCGGGGTTCATCGACGTGCATACCCATGCCGGCGAGGGGCTGGCGCTGGCCGACCGGGCGGACGCGCGGGCCCTGCTGGTCCAGGGACTCACCACGGTGGTGATCAACCCGGACGGGGGGGGACCGCTCGACCTGGACCGGCAGCGGGCCACCCTGGAAGCGCATGGCATCGGGGTCAACGCCGCCCCGCTCATCGGTCACGGGTCGATCCGCTCGGCCGTGATCGGTGAGGAGGACCGGCCGGCGACTCCGCAGGAATTGGAGCGGATGCGGGGGCTGGTCCGGCGGGGGATGGAGGCGGGGGCCTTCGGCCTCTCGAGCGGTCCCTACTACGTCCCTGGGGCCTTCGCCGACACCGACGAGCTGGCGGCGGTGAACGAGGTGGCGGCGGAATACGACGGCGTCCACCAGAGCCACATCCGGGACGAATCGGACTACTCGATCGGTCTGCTGGCGGCGGTGGAAGAACTCATCGAGGTCTCCCGGCGCACCGGGGTGAGGGGGATCGTCACCCACATCAAGGCGCTCGGGCCGGGGGTCTGGGGTCAGTCGGCGGAGGTGGTGGCCCTCTTCGAAGCCGCCCGCGCCGAGGGCATCCCGGTCTGGGCCGACCAGTACCCCTACGAGGCCTCCAGCACCAGCTTGGCTGCGGCTCTGCTCCCCCGCTGGGCCGAGGCGGGGGGGCGAGCGGCCCTGCTGACCCGCTTCGACGACCCGGCCCTGAGCGGCCGGCTCCGGGAGGAGATGGCAGCCAACCTGGCCCGCCGGGGTGGTGCGGACCGGATCGTGTTGCGCACCACCGGCCGGACGCTGGCCGAGACGGCGGACGGGCAGGGGACTGACCCGGTGACGTCCGCGCTCGCGATCCTGCGCGTGGAGAGCCCGGCCATCATCTCCTTCAACATGGACGAGGGGGACATCCGCACCTTCATGGTCCAGCCCTGGACGATGACCTCCTCGGACGGGGAACTCCCCCGCTTCGGCGGCGGGCTTCCCCACCCGCGCGCCTACGGGGCTTTCCCGCGCAAGATCCGCAAGTACGTGCTGGAGCAGGGGGTGTTGACCCTGGAGCAGGCGGTTCATTCGATGACCGGCCTGTCGGCGACCGTCATGGGCATCGCCGAACGGGGGGAGGTGCGCCCGGGCTGCTTCGCCGACCTGCTCGTCTTCGACCCGGGCCGGGTACGGGATACGGCCACCTACGAGCAGCCCCACGCCTACGCCGAGGGGATGGACGTCGTCATCGTCAACGGGCGGATCACCATCGACGCCGGTGTCTTCACGGATGTCCGGGCCGGACGGGTGCTGCGGAAGAGGGAGGAGTGACTCGGAAAGCCAATGCCGCCAGCTGAATGCCGGCGGGAACCGCAGTCGACGGATTACTCCGGTAGTCTAGTGAGGGGTCCGGATCCGTTCGAGGGTGAAGCCACCCCGGACGACGATCCCGCCGATCCCGACGACTCCCCATTCACCGGACAGGTCTCCATCCCCCCAATGACCGACCAGGACCACGTTGTTGTCGGTCAACTCCGGATTCAGGTTGAGATGGAAGAAACCCTCCAGGAGCGTGCCGCGCAGCGAGCCCCGACCGATCTGCGGCCCCACGTTCCCTTCTTGTGAGATCCCGTCGATCCAGTCGATCTGCCACTCCCCGGTGATCTCGTCATTGGTGGCGACCGCGAGGATGAAGCGTCCGAACAGTATGGGGACCTCTTCGTCCGAGACCGCCCGATAGAGGTAGAGGCGCTCCGGGGTGCTCCCCAGGAGGTTCGAGCAGGAAGTGGCCGCGAGCAGCACCAGCAGCAGGGGGAGCAGGGCGGCCAGGCGTCCGGTTCGACAGGTGAGGTGGCGAGGTCGGTTCATCGGTTCCTCATCGTACAGGCGAACGGGCTCCTGGTATAAGACCTTCCCACGCGGGAAGAGAGGCTGGGAGTAGGACGGATACGGGGACGGTCTGTTCACTCCACCCCGGCCCCGGCCCGGAGGCGAACATCCGTTCGCCTTTCTGCTTGACCTTCGCCTCTTTTTCGCTCAGACTATCCGCAGGTACCTGAATCCCCCGGAGGAGGTCATGAACCTGACGCGTCGTCAGCGCGAGATCCTGGACTTCATCCGCGCCTATCAGACCGAGCGCGGCTACTCGCCCAGTCTGGAGGAGATCGCCCGGCACTTCGGGCTCTCCTCGGTGGCCACGGTGCACAAGCACCTGACCGCCCTGGAGGAGCGGGGGGCCATCGAGCGCGGTCACAACCGCAGCCGCTCCATCTCGCTGCTCGAGCAACCGGTGCGCTCGGGCAGCCTGACCGTGCCGCTGCTGGGAAGGGTGGCGGCGGGGGCTCCGATCGAAGCGCTGGAGGACCAGGAGGAACTCATGATCCCGGAGGACATGCTGGGGCGCAACCGCACGTATGCCCTGCAGGTCCAGGGGGAATCGATGGTCGACGAGGGCATCCGGGACGGGGACTTCGTGGTCATCGAGGAACGGGACACGGCCGAGAACGGCGAGACGGTGATCGCGCTCCTGCCGGGCGGGGAGGTCACCCTGAAGCGCTACTTCCGCGACGGCAGGTTCATCCGTCTGCAGCCGGCCAACGAGATGGTGCGTCCCCTCATGGTCCCCGAGCGGGACCTGCGCATCCAGGGCGTGGTCATCGGCGTGGTCCGCAAGTACCGCCGGCGACGGGCCTAGACACCGCAACACGGTCCGTCGCCCCTTCCGCGCGACGCCCGCGGGCACGGGTCACACCACTGCCCGCGGGCGTCATCTGTTCCAGGTATCACCGTCACAATTGGACGGATATCATCGGTCCGGGACCGAGCCGCATACGCTGTCCCAGATCTGTCCATACCTCCGACCTGGAGTCCGCGGATGGGAGTCGGGAAGAATCGAGATATTAAAACCCGCCCCGCCCCGGCCTCCGGGCCCGACGACCTCACGCCTTCGTTGGCACGACCTCCGGAGTGGTGGCGTTCCCTGTCCGAGAACGCCGCCAACATCATCACGGTCGTCTCCCCGGAAGGGATCATCGAGTACATCAACCACCCGGTGGCCGGTCTGAGCGTCCCGGATGTGGTCGGACGGAAGGTCTCCGAGTTTGTGGACCCCGCTTTCCACGACCTGCTCTTCGAGAAGCTCGGACAGGTCCTCAGGACCAGAGAAACCACTTCGTTCACCTCCCGGGCCACCGGCCCGCACGGGACCGTCTCCTGGTACGACAACCAGTTGAGCCCCGTCGTTCTGGAGGGCCGGGTCGTCTCCGTCGCCTTCATCGCCACCGATATCACCACCCGGCTGCAGACCGAAGAGCGCCTGAGACGGATCCTGGGCTCGATTTCCGAGATCGTCTTCGAGACCGACCGGGCAGGGGTGCTCCGTTTCGCCAACGAGGCGGGCTTTGCCAGATTCGGATACACCCGGGAGGAGTTCGAGGCCGGGCTCAACATCATCGAGCTGCTGGAACCGGAGGATCGGGAGCGGGCGGGTGCCAACATCGCCCGGATCCTGCAGGGGGAGGATATCGGCCCCAACGAATATGTTCTGCGGACGAAGATGGGGGATCGGATCCCGGCCCTCATCTATACGACCCCCTTGATGGACGGAGATGCTCCGTCCGGCCTGCTGGGCGTCATCGTCGATGTCTCGTCGCTCCGCCGGGCCGAGGAGGAGCGTAGCCGCGCCACCGAGACCCTCCGGGCCGAGCGGGACCGCATCCGGACCATCCTCGACCTGGTCGGTGACATCGTCTTGGTGCTGGAGACCGACGGCACGGTGGGGGTGGTGAACCGGCAGGGTTGTGAGATCCTGGGCTACCCACTGGATGAGATCGTGGGCCGGAACTGGTTCGACCACTTCCTGCCGGAACGGCTGAGAGACGAGGTCCGGGCGGTCTTCTCCAAGCTGTTCACCGGTGAGATCGAACTGGTCCGGGTCCATCAGAATCCCATCCGGACCGCCTCGGGAGAGGAGCGGCAGATCGAGTGGCGGAACAGTGCGCTCTACGATGAGAAGGGGGGGATCCGGAACATCATCTCCTCGGGTACCGACATCACCGATCGAGAGAATCTCGAGAGACGGCTTCGGCAGGCCCAGAACCTGGAGGCGATTGGCCGCCTGGCCGGCGGGATCGCCCACGATTTCAACAATCTACTGACGGTCATCACCGGCAGTGTCGAGCTGGCCCGCGCCGAACCGGACCCCTCGCGGATCGAGCGACGCCTGGAGACGATCGCCGGTGCCTCACAGGCAGCGGCGGAACTGACCACCCAGCTGCTGACCTTCAGCAGCCGGCAGCCGGTCGTCCCGGTGCTGACCCGGCTCGACCGGGCGGTCACCGAGTCGATGCGTATCCTGAGGCGGACCATCAGTGAGGACATCGTGCTCCGGATCACGCACAGGGAATCCGACCTGCCGGTCGTGATCGATCCGGGTCAATTGAGCCAGATCCAGATGAACCTGGTCCTCAACGCCCGGGACGCCATGCCGACCGGAGGCGTCCTCACCGTTGAGACCGACCGGGTCGAACTCACCGCGGAGAAGATCACTGCCGGCTGGAGCGCCGTGCCCGGGCCATTCGCCCGGCTCGTCGTCTCGGACACCGGACAGGGCATGGATGACGTGCAGAAGACCCAACTCTTCGAGCCCTTCTTCACCACCAAGGAGCCGGGCAAGGGGACCGGTCTGGGGATGGCGACGGTCTACGGGATCGTCAACCAGTGCGCCGGCCTGATCGACGTGGAGAGCACTCTCGGAGCAGGCACTACGGTGTCGGTCTACCTGCCGGTGGCCGCTTCCGAGCCGTCCCCGGCCGGCTCGACGGGCGCAGAGGGTGAGGACTGCGGGGGGAAAGAACGGATCGTGCTGGTGGAGGATGACACGGCCGTCAAGGACCTGGCCGTCGAGATCCTGACCGAGAAAGGGTATTCGGTCTCCACCTTCACCGACCCGGGAGAGGCCCTGGCGGCCCTGGCCGGGATGACGGAAGAAGGGCTCCCCGACCTGCTCATCACGGACGTCGTCATGCCGGGGATGAGCGGGGTCGAGCTGGTCCGGCGACTCGAGGAGATGGCCCGGCGGCCCCGGGTGCTGCTGATGAGTGGTTACACGGACGATGCCCTGACCCAACGGGGATTCTCCGAGGAGCACTACCAGCTCCTCAGCAAGCCGTTCACGGCCCGGCAACTCTGCGCCAGGGTCCGGGAGATCCTCGACCGCTGAGCCCCCGTCACGGTCGAGCGCTGTTCCGGTGATCCTGACCCACACCGCCCGCGGGCACGGGTTGCACCGTCGCCCGCGGGCGTTATACTGCCTCGCGCGTGCGTATCCTGCTCATCACCCCGATCCGTTTCTGGGGCGGCGGCGAGCACTTCCTCGTCGCCCTGGGGCGGGGTCTGGCCGAACGGGGGCATGAGGTCCTCCTGGTGGCTCCCCCGGGGAGCGCCGTGGTGGTGGGTGGGAAGGAGGGGGGACTGACGGTGGTCCCGGTGGCGCTGCGGGGAGAACTCGATCCGCGGACGCTCCTGCGATTGAACGGGCTCCTGCGCCGCTGGCGGCCCCAGGCAGCCCTGGCCAACATGGACAAGGCGGTCCGCATGCTGGCCCTGGCCCGGGGGGGACGGAGACTGCCGATCGTGCGCCGGCTGGGCATGAGCATCCCTTTCCCCGGCGCCTGGCGGTTCCGCCATACCTACCGGAAGGTGGTGGCCAAGCTGGTGGTCAACGCCCGGGGGACGGCCGAGGTGCTGGCCCGGGAGAATCCCTGGCTCCCCTCCGGACGGGTGGTGGTCATCCCCGGCGCGGTCAACCTGGCCGCCCTGGATGCCATCGACCGTCCGGCGGCCCGGCGGGAACTGCGGACGTTGGCCGGTACCGACGGAGAGGGACCGGTGGTGGTGGCGGTGGGCCGGCTGGTCCACCAGAAACGTCCCGAGGTGCTGGTGCGGGCGCTGGCCGCGCTCGGCTCCTCGGCCCCCAGTGCGGTCTGGATCGGGGAGGGGGAGAAACGGGCCGAGATCGAGGCCCTGGCGGCTTCCCTGGGGGTGCCGCTCCGGCTGGCCGGTTTCCGCGCCGACGCGTCCCGGCTGCTGGCCGGGGCCGACCTGCTCGTACAGACCTCCGAGGCCGAGGGGATGCCCCACGCCGTGCTGGAGGCGATGGCCCTGCGCGTCCCCGTGATAGCCACCCGGATCAGCGGGGTGGTCGAACTGCTGGAGGGGGAGTGCGGTCTCATGGTTCCGGTCGGGGAAGCGGAGGCGCTGGCTGAGGCCGTGCGGGGGGTGCTGGCCGATCCGGAGACGGCCGGGAGGCGGGCGGAGCGGGCCCGGGCGCGGGTGGAAGGGGAGCACACCCGGGAGATCATGCTGGAGCGCTACGAGCGGCTCTTCGAGGAACTGGTGGAAGGAGCAGGGGAATGAGGATCCTGATCACGGGGGGGGCCGGGTTCATCGGTTCCCACCTGGCCGAACGCCGGGTCGGGCGCGACGAGGTGGTGGTACTCGACAACTTCAACGACTTCCTCTACGACCCGGCCCGCAAGCGCCGCAACGTGGCTCCCCTGCTGGAACGGCCCGGTTTCACCCTGGTGGAGGGGGACATCCGCGATGAAGAGCTGCTGGCGCGGGTCTTCGCCCAGGGCGCCTTCGACCAGGTCGTGCACATCGCGGCCCTGGGCGGGGTGCGTCCCTCGATCGCCGAACCCGGTCGCTACGTCGATGTGAACGTGCGCGGCACGCTCAACATCCTGGAGGCGATGCGGCGGCACGGAGTGCCCAAACTGGTCTTCGCCTCCTCCTCCTCGGTCTATGGGGTCAACCCCGAGGTGCCCTGGTCGGAGGAGGGGGCCGTGCTGCGCCCCATCTCCCCCTACGCCGCCACCAAGGTGGCCGGGGAGCTGCTCGCCCACACCTTCCATCACCTGCACGGCCTCGACGTGGCCGGTCTGCGTTTCTTCACCGTCTACGGACCGCGCCAGCGGCCCGACATGGCCATCAGTTCGTTCACCCGCCGGCTGGCCGCCGGGCAGCCGGTCCCGCTCTACGGCGACGGTTCCTCCGAGCGTGATTACACCTTCATCGACGACATCGTACAGGGGGTGGAGGCCGCCCTGGGCCGCTCCTTCGGGTTCGAGATCATCAACCTGGGGAACTCGGTGACGGTGCGGCTGAGCCGGCTGGTCGAGGTGGTGGCGGAGGCCCTGGGGGTGGAAGCGGGGATCGAGCGCCTCCCCCTCCAGCCCGGTGACGTGCCGATCACCTGCGCCGATACGGCCAAGGCCCGCCGCCTGCTCGACTACGCCCCGCAGACCCCGATCGAGGAGGGGGTGGCCCGCTACGTCGACTGGTTCCGGGCCCAGCCGGCCCAGGATCGGTGAGGGTCCTCCGACCGGCTTGACTTTCGCCTCCTGTTCGCCTATCCTCGTCCTCAGGTTCCTGAACGGAGCGCCCCTGCGCGGGGCGTTTTTCAGGGCCCCGATGTTCGCCCTTTGTTCGTCTGTCCAGGAGGTGAGCGCGCGATGGTCGGGGGGGAGGGAAACCTGCGGCTGCTCAGCCCCGAGGAGGCGGAAGAGACTCAGCACGAGTTCGCCGGCCATCCCGATGCCCGTTTCTTCCGGGTGGAGGTACCCGCACCGGGGGCCGGGGGCCGCTCCCCGCTGCAGCGGGGGGATGTGCTGATCGCCCTGGCCGGTGTTCCTCCGCACACCGGGGACCCGGTGGTGGTCGCCCGGGAGGGGGAGGGGTACCGGTTGGGGCACAGCGGGCCGGACGGGGCGTGGTGCCGGATGGCTTCGGGGGAGATCCTCCCGCTGGTCCCGCTGGCGGAGG
>CAZFHZ010000114.1:0-10127 GCA_964519015.1 uncultured Gemmatimonadota bacterium | reverse complement strand
GGACATCCCCATCCTGGCCCGGATCTTCCTGAAACGGTTCAACGAGAAGTTCGGAAAGGCGATCTTCGGGATCAGCGAAGAGGTCATGGGACATTTCCTCGCCTACAGCTGGCCGGGGAACGTCCGGGAACTCCAGAACGTACTGCAGCGGGCGGTGGTGCTGGAGCGGGGCGAGATCATCGGGCCGACGGCCATCCCAGAGTCCTTCCGTGGCCCGTCCACCCAGACGGGGGGTATCAGCCTCGACCTGCTCCAGGAGGAATCGCTCTCCCAGGCCCTCAAGCGGGTGGTCGGCCGCTACGAGCGTATCCTGATCCAGGAAGCGCTGCAGCGGTCCGAGGGGAACAAGACCCGGGCGGCCAAACTGCTCAAGATCAGCCGGGTGAACCTGCACCAGAAGATCAACCAGTACGGGTTGGAAGCAGGTGGCAACGGCGAGTAGGGCGTCCGGGTTACATCCGGACCCGGTGTAAAGGAGTCCGGACACTCGGGTAAGAACGTAAAGCAGTCTGAACAGTTAGGAGTGCTACTCCGTGGCACGCACAAAAGGCGAAATTAATATGTATCGTATTCTCCTCCAACGAGTTGTGAGATCGGTCAGTCCGCGTGCCACCTGTCTGGCACACGGATTGCTCATTTCTCCGAGGTGCCTGTAGATGCCCAAGTACTACGAATACAAAGTGATCACCGCGGACGGCAGTGTGGTCACAGGGGAATCGCAGGCCGACAGCGTGAAGGTGGTCTACGACCAGCTGGTTTCCCGCGGCTACTCGGTGGTCAGCGTGGAAGCCAGACGACGCTCGGCCGTCAGCTTCGACTGGAGTTTCCTGGACCGGCTGTTCGTCAAGCCGATCCGGACCGACGACCTGGCCACGTTCACGACGCTCTTTGCCACAATGCTCAAGGCCGGCGTGCCGCTCACCGAAGGTCTGGACGTAATCATCAACCAGACCGGGAACGAGCGGTTCCAGGGCATCCTCCGGGAGATCAAGCGGTTGATCCAGGGGGGAGAGCAGCTCAGCGAGGCGTTCGGACGCTATCCGAAGGTCTTTGGACCGATCTTCCTCTCGCTGGTCAAGGTCGGGGAGACCGGAGGCGGCCTGCCCGAGAACCTGCTCTACCTGGCCGGGATCCTGGAGAGCCAGAAGGAGCTGCAGGAACGGATCAAGAACGCCATTGTCTACCCGGCCATCATGGCCTCGGTGGCGGTGGTCATCGTGACCTTCCTCTTGACCTTCATCATCCCCTCCTTCGTGTCCATCTTTGAGGAGGCGGGGGTGGAGCTCCCCGGGCTGACCAAGGCGCTGCTGGCCACCAGCGGCTTCATCACCAGCTGGTGGTACCTGCTCTTCCCGGGGATCGTGTTCGGGATCATAGGATTGCGCGCCCTGGTCAAGACCGACCGGGGAGAACTCCTCTGGCACCGCATGCTGCTGAAGGCCCCGGTGGTCGGGGAGCTGGTGCGCAAGCTCAACATCGCGCGCTTCTCCCGCACCTACGGTTCACTCCTCTCGCGGGGAGTGCCGCTGGTGGAGACGCTGGAGGTGGTGGCCAACGTGGTCGGCAACCGGGTCATCCAGGACGTGATCCACAAGGTGATCCGGCAGGTCAAGCAGGGCCGCCCGTTCAGTGAACCGCTGGCCGAGAGCAAGGAGATCCCGCCCATGGTGGTGCAGATGTTCGCCGTGGGCGAGGAGAGCGGCTCCCTCGACGACATGGCGATCGAGGTGGCCGACTACTACGACCGCGAGGTGACGCACGAGGTCACCCGCCTCACCACGGTGCTCGAGCCGCTGCTCATCATCGGCGTGGGGCTGATCGTCTCGACCCTGATCCTCGCGTGCCTGCTGCCGATGTTCGACATGATGTCGGTCTACCGGACCGGCGGCTGATCGGCGGCGGGGGAAGAAAGAGAAGACACGAAGGACGACCGGGAGCCGATCCCGCTACAGGAGGAGAACGCAATGTTCCGTCGCAAGCGTGAAGACCAGCAGGGGTTCACCCTGATCGAGCTGCTCATCGTGATGGCGCTGCTCGGCGTGCTGGTGGCCGTACTGCTGCCCAAGTACCAGGACCTCACCCCGGAGGCCAAGATCGCCGCCACTTCCCAGAACCTGGAGACGCTGCGCAGCACCGTACTAATCTATGCCGCCCGGCATCCCGAGGTTGGTATACCAGACAGCCTCGGCGCTGTAGTGGCCGAGGGGCTGGTCCGCCGCATCCCCTTCGAGAAGATCTCCAACAGTAACGATGTTATTATCAGCACCGAGGCGGCCATGTCGTGCACGAACGCCGGAGGGTGGCTCTACGCCTCCGACACCGGCCTGGTCATGGTCAATGTCAACAACATCGCCACCTTCATTCCAAACTACACGGGCGCGGTCAATCCCTACGCCGACTGGTGATCGCCGCTCCCCGGCCGACGGGCGCGGACCGGCGCTCCCGGCACGAGTCCGGCAGCGGCCTCTAGACGGGATCGGCAGACAGGTCGAAGAGAAGAAGGCCCCGGCGGTTGCGGCCGGGGCCTCGTAGTTTCAATGCCCCAAGGCAGCCGTCAGGGCCTTCGTGCATCCAGTGAGCGAGGGCGCCTCGGGCGTCGGGCGTGCTCAGCGCCCCGAGGGGTTGTAGTCGATGCGCGGGGTGTTGATGAACAATCCCTGGACGTAGCCGGGGGGGTAATCCATCTGGCTGGCCCGTCCCGGGAAGATGGCGTTGCGGAAGTAGTTGTAGCGGTAGAGACCGACCGTGAAGTCCACCTTCAGGTTGCCGTAGTACCACTCCTCCTGGTTGAACCCGACCAGGAAGACGTCGCTCGGCTCCCCGAACTTGATGAAAAGTTCCCCGCGGGCGTCCCAGGGGGCGTAGGGGGATTCGGGAGTCAGCCATTCCTTGGCGTCGTACCGGCTGCGGGCCGCCTTCCACGGCTCCCCGTAGAGCCGGTGGGCCAGCTGGACGCGGCGGCGGAACTCCTCCTCCAGCTCGTTCTGAGGCGTCTGGGGGAGGGGGTCCTCGATCCCGGCCCAGAAGTCGGCGTAGGCGCGGCGCCGCCCGGCCGCGTTCGACTGCACGTAACGCACGAACTCCTGGCGCTGCATGATATGGAAGAGCCCGTGGGTGATCAGTTCCTCGTCGGTCCACGTCTCCCCCTGGCGGCGGATCTCCTCCATGAGGGCCCGCACGTCCTTGGCCAGCACGCGCTCCGACTTGGCGCGTTCCTCGGTGCGCGAGGCGACCGATGCCTTCAGGCTTGCCGCCCGGCTCCTCAGCTCCGGGTCGGTGGTCGAAGCGATGATCCCGTCCAGCAGGCGGGTGGCCGCCTCCGCATCGAAATTGGCGGCCATCTCCAGCACCATCATGCGCTGGGTCGATGAGCCCTCCCGCGCCACCACCAGCAGTCGGTCCACCGCCCGCTCATCCCCCAGCCGGGCCAGGCTCAGGGCTGCCTCGTTGCAGACGGCGGGATCGGCGGCCTGGAGCTGGTCGACCAGGAAATCGCGGTAGCGGGTGTCGCTGAAGCCGAGCACGCCGGCCAGGGTGAGCTGACGCAGCAGCGCCTTGCCGGCCGCCGCCGAGTCGGGGAAGCGCCGGCGGGTGTCCTCGAAGGCCTCGAAGGCCTCGGCATCTCGTCCCGAGATGTTCTCCAGGCAGAGCCCGGTGTAGAAGGCGGACTCCGCCGCCCGGGGGGTCTCCCCCCGGGCGATGCGCCGGAAAATCTCCAGCGCCTGCTGCCACTCCCCCTGGACGGTCAGGTCGACCGCCTGGCGATAGGCGGCCTCCTGCCCCGGATCCTGCCGCCCCGACGCGGGCGGGGCCGCCAGCGCCAGCAGCAGGACGGCCAGCAGCGTCACGCGGACGCCGAGCCCGCCCCCCGGGCGGACGTGAAGGTGGTTCCCCTCTCTGCTCAGCATATCAGCCTCATTCGTCGATACCGACCTTCAGTCGCTGCAGTGCCGGGAGCAGTCCCTGCTGCTCGATCACGGTGGCCATGCGCCGTGCTCCCGCGAGGTCCCGTTCCCGGCTGAGGCGGTCCATCTCCATCAGGACCGACTCGATCTGGCCGAGCAGGCGTACCATGGGCACATCATCGGCCGACTTGCGCTCGGCTTTCAAGTTCGCTGTGACCATCAACAGTCCCTGCCAGTTCTGGGGATCGGAAGCCGCCAGCTCCCCCTCGGTCGCCCCGTCCACGAACTGGAGCATCGAAGCCTCCACGCGGGCGAAGTGGCTGGCGTAGATCGCCTTCTCCAGGGCCTGCACGCGCGCTTCGAGGGCCTCGATCGCCTCTCCGCCGGCCTGGGCCGGGGAGGGTGCCGGGACCGCTTCGGTCGCCGGGGCCCGGGCCGCCATGGTGTGGTCCAGCACCCGGGGCGTCTCCACCGCCGGACGCCGGCCCCACACCCCGTAGCCGACCAGCACGCCCAGCACGACCAGGGCGGCGGCCCGCAGCAGCGGGGCCGGGTCGCCCAGCCAGACAGGCAGGGAGGGCATACGGAACCGGCGGGCGAGCCCGGCCGGCCGGGCGGCCATCTCCCCGGGCACCGCCAGCAGCCGCCGGGCCAGGCCGGCCAGCACCTCGGGGGGCGGCTCGCGGCGAGTGGTGCGCACCAGTCCCTGGAGATGCTCCACCCACTCGGCGTGGGCCCGGCACTCCGCACAGGTATCCAGGTGGGCGGCCACCTCCGCCCGCCGTGCGGACGTCAGCTCTCCCCTGAGGTACTCATCGATCTGTGTGGTCACATGTCGCATGCGGTCCCGTCCGTTATCCATTCCCGTCACCGCCGGGGTGTTCCGGCAGGTGTCCGGCCAGGTCCTTCAGTTCCTCGCGCAGCTTGTGCGCGGCCCGGAAGAGGTGCTGACGCACGGTGCTCTCCCGGCAACCCATCACGGCGGCAATCTCCTCGATCGAGAACTCCTGGTAGTACCGGAGCGTGAACGCCCGCCGCTGATTGGCCGAGAGCACCGCCAGTGATTCGTCGATGCGTTCCCGGACCCGGCTCCGGTCCACCCCTTGGTCGGGCACCGTCGAGGTCGAACCCGATTCTTGCTCGGTCCGGTAGATGCCCACGTAATCCCCTTCTCCGTCGCTCAGCTTTCCCCGGCTCCGGGCCTTGCGCAGATGGTCGATCGCCAGGTTGACTGTGATCCGGTAGATCCAGGAGAAGAGGCTCGCCCGGGCCCGGAAAGCGGCCCCCTTCTGCCAGACCCGGATGAACACCTCCTGGGCGACGTCCTGGGCCAGGTCGTAGTCCTTGAGGTAATCGTAGGCGATCGAGAGCACCCGTTTGCCGTAGGTGCGGACCAGTTCGTCGTACGACCCCTCGAAAGACGGGACTCTCGGTTCGCTGGCTCTCATGGACGCGTCCGGGTCGTCTCCATGGGGATGACGTACCTGGGAACGGCGCTGTCTACATCCCGGCGGGAGGTTGTGAGGCCTCCCGGGCCCGGGCGAGAAGAGTGAGGAATTCCGGGGCCTTGACGAACCCGGTGACGGTCAGCTCGGCCAGGCGCTTCCCCTCGGGGGTCAGGAAGGTCACGCTGGGCAGGCCGAAGATGGCGTACTCCCTCTGGTAGCGCTGGTTGGCCTGGGAGGCGGAATCGGTCAAGTCGATCCGCACCAGGATGAACTCGCGGAAGGCCGCTACCACCGCCGGGTCGCTGAAGGTGTAATGGTCGAGTTCCTGGCAGGCCACGCACCAGTCGGCCGTGAAGTCGATGATGACCGGTTTGCGCTCCATGGAAGCCAGCAGGAGCGCCGCCTCCAGGTCGTCGCTCCAGACCACCCCGGCGGCGGCCGAATCGATCCCCTCCTCTCTCCCCGGTACGACCTCCCCCGCAGGGGCCGCCCCCCGGCCGGGTGGGCCGGCCAGGGAGGGGAGGAAGACCCCCTGGGTGATCAGGGCGCCTACGAAGAGGTAGAGACCGGAGGCCACCAGCAGGATGCCCAGCGCCTTGCGCACCTTCGCTCCCCAGCCGACTCCCTCGCCGTCCAGCCGCAGGAAGGCGCCCAGGAAGACCCCCCCCACCACCAGGCTGGTCCCCAGCAGCAGGGCGAAGGGGAAGGGCTCCAGAAGCACCCAGAGGTAATAGAAGGCCACCCCGAGCATGAGCACCCCCAGCCCGTTCTCGATGGCGGTCATCCAGGGACCGGAGGGCATCCGCTTGATCTCGGCCGAGAAAGTGCCCACCACCAGGAAGAGCACCCCCATCCCCAGGGCGAAGGTGAAGAGCAGGGTGAAGCCGAAGAGCACGCTTCCGGTCTGGGCGATGAAGGCGAGTACCCCCACCAGGACCGGCCCCACGCAGGGGCTGGCCACCAGGCCGGCCACCAGCCCCATCAGGAAGATGCCCCCCCAGCCGCTTCCCTGCTTGGCCATCAGCCGGTTGCGCAGACCGGCCGGGAGCTGGAGCTCGTAGGCGCCGAACAGGCCGAAGGCGAGCAGCACGAAAAGGGCGATGGCCCCGATTAAAAACCAGGTACTCTGGAAGAGGTTGCCGAAGAGGGCCCCGGTGGTGGCGGCCAGCACTCCCAGGGTGGAGTACGTAAAGGCGATCCCGAGCACGTAGACCAGGCTGAGGGCGAAGGAGCGGGCCCGGGTGGCCCCCCGGGCGCCGATGACGGTGATGGTCAGCGGGACGATTGGGAGCACGCAGGGGGTCAGGCTGGTCAGGATCCCGCCCAGGAAGGCGGCCAGGTACATCCAGAGGGAGCCCCGTTCTCTCGCCCGGCCGAAGTCGGCCAGCCCCCCCCGGGCGGGTTCCTGAGGAGAGCCGGTAGCGGCGACCGACCGGGTATCGGCGGCGGCCGCCGCCGGACGGCCGTTCCCCGGGGCGGCTGTGATCTCGAATTCGACGGTCTCCTCCCGGGTGGTCGGGAAGTAGCAGAGCTGGTCGTTGCAGCCCTGCCAGGAGACCGACACCACCAGGGGCACCCGGCCGGGGCGGGCGTCCGGGTCCACCCGCAGCGGAACGGTGGCCGTGAAGGTGGCGTTGTAGATCTCCTTCTCGCTCCCGGTGAACTTGTCCTGGTGGGTGAGGGCTGTGGGCAGGACCGCCTCTCCCGCCTGGACGCCCCTCTGAGCCGTCACCTGAATCCCGGTCTTGTCCCGGTAAAGGTAGTGCCCCTCGGGGATATGGAAGGTCACTTCGAGGGTCTGGGTGCTCCCGGCCGGGGTACCCGCTTCCGGCAGGCGGACCGAGGCTCGGAAGGGCTGGCTCCCCTGGGCCTGGGCCTGCGGGGCCGCCAGGACTACCCCGAGCAGGGCGGCCAGGAGAAAAGGAGTGGGACGCAGGGTGCTCAAAGTCGGCACGTAGAGACTCCGGATGCGGGTGTGACCGGGGCCTCCCCGGAGCCCTCGCCGGAACCCGGGGGTGGAAATCGTCCAGCCATTGAACATACTTTGGGCACCGCGGGGGGTCAATCGGGCCTCCCCCGGAGGGGGGCTTCCCCCCGGAACGAACCGAGCGGAGGGAAGATGGGAACAGCGAAGGCACGGCGGGAAGGCCGGCGGCCCAATAAGGCGCCGGCGCAGTACCGTGGCCGCCGGAAGCGCGAAGAAGCCCGGCCGGAAGGCGCTCCCGACAGTTCCCGCTGGCTGGAGTGGGGGAAGATGATCCTCTGGGTGGTGGTCCTCACCATCGTGCTGCGCTCCTCGGTCGTGGAAGCCTACCGGATCACCAGCGGTTCGATGGAGGACACCATCCTCTCCGGGGAGACCCTCCTGGGGAACAAGTTCATCTACGGCGCCCGCCTCCCCCTGCTGCCGCTCCGGCTCCCCGCCCTGCGCCAGCCGCGTCCGGGGGACGTGATCGTCTTCAAACACCCGGTCGAGATCGGAGAACGGCTGGTCAAGCGGGTCATCGCCGTGGAGGGGCAGCAGCTCGAGATCCGCGGCAAGCAGGTGCTGGTGGACGGTGTGCCGGTCCCGCTGCCGGCTACCGGCAAGCACACCGATCCCGACACGGTGGCGCTGGGGATCTCCTCCCGCGACTACCTGGGGCCGGTGCGGGTCCCCCCCGGCAAGCTCTTCGTGATGGGGGACAACCGGGACAACTCGCTCGACAGCCGGGCCTGGGGATTCCTCGACCGGAGCGCCATCCTGGCCCAGGCGATGTTCGTACTCTATTCCTGGGACCAGGATGATACCCGGCCCTTCTGGCGTCGAATCAGGTGGTACCGATTCGGACGGATCATGCGCTAGGGGCGCCGCCGGCGCCCGCCGACCTCCGATCCGCCGACATCGCCGTTCCGTGTAAACAACCTGCGCTCTCGTACTGTCACTCCGGGTGAGGGAGGGAGTCTCCGGCTTCCCCGGTCGGAGACCGAGCGTCCGAGCAGGACGAGGATGCTCACATGGACAAGTCTTTTGTGCTACTGGTCGCGGTCGTCCTGACCGCACTCACCGCCGCCTGCTCCGTCTACGACACCTACATCGTCCGTCCCGTCGAAGCGGGTGATCTGGAGCGGGCCAACCTCTGCGGCGTCACCACGCGTGCCGGAGAGCAGTTCCGTTTCAGTCCCGTCCCGATGGCTCCGAACGGGAGCTTCGCCCTCCTGAGGTCCGACACCCTCCTCACCCACGTGGACTGGTGGGCCCGCCGTTTCGCAGTGGCCGATCTCTCCGAGGTGTGGCTTCGCCGGCGTGCGCCGGCCAAGTCTTTCCTTGCCTCCGCCCTGGTGGCCGGCGGGTTCGCGGTGGCGGTCTGGCAGATCAGGTCGCTCAATCGAGGCACCGCTCGACCTGTCCGGCTGAGGCTCCCCCCGGATCACATCAGTCCGCTGTGTCCGCCCCTGGGTCCCCGATGAACAGTTCCGCTCGTGTCCGATTCCGGCAACGGCGGGCGCTCTTGGCCCTGGTCCTGGCACTCGTACCCGGGACACTCTCCGGCTGCGCGTCGACCTACCGTTCGCACCGGATCGTTCCCGATGAGATCACCGCCCCGGAAGCGGTGGTCAGGATCGGGGGAGTGGTCACCCGGGACGGCCGGAACCTGCCGCTCGATCAGCCACCTGAGGCCGACTGGGCTGTGCTCCGCGCCGACACGCTCATCGGGAGCTCCGGGGGGGAACCGCTCGTGCTCCCACTGGCGGTGGTCGATTCCCTCTGGATCTTCCAGCCGGTGGTGAAGCACCGGATCGATATCGAGCGGTGGAAACGCCTGCTGCCGGGGCCGCCCGAGCGAAAGACACCCGTCCAACCGAAGCTCAGGAAGGACAACCTGCGGCGGATCGTCAAGTTCGCCCTGCTGGTCGTCGTCCTCAATGGACCGCAGATCTTCAAGAAGCATGTGATACGCTGAAGCGGGTGCCGGTCGTCCGGGCCCGGCGGACACCGTTCATCCCGCTTCATCGGAGGACCGACGTTTTGACCATTGGTCCAAAACGTCCGCGGTTGTTTTTGACAATGGTCAAAAACGTCTGTACTTTTATTCTATGGCCCAATCGAGATACCTGCTCCCGCAGATCCGCAAGGACCTGTCGAAGAAGATGGTCTTCGTCAGCGGTCCCCGGCAGGTGGGCAAGACCACCCTCGCACTCTCCCTGCCGGGCGGCCGCCGCGGATACCTGAACTGGGATATCGCCGAGGACCGGAAGCGGATCCTCCAGCACGAGCTACCTCCCGGCGGACTTTGGATCTTCGACGAGATCCACAAGTACCGGGGCTGGCGGAACTGGTTGAAGGGGATCTTCGACGGCCGGCCGGCCGGGCAACGGATCCTGGTGATCGGCTCCGCCCGGCTCGATTTCTATCGTTATGCCGGCGACTCCCTCCAGGGGCGCTACCACCTGCTCCGACTGCATCCTCTCTCGGTGGCCGAATTGGGAATCGAGCACGGGGACGACCTGCACACTCTGCTGCAGCTCGGGGGCTTCCCCGAGCCCTTCTTCAGCGGCTCGGAGGTGGAGGCCCGGCGCTGGTCGCGGGAGTACCGCAACCTGCTCGTCCGGGAGGAACTCACCAGCCTGGAGCGGGTCGACGATTTAGGGCGGCTCGAACACCTGATGCTGAGCCTCCCCGAACGAGTGGGATCCCTGCTGTCGGTCAATGCCCTGCGGGAGGACCTGGAGGTGAGTCATAAGACGGTCGAGCGGTGGATCCGCATCCTGGAGCGGCTCTTCGCGATCTTCC
>CAZFHZ010000113.1:0-10140 GCA_964519015.1 uncultured Gemmatimonadota bacterium | reverse complement strand
CGCGCCGGTGTGCTGCCGAGGGCCATGCGGATGCCTAGTTCACGGGTCCGCTGGCTGACCAGATAGGCGAGCACGCCGTAGAGGCCGACGGCCGCCAGCAGCAGGGCCAGGACCGAGAAGACGCTGAGCAGGAACATGGGGATGCGCCGCTCGCCGAGCGTGTCGTCGATCCGCTGTTCCAGCGTCATGGGAAGGTAGTAGGGCAGGTCGAGGTCGAGCCTGGTGATCACCTTCTGGACGGTCTCGGTCAGGGCCAGTGGATCGCCCGAAGTGCGGACCGGCATGAGCATGAAATCCGAGGCGGCCTGACGGTAGGCGAGATAGAAGGCCCCCTTCCCCCCCGCCTCCGGCTCGGCGAGTTCCACGTACTTGACCGTACCGACCACCCCGATCACCGTGTAGTGGACTTCCTGGTCTCCTGCTTCCCGCCGGAGCCCTCGAAGCAACCGCTTCCCGATCGGGCTTTGGCCCGGCCAGTAATGCTCGGCCATCCAGCGGTCGATGATCACCACCGGTGGTGTCCCGGGCCCGTCCCGTTCCTCGAAGTCGCGCCCTTCCAGCAGAGGGATGCCCATGGTCTGGAAGTAGCCCGAGGACACGTCGGCCCGGCGATGGGCGATCAGGCCCTCCTCGGCACCGGGCTCATACCCCTCCGGGAAGAGCACTCCCAGCTGTTCGAAGGTGATGAAGGGGAGCCGAGTAGTGATCCCGGCGGAGACGACCCCCGGCAGTGCCCGGGTCTGCCGGAGCAGCTCGTCGACGAAGGCGAGCCGGGTGGCGGGATCGGGATAGCGCCCCTCCGGCAGCGCGAGGAAGCCGGTCAGGACCGCCTCTGGTTCGTACAGGCCGGAATCGGTGCGGAGCAGGTTGCTGAAACTGGACACCAGCAGGCCCGAGCCCATCAGCAGGACGAAGGCCAGGGCGACCTGGAGGGTGGACATGAGATTCCGGGCCCACATCGTCCCCCGCCCGGCCGTCACCGTGCGCCCGTCGAAGCGGAAGACGGTATGCAGGTCGGTACGCACGAGCTGGAGGAGGGGGAGGAAGGCGAAGACCGCCCCGGACACGACCGACAACATGAAGGTGAAACCGAAGACCACCGCATCCAGCCGGATCGATCCCCCGAAGGGGAGCTTATCCACCCCGATCAGGGCCATGAGCCGGATCCCGGCCGCCGCCACCAGCAAGCTCAGGAGACCACCCCCCAGGGCGAGCAACAGGCTCTCGTTGAGCAGTTCACGGCCCAGGTCCCGGCGGTCCGCACCCAGGGCGATCCGGGTGGCCAGTTCCAGCCGCCGGCCGTTGATCCGGGCCATGAGCAGATGGGCGATGTTGACGCAGCCGATGAGCAGAAGGAGGATCACCCCGGCCCGCAACAGGATGAAGCTGGGGCGCCGTTGTTCCTGCACGGCATCCTGCAGGTTCTCCACAACCGTGTGGAAGCCGGTCTCCTCGACGAACCGGCGTCCGTCCCGGTTCGGCCAGGCCTCCTGGAGCGTCTCGTTCACCTGGGCGATCTGCTCGCTCGCCTGCTTGATGGTGGCACCGGACCGGAGCCGGGCGATCATGCTGATGATGCTGGAATGAAGGTTCCTGATGTCGCGCATCTCTTCGGTGAAGACGATCGGCGCATAGATCTCGGCCGGCCATTCGTCCACGAAGTGGAAGTCCCGTGGCAGCACCCCGACGACCGTGTGGGTACGGCCGTCGATCCGCATGGATTCACCGACCGCTTCCGGCCGGCCCCCGAAGTGCTCGCGCCAGTAGCCATACCCCAGGAT
The DNA here is from genome assembly GCA_964519015.1 of uncultured Gemmatimonadota bacterium. GTDB lineage: Bacteria > Blakebacterota > Blakebacteria > Blakebacterales > CAYUVJ01 > CAZFHZ01. The sequence continues at coordinate 8,359 of CAZFHZ010000113.1, read as the reverse complement.
GACAACATCGGACTTGCCCGGTTCCCCTTCCTCCGGGGTGAAATTACGGCCCTGGACGGGCCGGATCCCCAGCAGGGGCAGGAAGGAGGGAGTGATCCCGAGGGTGAAGACCCGGGCCGGTCCCTCCTCTTCCCCCACCGTGAGGCCGGTGTAGAGGAAGGCGGCGACCTCGGAAAAGGCCGTCACGCGCTCGCGGCGGGCCAGGTAGTCGGGGACCGAGGTGGTCAAGCGGGGAGCGGCGGCCTTCGGGTAGGCGTTGTAGACGTAGACGATCCGGTCGGGGTCGCGGAACGGCAGAGGCCTCAGGATGAGGGCGTAGAAGGCGCTGAAGACCGCTCCGTTGATCCCGATGCAGAGGGCCAGCGTGACCAGGGTGGTGACCGTGAAGACCCGGTCCCGGAGGAGTCGTCGCAGACTGGCGCGCAGTTCGTGGCTCATGGATCGTCCGCCCGTGCCCGGGTTCGCGCTGGGGACCACTACCGACAGTATATGTCCGGAAGCTCCGAAAGGTTCCCCCCGACCGGTGCCGGCGGGAAGTTCACACCCCGGGTGGCGCTCCGATCAATGGGGTGAGGCCGGAACCCGGCCCCAGGCCAGCCCGGCGTTGAGGTGGTCGGGAAGCGCGAACCAGCCCCCGCCGACCCCGAAGGAGGGCGGGCTGCCGGTGAGCCTCTCCACCCGCACGACCTGCCGGATAGTGCCCTGATCGTCCAGGCGCAGGAGTAAGTCACCCAGGAAGAGCCAGAGCACATCCCCATCCGCCTCCAGGCCGAAGAGCATGGAGGAGGGGAGTTCGATCCCCTCCCGCCTCCCGGCCGCCAGCTGTCGTTCCACCTCGGCCGGAGGATATTCGTATTGCCGGACCAGGTCGGCCGCGATGCTCCGCTGTTCCTTCTCGGGTATCTCGTGGGGGAGGAGGCCGAGCAGGGGACGGAGGTCGACGATGGCCGTGACCTCGGCCACCCCGTCCCGGTAGACCGACAGCCGCGTCCAGGTGTTCCCCAGCGTCACGACCCGCCCGTCGGAAAGCACGGCGAGTTCCAGGCGGTTCGCTTCGTAGAGACGGAAATAGGTGGACCGGTCCGCGTACGGGTCGAGTCCCGTCTTCAGGATGGGCTCCCCGTACTCCCGCACCAGGGAGCCGTCGAGCCGGTATTCCTTGATGGGCCCCTCCTCGCTGTGGGTGGCCACCACAATGGTGCCGTCCGGCCGCACATCCACATCGTCGGCCAGGGTGCGGAAGGGCAACGGGAGGCGACCAACATAGGTGCCGTCCACCCGGAAAACGACGACGGAGCTCTCGAGATCAAGCAGCGCGAGGTACCCGCTGCGGACGGCTCCGACGGCGACGTTCCGCCCCACCCCGGAAAATCGGAACTCGCCCGGCCCCTGCCCCCTCCGCCCGATGACCCGGATCGGCCGGCGGTCGGGACCGAAGACTACGACCTGTCCCTCGGCGGCGTCGACGACGTAGGTGTTCCCGGTCTCATCCCTCATCACCCGGAAGGGATTCCCCAGGAGGCCATTGAACCGCTCCCCCAGCGCCGGGAAGCGATCGACCACCTCGAACCGCACCGTATCGATCCGGGTGAACGGATCATCGGCCGGGGGGGGCCGGTCGGACCGGGAGCAGCCGGCCAGAAGGACCGGGAACAGCAGGGCCATAGAGGGGAAAGGACTCCTCAGGTTCATCGTGAACACCCGGATGAAAGAGTGTTCCCCGTTTCTGGTCGTAGGTCGCTGTGCACCCTCCGAACCGTCCGGAGTCGAGGTCCGTTTATCGGGATACGCGACCGGGTCAGGCCTCTTTCGACCGCCCGGTTTCGCATCCCGGTCCATCTGCTTTATACTCCCCCCGTGACCTGTCGCCCCGACGACCCATATCGAGGTATCCATCGATGCGCACCGCTCCGCTTCCCTCGCGACCCTTCCTGCTCCCGCTCCTGTCCCTGCTCCTGCTGCCCGCGGCCGTCCGGGCCCAGGACGACCCGGCCGCCCGGGCCGGCCTCGACCTGCTCCCCTGGCCCTCCCGGGTGGAACTCCGGACGGGGCGCCTGGCCGTCGACGGGGGCTTCTACGCCCTGCTGACCGACTACTCGGAGCCCCGCCTGGAGCGGGCGTTGGAGCGGTTCGAGGAGCGGCTGGCGACCCGGACCGGGACCATCCCCCTCCCCGGCCGGGAGCAGGCCGGCCGGGCCTGGGCCGGGCTGCTGGTGCACTGCACGGGCCGCGGGGAGAAGGTCCAGACCTGGCGGGAGGACGAGTCGTACCGGCTCACTGTGGATCCGGAGCGGGCCGTCCTGGAGGCCGACACCCCGGTCGGGGTGCTGCGCGGCCTGGAGACCTTCCTGCAGCTGGTGCGGCCGGACGGCCAGGGTTTCGGCGTGCCGGCCGTGGCCATAGAGGACACTCCGCGCTTTCCCTGGCGCGGACTGCTCATCGACGCCTGCCGCCACTGGATCCCCCCCGAGGTCATCCTGCGCAACCTGGACGGCATGGCGGCCGTCAAGCTGAACGTCCTCCACTGGCACCTCTCCGAGGACCAGGGTTTCCGGGTGGAGAGCCGGAAGTACCCGAAGCTGCACGAGCTGGGTTCGGACGGGAACTACTACACCCAGGCCGAGGTCCGTGAGATCGTGGCCTACGCCCGGGATCGCGGGATCCGGGTGGTCCCCGAGTTCGACATGCCGGGGCACACCACCGCCTGGTTCGTCGGCTACCCGGAGCTGACCAGCGGCCCCGGTCCCTACGAAATCGGGCGCACCTGGGGAGTCATGAAGCCGCACATGGACCCCGCCGCGAAGAAGACCTATTCCTTCCTGAAGAAGTTCATCGATGAGATGGTCGACCTCTTCCCCGACCCTTACTGGCACATCGGGGGGGACGAGGTGCCCGGCGACCAGTGGGCGGAGAATCCACGCATCCAGACCTTCATGGTCGATCACGACCTGGCCGACAAGCATGCCCTCCAGGCTTACTTCAACCAGCAGCTGGCCAGGATCCTGGCCCGCGAGGACCGCTCGATCGTGGGTTGGGACGAGATCCTCCACCCCGACCTCCCGCCGGGGATCGTCATCCAGTCGTGGCGGGGCATGGAGGGACTGGTGCAGGCCGCCCGGGAGGGACGCCACACCATCCTCTCCAACGGCTGGTACCTCGACCATATCCAGCCGGCCGCCCGTCACTACCGGGTGGATCCGCTCTCAGGTCCCGCGGCCGCGCTGAGTCCCCGGGAGCAGACCTTCATCCTGGGAGGTGAGGCGTGCATGTGGAGCGAGTTCGTCTCGGCCGAGACGATCGATTCCCGGATCTGGCCCCGGACCGGCGCGATCGCCGAACGGCTCTGGTCGACCGCCACCGTCACCGACGAGGATGACCTCTACCGCCGGCTGGATACCCTGAGCCGTGACCTGGATGAGTTCGGGCTCACCCACCTCTCGGCCCGCCGCTTCATGCTCCGGCGGCTGGTGGGCGATCTGCCGGTGGAACCGCTGGAAGCGCTCAGCGACGTGCTCGAGCCCGTCAAAGGCTACCAGCGGCCGGCCACCGGTCGTTACACCAGCCTGACCCCCCTCAACCGGCTGGTCGACGCCACCCGGCCCGAAAGTCTGACCGCACGCGCCTTCTCTCTGGCGGTCGACCGTTTCCTGGCCGACCCCGACGGGGCGGCGGCGGACCGGCTCTTCATCAGCGTCTGCCTGGCCGATTGGCAGGAGCTCCCGAGTGCCCTCTACCCCCACCTCCAGGAACGGGCCCTGCTGATGGAAGCCGAACCGCTGGTGCGGGCGCTGGCCGGTCTGGCGGCGGTGGGGCAGGAGGCGCTGGTGGCCCTGGAGACGCGGCTCCCACCCGAGGGGGAGGACCTGGCCGCCCTCCAGGCGGTGGTGGAGACGGCCCGGCGCCCGCAGGCCGAACTGCTCATCATGGTCGCCCCGGCGGTCGGCCGCCTGCTCAATGCATCAGCAGGTCCGCCACCCCGACCGAGAGGACCGGCAGGTAGGTGACCAGCAGGACCCAGACCGCGAAGATGAGCAGGAAGGGGACTGAGGCCTTCAGAACCTCCACGATCGGCTTCTCAAACCGCAGCGAAGCCAGGAAGAGGTTCATCCCCACCGGCGGGGTCAGGTGCCCCAGCTCCAGGTTGGCCAGGAAGATTACCCCCAGGTGGGCCAGGTCGATCCCGAAGGCCTGGGCGGCCGGCAGGATCAGCGGGACGGTGATCACGATGGCCGAGAAGATGTCCATCAGGGCCCCGACGACCAGCAGCAGCGCGTTCAGGATCAGCAGGAAGAGGAACTTCGAGCCGATATGGGCGGTGACCCAGTCGGCCACGGCCAGCGGCACCTGAGCGTCCACCAGCCAGGCCACCAGGCCGAGCGCCAGCCCCAGTACGGCCAGCAGGGCCCCCACCAGCAGCGCGGTCTCCACCATGGCTCCGGGCAGGCGCCGGCACAGGTCGAGTTCCCGGTGGATGACCGTCTCCAGCACCAGCGCCCAGAGGGCGGCCAGGGCGGCCACTTCGACCAGGGTCATGAACCCGCCGAAGAGCCCGACCAGTACCAGCACGGGGAGCAGCAGGTCCGCCCAGGCGCCCACGGTGGCGGCCAGCGCCTCCCGCAGCTCGAACCGTGGGCTCACCCGGCCGGGGGAGCGTACCGCGAACAGGCTGTAGAGGATGACCACCAGCAGCAGGAGCAGCCCGGGGACCAGCGCGGCCACGAAGAGCCGGTCGATGGCCACCCGGCCGTAGACACCGTAGAGGATGACCGGCAGGCTCGGTGGGAAGAGCAGCCCGATCGAACCGGAGGCGGTCAGCAGCCCCAGGCTGAAGCGTTCATCGCGGTGGGCTGCCATCAGCACGGGGAAGAGGAGCGCCCCGAGCGCCAATATGGTCACCCCGGAAGCGCCGGTCATGGCGGTGAAGGCGGCGCAGCCCACCACGGTGGCGATGGCCGCCCCGCCGGGCAGCCAGCCGGTCCAGGCCTGGACGAGCCGGATGAGCCGCCGGGGGGCACCCCCGGAAGCCAGGACCACTCCGGCCAGGGCGAAGAGGGGGATGCTGGGAAGCACCGGCTGGGTAACGATGCGGTAGGTCTCGGCCGGCACCGCCGCCGTGGTCACCCCCCCGGCGTAGAAGAGGAGCAGCCCCGCTCCGCCCAGCACGGCATAGAGGGGCATCCCGACGATAGCCAGCAGGACGATCAGCACGATCCCCGGCAGGGCGAACCAACCGCGGAGCATCTCCGGCACCAGGGCGAGGGCGGGACCCAGCAGCAGGGCCAGTCCGACAGCCAGCAGGAAGGGTTTCAGCCCGCTCCAGGTCCGGAAAAGCCGGCCGATGGCCATCATCAGGAAGGCCAGCGGCATGGCCAATTGGGCCGCCCAGACCGGGAACCAGCCACCAATCGTCTCCGGACTCGCTGTCTGGCTGAGCACCAGATGGCTCGAGGCCCAGACCAGGACCAGCAGGATGCCCACCGTCCCGGAGGTGGAGAGGAGTTCCAGGACCGAGCGCACCCGTTGGTGGCGGATCAACCCGGCCATGGCGATCGAGAGGTGCCGGCCTCCATAGGAGGCCAGGATGGCGCCCAGCAGCCCGATCCAGAGGGTCAGGTGCTGGACCCAGAGGGCGGCCCCCGGGATGAAGAACCAGCCGGTGCGCCGGCCGAGCGATTCGGCCAGGGGTATGAGCACCATCGCCGTCAGGCCGATGACGGACAGGACCGCGGACACCCGGGCTCCGATCCCCCGGGGGACCTTCCCCATACCGTCGGTTGGGATGAAGGTGTCGGGGGCGCCCACGTCAGCGGCCGCCGATGGCGGCTCTCAGTGCCTCGTCGAAGAGGTCGGCCGGGATGAGGGTGCCGCGGACCTGCGGGTAACCGGCCCGGAGCGCATCGCGCCAGGCCGTGCGCTGTTCGTCGGTCGGACGGACGATGGTGAGTCCACGCTCCTGCATGGCCTTGATGGCGGCCTCCTCCATGCGCAGGACCTCTTCCTGGAGCACATCTCCGAACGCTCGCGCGATCGCCATCAGGCGCGGCCGGAGGTCCTCCGGGATCTGCTCCCATACCTTCCGATCGATGATGGTGGCCCCGACCAGGGGGGCCCAGGGCATCTCGACCATGTAGGGGGCGAAGGGGAACCACTGGCTGGACAGGGCGACCAGCGGCGTCGTCGAGAAGGCGTCGATCAGCCGGGTCTGCAGCGCCGTCAGGATGTCGGTGGTCTGAAGCGGTACCAGGCGGAAGCCGGCCCGCTGCCACAGCTCGGCCGTGGGGTCCCCCACCCAGGTGAACATCTTGTACTTCTTGACCGTCTCGACCGATGGGTCGGGAGCCGGCAGGAAGAATCGGGCCCAGCCCACATCCCCCCAGTTGAGCACGATGAACCCGTCCTCGGCCAGCAGCGCCTCCAGCCTCGGTTCGAGCGCCTCCCGCACCCGCAGGTGGGCCTCCCAGGTGGTCGCGTTCATGGGGATTGAGAGAGCGAAGACGGCCGGGTTGATCCGGGAGAGGCCGCCGGCGTTGGTCAGCGAACCGGCCTGGAGCTGACCGATCCGGATCTTGCGGATCACATCCGGTTCATCCCCGGCCACCCCGTCCGGATAAATGCGCAGCACCACCCGGCCGCCGCTCGCCTGGGACCACTGCGCGGCCAGGTCCTTGAGCTGTTCGTGCCAGGCTGACCCGTTAGGTGCAAGGGTGGCCAGTTTCACCGTGATCGGGCGCTGCGCCCGGACCGCAGGGGCCGCTCCCGGGCAGAGGAACGCTACCACCATCACCCCCGCCCCCACGCTACGTCGGATACCGCCCATCGGTGACTCCCTCTCTCATGAAGAAGAGCTCGTCTATGCGGCCGAGCAGCCAGCGCGCCCGCTCCTGGGCGAGCAGACCGGCCAGCCGGGTCTCCGGGCAGGAGTCCACGTCGAAGGCCAGCGCCCGCTCCAGGAGGGCCTGGAAGCGTGCCCGGTCCTGGGTCCGCACGCAGATCGTCTCGGCCATGGTCACCAGATGACTGATGCTGCGCCCCTCGGCCAGGATCTCCGCCCGTTCGAAGTGCCGCTCGGCGGCGGGCACCCCGCTGTCGGGACCGTCCGGCCGGCCGTTCTCCAGGGTGATCGCCAGCTCGTGCAGGGCCCCGTCCCCCCAGGCCTCATCGAGCTGGAGCGCCCGGCCGGTCAGGGCGGCGACCACCGGCAGGTCGGCCACCAGGGACATGTCGTCCTTGGCGGTGCCGATGGCCGAACCGAGGGCGGCCGCCGTCCAGTACATGGCCGGCACATCCTCCCGCTCCAGCCGGGTGACCGCCCGCTCGGGCTCCTGAAAGAGTTCCCCGGCAAAACCGGGCCGTCCCACTTCGAGCGCCCGTCGTCCGTAGTCGAGCGCCCGCAGGAAGAGACGGTTCGCCCGGGCTCGTCCTTCCCGGGCCTTCGGCAGGTCGCTCGCCTCGAGCTGCTCGGCCGGCCGGAGCACCCAGCCGTGGGCGTACTGGACGAAACCGGAGGCAGTGGCCACCAGCAGTCCCCGGTGCTCCGGAGCCTCGCGCAAGATCGACTCCATCAGTTTGAGGCTGAAGGGGAGCGCCTCCCCGACCAGCTCGGGATCATCGTCCGTCTGGTAGGAACCCGCCCCTTCCCCGGAGAGCGCGTCGGCCACCACTCCGACCGCCATGCGCCGGACCGAGCACCCTCCCGCCGCCAGCGGCAGGAGCAGGCTCAGGAGCAGGATATGGGATCGACGGTAGATCATCGGATCGGGCCGACTCCGGGACGGCCACCCTCCCGGGCATACGGGAGGAGCGAGCGGATGGGCACTATCATTCAATCAACATGGGGGACCGACGTGCCGCAAGCCACCCCCCTCTCCTGAACCTCTGTCCCCATCCTGATACGTCCCTGCGGGCGGTCCGTTGCACCCGAATGAGATCGCAGCCCGTCCCCGGATCGAGAACCCCGGGGAGCGAGTCTCAGGTGGCCCGGACGGCCTGTCCGGGGATCACCGTCTCCCTGAGGTAGAGGAGCTGGAGGGTGAAGACCGTCAGGCAGAGCCCGCCCCCCACCAGGAAGGGGACCTCGAAACCGAAGACCCCGGCCAGCGTCCCGCTGATCAGGGGACCGATCGCCACGCCCAGCCCGAACGACATGGTCATCATGCTCATCTGACGCACGAGCAGGCCGGGGATGCCCAGATCGGCCACCATGGCGTAGCTGGGTGCCACCACCATCGCCGTGGCGATACCCAGCAGGAACCGGTCGAGGGCCAACAGGAAGGTCGTAGAGGCGTACCCCTGGAGCACCCCCAGAGGCACCACCAGCGCCATCCCGAGGACGATGAGTCGACGCCGGCCGATGCGGTCG
>CAZFHZ010000112.1:0-10229 GCA_964519015.1 uncultured Gemmatimonadota bacterium | reverse complement strand
CGGCCCCCGCCCACCAGGCGAACAGCACGTAAAGAAGAGAGGTGACCAGGTAGACCGGCAGGAAGAGGAAGAAGAGGTGGAGCACACCCCCCAGCAGCAGCCCGAGGGCCAGTGCGATGCCGATCCCCCAGGCCGCCAGCGCCGGTCCGTTCAGCGCCAGCCCGCGTGATTCGGCCCAGTAGCGCCGCAGACCGATCCGGGGGAAGAGCCAGTGTTCGGTGACCACGATGGCGCCGGCCGGGGCCAGGAGCAGGCCGTAGATCCCCACGAAATCCAGCAGCCGGGTGAACACGAAGGGGAGGCAGGCCACCAGGGTGGTGACCGCTCCCGCGACCAGGGTCACGCGCCAGCGGGGCCAGTCGGGGGTGACCGCCTGCAGGGCCAGCCCGGCCCGGTAGAGGGTCGGGTTGGAGGTCGTCCAGCCGGCCACCACGACGGCGAGGGCCCCCGCAGCCCCCAGGGCCTGGAAGGCCACCGCCCCCGAGTCGAGCGCCGTGAGGGGCTTGCCGAGGGCGAGCGCCGCCCCTGCGCCCATCACCCCGGCCCAGATCCAGGCCAGGTAGTGCCCGAGGAACATGCCGAAGGCGGAGTAGAAGCCGTACCCCTTCCGGCGGGCGAAGCGGAAGAGGGCCAGGTCGGACAGCCCCAGGTGCATGGCCAGGTTGCAGATCCAGGCGAAGGCGGCCACGTGCCAGAAGCCGATCTGGGGAGGGCCGCCGTCCGGGGTGTGCCCCACCCAGACGACCCGCTCCCCCACCTCCCACAACTGCCGGAGCGTCCTCACCTCCCCCACCCCCGCGGCCTGCGCCAGCGGAGGGATCATGACCAGGAACCCGGCCAGGAACATCGCCAGCATCCAGGGGGAGCAGACCTGGGCGAAGGCGGCCAGCCGCCGGAAGCCCGAGATCGCCAGGGCCACCACCACCGCGCCCACCAGCAGCACCACCAGGACGAACCCGGCGTGCGTGGGGTACCACTGCACCTGCTCGGGGATCCCGAAGGGGATGCGCACGGCCGAGGCCGAGACGGTGATCATGCAGCCGGCCAACACGCAGAAGAGGACCGCGTTGAGCAGGTTGTAGCCCGCGGCGAGGTAGGGGCCGCCGATCCGGCGCAGGTACCAGTAGAGGGTCAGCCGAGTCTCGACCGCGATCGGGGCGCACACCAGCGCCCAGCTCAGCACCGCCAGCAGGTTCCCCAGGGCGAGCCCGACCACGATATCGAAGATCCCCGCCCCCCAGGTCACGAACATGGCCCCGATCACGAACTCGGTGGCGGCCACGTGCTCGCCGGCGAAGGAGGCCGCGAAGTAGCCCCCGCCGCACCACCGCTCCGGGGAGACCGGCTCCCGGTCGTACTCGTAGAGGGCGTCCAGGCGCCCCGCTACCCCCTTCCGCGCGGCCGGCTCCATGCTCAGCGTCCCGCCCCGGTGGGGGTCAGCGGCAGGGTGAAGCGGTAACGGCCCGACCCGGCCAGGAAGGTGATGACCACACCACCGGTCCGGGGATCCGGCCGGGCGGCCACCTCCCGGATCCCGGCCGCCTCCGTCAGGGGCGATCCGCTCTCACGGACGATATCCGCGCCGGCCGGGACGGGGGGAAGGGTCACCTGGGCCGAGGTGTTGGGCGGCACGGCCAGCTCCAGGATCAGGCGATCCCCTTCGGTTCGCCAGTCGACCTCGATCGGGCCGCGGATCGAGCGGTAGGTACCGTGTACCCGCTCGAGCCCCGGACCGGGCTTCGGCTCGATCCGGAATCCTCCGAACCCGGGCTGCCCTTCATCCGGATAGATCCCTACCAGGTACTGCCAGATCCACTCCCCGACCGAACCGAACATGTAGTGGTTGAAGGAGTTCATCCCGGGATCACCGAAGCCCCGGCCGGCCACGTATCCGTCCCAGAGCTCCCACATCGTGGTGGCCCCCTGCGCCACCATGTAGCCCCAGGAGGGAGGGGTAGTAAGGAGGAGGAGCCGGAGGGCCTCCTCATGCCGGCCGCCCTCGGTGAGCACCCGCAGCGCCCGGTAGGCGGTATGGAAGCCGGTTGAGAGGTGGCCGTTGTATCGCGCGAGGGCGCCCTCCAGGCGGCGGAGCATCGCCTCCCGGAGCCCCCCTGCCCCACCGGCGGCGGGATCGCTCTCCGCCACCAGGCCCAGGTCGAGGGCCAGGGCGTACCCCCCCTGGGTGTCGCCCCGGAGGAGGCCGTCTTCGCCGAGGTAAGCGGCCACGAAGGCCTGCCGGATCCGCTCCGCCAGCTCCTCGTACCGCCGGGCCTCCTCCGCCCGTCCCAGGACCCGGGCCATCTTCGCCACCAGGGCGGTGGACTGGACCCAGAAGGCGGTGGCGAAGACCTCCTTCGGGACGTTGTTCCCCTGCCTGGGGAAATCCTCCAGCCGGACCGAGTCGCCGTTGACCCAGTCGCCGTAGTCGTTCCCGCGCCGGTGGACCCAGAGATGGTCCGGGTTGTTCGCACCGATCCAGTCGATCCAGCGGCGGGCGGCCTCGTAGTGCTCCTCGAGCAGGCGGACGTCCCCGTAATCGACGTACATGCGCCAGGGGAGGACGACGCCCGCATCCCCCCAGGCCGGCGCCCCGGCGAACCCCTCCGAACGGTGCACCGGGCCGCGGGGGGCGAAGTCGGGGAAGCGGCCGTCGGCGAGCTGCCCGTCCCGCAGGTCCTGGCAGAACTTGGTGAAAAGGGCCGCCATGTCCCGGGTGAAGACGGCCGTCTGGGAGAAGGCCAGGATGTCCCCCGTCCAGCCCAGCCGCTCGTCCCGCTGCGGGCAGTCGGTGGGGACCCCGGTCAGGTTGCCGCGCAGCCCCCAGCCGATGTTCCGCATGAGGGCGTCGAGGAGCTCGCTCGAGCTCTCGAACCGGCCGACCTCCTCCGACCGGGTACAGAAGGGGAGTCCGGTGAGGTCCTCGCGGCGGGGAGGTTCGGGCAGGCCGGTGACCTCCACGTAGCGGAAACCGTGATAGGTGAAACGGGGCTCGAAGACCTCGTCGCCGGTACCGGCCAGGATGTAGGTGTCGGTAGCCTTCGCGCCTCTCAGATTATCGGTGTAGATGGTGCCGTCGGGATTGAGCATCTCGGCGTGCCGCAGCGTCACCGTGGTCCCGGCCGGTCCCCACACCCGGAACCGGCACCAGCCCACCATGTTCTGGCCGAGGTCGTAGACGAAGTTGCCCGGCCGCGGCCGGTTGAGGGTCACCGGCTGGAGTTCGGTGAAGATGCCGACCGGTTCGCTCCTCTGCCAGACCAGCGGCGTGGCGTCGCGGGGGGTGACCGTCACGCTTCCCCACTCCCGTTCATCGAAACCGGGAGCGTCCCAGCCGGGCATCCGGCGCCGGGCGTCGACGGTCTCCCCGTCGTAGATGCCGGAGGAACGGATCGGCCCCTCCAGGGTGCCCGACCAGGAGCCGTCGGTGGTCACTACGACCCGCCGGCCGTCGGTGAGCTCGACCTCGAGCTGCACCAGGAGCTGGGGATAGGGGCCGTAGGTGTCGGGCCAGTCCTCCCAGCCCAGCCGCCCGGCGAACCAGCCCTCCCCCAGCAGGGCCCCGACCGCGTTCGGACCCCGGCGCAGCAGCCCGGTCACGTCGTAGGTCTGGTATTGGACCCGCCGGTCGTACTCCGTCCATTCCGGGGCCAGGATGTGGTCTCCGACCTTCTCCCCGTTGAGATGCACTTCGTATACCCCGCGCGCGGTCGCGTGGAGCACGGCCCGGGTGACCTCCCCGGGGACCTCGAAGGTCTTTCGGAACATCGCCGCCGGCTGCGGCGGACGCGGCTCCCGGGACGGCCTTCTCCGCGCCGCCGCCTCCGATGGGGGCGGAGGGAGGGGTGCCGCCCCGGGCAGCCCGATCCACTGCGCGGACCAGTCGGTGGGGGCGAGCAGGCCCATGGACCAGCCGGTGGGCGCGCTCCAGGCGGACGGCTCCCCGGTTCCATCCCAGATCCGCACCTTCCACCAGCACCGCTGGCGGGAGCCGAGCAGCCGTCCAGCGTATTCGATCTGGTTCTGCCGGTCGGAGGCCACCCGGCCACTGTCCCAGAGGTCCCCTTCCTCCCGTTCCAGCGCCTGCGGGGTGGTGGCGACCAGGACGCGGTAAGCGGTCTGTCGCAATCCGCGTTCCTTGAAAGGATCGATCGATTCCGCCGCCTCCAGGACCCAGCTGAGGCGTGGCTTCAGGACGTCGAGGCCGGCGGGATCGACCCGGTATTCGCAGCGCAGGCCGGCGGGTCGGAGGCCGGAGCGGGTCCGGCCTCTTCCGCAGGCCGGGATGATAGCGAGGAGCACCACACAGAGGGTCAGAGGGGCGCGGGGCATATTCCACCTCCCGGTCGGCCAAGGTGGGGGCACGCCGCCACGATAGCCCAACTCCGACCGCGGTTCCAGGGAGCCGCGCCCTTCCTTATTCGTGACGCAGGGCCTCGATGGGATGGATCCGGGCCGCCCGGAGGGCCGGCGTCAGGGTGGCCGCGACCGTCACCCCGATCAGCAGCATCGGGACTCCCAGGAAGGTGACCGGATCGAGGGGGGCGATCCCGTACAGCAGGGCCGTCAATCCCCGGGCGGCCAGGGCGGCCACGGGCACCCCGATCAGCAGTCCCGCCAGCACCAGCCGGAGGCCGTTCCCGAGGATCAAGGTGAGCACGGCCCGCCGCCGGGCTCCCAGCGCCATGCGGACCCCGACCTCCCGGGTCCGGCGTGACACCTCGAAAGCGATGATCCCGTAGAGACCCGTCGTTCCGAGGACGAGGGCGAAAAGGCCGAGTGCAGAGGAGATGGCCCCGACCAGACGGGGGATGAAGAGGGTCATCCCCCGGAACTGGCTGACGGTCTTCAGATCGAAGAGCGGAAGATCGGGGTCGAGCGCCCGGGCTTCCTGTCGCAAGAGGGGGATCACGTCGCGCTCCGGCAGAGAGGTCCGGACGACGAAGGTGACGGTCTCCTGGTGGAAGGTCCGCTGGTCGAGGGATCCCCAGAAGAAGGGCTGCTGCCGCTCGCCGAGGGTGCGGTACTTCCCGTCCTTGACCACCCCGACGATCGTGTAGAGACGCTTCCGGTAGAAGGTGTGGAACTGCCGGCCGATCGGATCCTGGCCCGGCCAGAAGCGTTCGGCGAAGGTCTCGTTGACGACGGCCACCTCCGGCGTCCCCCTGGCGTCACGCTCGTCGAAGAACCGCCCGCGCCGCAGGGGGATGCCCATGGCCCGGAAGAAATCGGGGTCGGCGTCCGAGAGGCCCGCCGCGATCCCGCGCTCCCCGACCTCGGCGGCGGAATCGAGCGGTAACACGTTGTCATTACTATAGGAGAAGTTGAGCGGGATCCGCTCGGCCACCCCGACCCGTTCGACCCCCGGCAGGGTGCCGAAGCGCTCCCTTGCGTCCCGCACGAGCCCGACCGCGCGCTCGTCACTGAAGTCTCCGAACTCGAAGGCCAGGTCGAAGATCACGCCACGCCTGAGCTCGAACCCGGGATCGATCGCCGTGGCGTTGGTCAGACTCCTCATCAGCAGCCCGGCACAGAGCAGCAGGACGGTCGAGACCGCCACCTGGGCGACGATGAGGGTGTTCTTCCATCCGAACCGCCGGCGGGTCCCGAAGGCCGGCGCGTTCCCCCTCAGCGTCTGGACGATCCGGGGATGGGTCGCCTGACGGGCCGGGAGCAGTCCGAAGAGGATCCCGGTGAGGACGGACAATCCGAGCGTGAAGAGGAGCGCTTCGCCGCTCACTCCGAACTCCAGGTTAACGGGCAGCGGCAGGGGGGGGCGGACGGCGACCAGCAGACGGATCAGGCCATACGCGATCGGGACACCGACCAGGCCGCCCAGAAGGGCCAGGGTGACACTCTCGTTGAGCAGTTGCCGGATCAGACGCCAGCGCCCGGCTCCGATGGCCAGGCGGATCCCGATCTCCCGCTGTCGAGCGGAGGCCCGGGCCAGCAGGATGCTGGCCAGGTTCGTGCAGGCGATCACGAGCACGAGCCCCACCAGTCCCATTAAAAACCAGCTGAGCAGGCGGATTGGCTGGTCGATCTCGGGCACGACCACGACCTCGCGCGCGGGATAGACGAGCTCACCCGTCATCCGGCCCCGGTAGACGTCGGGGTATTCCTCGGCGAGCCGTGCCCGGATGACGCTGATGGCCTGCCGGGCCTGCCCGAGGCTGACCCCCTCCTTCAACCGACCCTTCATATAGCAGCTGGCCCCGCTCTTCCTCCGGGCCAACTCGTCGCCGACATCTGTGAAGAGGCCGTACTGGTTGATCGGGGTCCAGCAGGCGACGGTGAAGGGATACATGCCCGGGAAATCGGGGGGCGCCACTCCGATCACCGTGAAGGAGTGGCCGTTCATCTTGATGGTCCGTCCGATGATCCCCGGATCGCCGCCGTACCGGGTCTGCCAGGTGGCATGACTGAGCACCACGACCGGTTCTGACTCGGGCGTGTCGTCTTCCTCCTCGATGAAGACCCGGCCCAGGGCCGGCTCCACGCCGAGCATCTCGAAGTAGTTCCCGGTAACCTCCTCGAAGAAGACGACCTCGCTCGTCCCGCCCAGATCGACCAGAGCGAGATAGGGGACGTAGGCGATCAGGTCCTCGAAGATGTCCTTCGTCTGGGCGCGGTAGTCGAGGTACTCGGGGTAGGAGCCCTGCAGGTCGTTGATGTCGTACCCGGAGACCTGGACGAGCTCCTCGACATCCTTGACCCCCGGATCGGGGCGGAAGATCGTCCGGTAGACGCTGAAGATGGCCGTGTTCACGCCGATCCCGATGGCCAGGGAGAAGACGGCCACGAGGGCGAAACCGGGATGGTGCTGCAGGGAACGGAACGTGTAACGGAGATCGTTTAGGAGGCTACCCATGGCCGACCCCTTCGGGTTTCGGACCCTTCAGGCCTGCATCCCCCCACACGATCATGATCGATGCGAACCAGGATCTTTGAACGGCGGCACTGACCAGCTATTGAACCATACTCTTCCTACGCGGCGGCGGTCGCCGGAGTTTCCATGACAGTCCGATGACAGTCCGAATCAAGGATATGGTGCCGGCAGCCGGAACGGATGTACGCTGTCCTCCGGTTATCTGGGAGTCACCGCTGGGCAGCCGGATGGAGGGGAGGACCGATGAACACTATTCTGACGGCCGTGCTGCTCCTCGTCGTCTCGTTCTCCTCCGGTCTCCGGGAGCCGCAGAGAACGGGTTCGTCCGGATCCTGGAAGAAGATGGCCTCGGAGGCCCCGGTACGGTTCCGAAGCACGATCGGCGCCGTGGCAGCGGGGAACCGGCTGGTGGTCTGGGGCGGGGAAGTGGGGGGCGACACCGCCGAACAACCCGTCAGTGACGGCGCCGTGTACGATATCGACACGGACGTCTGGAAGAAGATGGCACCCGCGCCCATCGAAGGGCGGGAACACTTCACCATGGTCGCGACGGACCATCAGGTCATCATCTGGGGAGGAGAGGACAATCCCCTCGGCGCCATCTACGATGTCGAGAGGGACACCTGGCGGAAGATCGCGGATGCCCCGATCACACTGGGGATGGAACCGTACACGTCAGGGATCATCGGTACCCGGCTCCTGGTCTGGGGCATCGGACGGACCAGGGAATTGAATCCGGTCGGAGGGCTCTACGACCTCGCCCGGGATACCTGGCAGAAGATGGCCTCCCCCCCGCCCTCCTTGAAGGCGATCGACGGCTGGCCGCCGCTCTTCTACGGGCACACGTTCATTGTCTGGGGGTGCCCGAACTCAGAAAACGCGGCGCAATACGGCGCGGTCTACGACACGGACACCGATCGCTGGAAGGAGATGTCCGCCGCTCCCATCGAACGCCGGAACTGGCCGGCGTCCGTGCTCGTGGGGCGGCATCTGGTCATCTGGGGGGGCTGTGACGGACCGGTGGAGGCCCACACGGGGACGAGCCGTTCCGACGGCGCCATCTACGATATCGAGGCGAACTCCTGGAAGAAGATGTCCGAGTCGCCGCTGGGACCCCGCTGGGCACCCCGGGCGTTCGCCTGGGGGGAGAAGGTCGTCATCTGGGGAGGCATGGGTCCGGCCGGCGACGAAATGAAGTTCTTCTACTTCGACGGCGCTATCTACGATCCGCGGACGGACACCTGGGAGACGATCCCCGAAGCCCCGCTGGCAAGCGATCAGGCCCGCCGCCTCCGGACGTACGGCATCTTCGGCTACAACCCCACACCCCCGACCCTCCAGGGGGACCGGCTTATCGTCTGGTGTCATGACTGCAGTGCCGTCTACGACCTCGCCACCAGGAGGTGGACCCCGATGGCGCCCGCCCCGATCAGCGGGCGGGACTATCACGTCTCGCTCCTGTTCGGGGACCGGCTCCTCATCTGGGGGGGGCGCGATGACAGCGCCACCCGGTCGGACGGGGCGATCTGCCGGATCGGCCGCTGAGCAGGCCCGGCCGGGGCTGCCGCACCGGCTGCCGGGATAGCGCCTGCTTCACCGCCCGGCGGTGGTCAGTCCTCGAAGGCCTGCGAGGTCTTCCAGACCTGCCAAACCTTACCGACCAGGTCGGGACCGGGCTTCAGCGTCGGCTTGCCGGGTCTCCACCCCGAGGGGGTGGCCTCACTCCCCTTGGTCGCCCGGACGAGTTGGAAGGCCTGCACCTGCCGCAGGCTCTCGGCGACGTTGCGCCCCACCGGAGGAGTGAGCACCTCGTAGCCCTGGATGATCCCGTCCGGATCGATGATGAAGCGGCCGCGGGTTTCCACCCCGGCATCGGCATCGTAGACGCCGTAGGCGGTCCCGACCCTGCCCCCCGTGTCGGAGAGCATCGGGAAGGGGATGCCGCCCTCGACCATCTTCGAGAGTTCGTGCTCATCCCACATCTTGTGGACGAACACGGAATCGATGCTCATGGATAGGATGTTGACGTCGAGCTTCTGGAACTCGGGGAATTTCTCGGCGACCGCCGAGATCTCCGTCGCTCAGACGAAGGTGAAATCTCCCGGGTAGAAGCAGAGCAGGGTCCACTTCCCCAGGTATTCGCTCAGCGTCACGTTGACAAATTTGCCCTGATGATAGGCCGGGGCGGTGAAGTCCGGTGCCTTCTTTCCGACCTGGACCATGGCACTCCTCGCTTTATCTTCGGTTTTGGATTCCTGTTTGGATTCCTCGGTGCCGGCGGAGGCTGGCTCCCCGCCCACAAGGCCTCCCGTCGGACGGGCACAGCCCGGCTTGAACTCTTCCGGCATGGACACCTCCTCTCCTTAGCACGGGAATTATACCATAGCCGCTCACCGCAGGAAGGCCTCGGGGAGCCCGCCGTCCACGGTCAGCACCTGGCCGGTGGTCCGGGCTGCGGAGCGGCCGAGCAGGAAACGCACCGCCTCGGCCTGGTGGGCCGGCGTGATCGGGGCTCGCAGCAGGGTCCGCCCGGCGTAGAAGACGGCCAGCCGGTCGCGGAGCACCTCGTCGGATTCCTCCTCGGAGAAGGGGAGTCCGTACTTGGCCAGGGAAGCGATCACCCGCTCGCGCGGGAACATCCCCGAGCCGGCCACCACCGTGGCCGGGGCCACGGCGTTGACCCGCACCTGCGGGGCCAGTTCCACGGCCAGTTCCCGGACCAGGTGCTGGGCGGCTGCCTTCGAGGCGTCGTAGGCCGGGCTCCCCCGCTTGGCCACCACCGCGTTGACGCTGGTAGTCAGCACCACCGCGCCGTCCAGACCTTGGGCCGCCCAGAGCGGGCGCAGCTCGTCGCAGAGCAGCCAGCCGCCGAAGGCGTTGACCTCGAAGGCCTGCCGCCAGGCGGCATCCTCCACCCGTCCCTCCCGATCGGGGGACGGGTAGACCCCCGCGGTGACCACCAGGTCGTCCACCCCGCCGTAGGCCAGAACGGCGCGGGCGACCAGGGCCCGCACACTCGCCCGGTCGGTGATGTCTACGCCGAGGCCGATGGCCGGCCCGCAGCCGGAGATCCCGGTGCCGGCCACCCCGATGCCGGAGCCAAAGCGTCCCGTGACCTCCTCCGCGGTCACCCGGGCGGCCGGCTCGTCCCGGTCGGCGCAGACCAGTTGGGCTCCCTCCGAGGCGAGTCGGAGACTCGCTTCACGGCCGATCCCGCTTCCCGCCCCGGCCACCACCACGACCCGGCGCGCGAACTCCTGCTCGGGAGGCATCCGGCGCAGCTTGGCTTCCTCGAGCGCCCAGTACTCGATGTCGAAGGCCTCCTGCTCGGGCAGGGCGACGT
>CAZFHZ010000111.1:0-10285 GCA_964519015.1 uncultured Gemmatimonadota bacterium | reverse complement strand
TGCTCTCCATCGCCATAGACAGTGAGCGGTTCCCCTTTAAGGGCCTGCACCAGGAAGTTGGAAACCACCCGGCCGTCATCCAACCGCATGCGCGGACCGTAGGTGTTGAAGATGCGCGCGATCCGAACCTCCAGGCCGTGATAGCGGTGGTAGGCCATGGTCAGCGCCTCGGCGAAACGTTTAGCCTCGTCGTAGACGCCGCGCGGGCCGACCGGGTTCACGTGGCCCCAGTAGGACTCCGGCTGGGGGTGGACCTGCGGGTCGCCGTAGACCTCGGAAGTAGAGGCCAGCATGAAACGGGCCCGTTTGGCCAGGGCCAGTCCCAGGGCCTTGTGGGTGCCGAGCGAGCCGACCTTCAGGGTCTGGATGGGGAGTTTCAGGTAGTCGACCGGGCTGGCCGGAGAGGCGAAATGAAGCACTCCGTCCAGTTCGCCGGCCACATAAATGAACTCGGTTACATCGTGCCGCGTGAAGTGGAAACTGGGGTTCCCCATCAGGTGGGCAATGTTGTCCGGGCTGCCGGTCAGGAAATTGTCCAAGCCGACCACCGCATGACCATCGGCCAGGAAGCGGTCGGCCAGGTGGGAGCCCAGGAAACCCGCCACACCTGTGATCAGGATCCTCATCGTACGTCCGGCCGGCCGATGCTCAGGTAGGTAAAGCCAAGCTCGGCCATCTTGGATCGCTCGAAGAGGTTCCGCCCGTCGATAATGAGCGGATGCTTGAGCAGCGACTTGATCCGTATTAAGTCGGGGCGCCGGTACTGGAGCCATTCGGTCAGGATGAGCAGGGCGTCGGCCCCCTCACAGGCGGCGTACTCATCGTGGGCGTATTCGACTTCCTGAGGAAGCCACCGGCGGGCCGCTTCCATCGCTCTGGGATCGTGGACAGCCACCTGTGCGCCGTGCTCCAGCAGGCGGCCGATGACCGTCAGGCTGACCGCTTCTCGCAGGTCGTCGGTCTCGGGTTTGAAGGCCAGACCCCAGACTGCGATTCTCCGGCCCTTCAGGTCCTCGCCGAATTCCTTGATCAGCTTTTGGAAGACGACCTCCTTCTGCCGGTCGTTCCACTCCTGGGCGGTGCGGGGTAGGCTCAAGTCGATCCCGAAGTCATGCCCGGTCCGCACCAGCGCCCGCACGTCTTTGGGGAAACAGGAACCACCATAGCCCGCTCCCGGGAATAGGAAGGCGGGACCGATGCGCGGGTCGGACCCGAGCCCGCGACGGACCATGTCCACGTCGGCCCCGGCCGCCTCGCATAGGGCGGCGATCTGGTTCATGAACGAGATGCGCACGGCCAGCATGGTATTGGCCGCGTACTTAGTGATCTCGGCCGATGGGATGTCCATGAACAGGGTCGGCTTGCCGGTGCGAACGAAGGGGGCGTAGAGCTCGGCGATAAGTTCACGGGCATGATCGGAATCAGCTCCCACAATAACCCGGTCCGGTCTCATGAAGTCGTCGACGGCGGCCCCTTCCTTGAGGAACTCTGGATTGAAAGCCATCTGGAAGGACTGGCTGGTCCGTCCGGCGATGATGCGGCGTACCTTCTCGGTGGTACCGACGGGCACGGTGCTCTTGGTGACGACGACCTTCTCATCATCTATGTTGTCGCCGATGGTCTCGGCTACGGCCAGCACGTGCTGGAGATCGGCCGAGCCGTCCTCGCCGGCCGGGGTACCCACGGCGATAAAGACGACCTCGGCATGCCGTATGCAGGCGGGAACATCGGTAGTGAACTGCAGGCGCCCTTCAGCCAGGTTGTGCTTGAGCAGGGGCTCCAGCCCCGGTTCGTAGATGGGGCTGAGGCCCTGCTTCAGGGTCTCGATCTTGGCGGCGTCGATGTCGGCGCCGACCACCCGGTTGCCGGTTTCGGCGAAACAGGCGCCGGCGACCAGGCCTACGTATCCCGTTCCGATAATTCCCACCCGCATGATCAGCGTCCCTTCACTTCGAGAGGGTGCTCCCTCCGCCTCGAGACCGGCTGCTCCGTGACCTCACAAGATAGACAGAAGGCAGCGAGACTGTCACGGGCGGGTTGGCGGCCCCCCGTCACGACTGAGGCGGGGTGGCTGCCGCCGGACCTGACCAGAGGAACTCCGGCCAGCTCAGGGTGGGGATACCCCAGCGGATGGTGGTCCCGGTCTGTCCGGGATCGCAGAGGAGCAGGGGACTGTAATCCGGATGGAGCCGGGTGAACTCGGTCAGTCCCCGCAGATCCTCCGCTTCTACCATTCCCGTCTTCACCTTGAGTGCCCACCGACCCCACGAGCCTTCTAGTACAGCATCCACTTTGAATGGCTCCCGCCGCCAGTAGCGGACCTGCTGGCCGGCGTTCCAGGCATACGCCAGGCAAGCGTTCTCGACCCAGGCGCCGAACCGGGCAGATTCGGCCTCCGCATCGGGGATGCCCCGGGGGTCCATGGCGGCCAGCAGGGCATTGTTGAGTACAACCAGTTTAGGGGGTGAGGCCCGGCGCCGGAGCGGCTGTCCTGAGTGCTTGTCGAGAGCCGCTACCAGGTACGCCTCTTCTAATAGATGCAGATAGTGGGCGATCGTCTCCAGCGCGCCCGGGTCGCGGAGACGTCCCTGCATCTTCTGCAATGAGAGAATCTGAGCGGGTGAGACCGTACAGGCCGCGAAAACCTGGCGGAGCAGTCCGGGCCGCCGCACATCGGCGAGTTCCAGGATATCCCGTGAGATGGCCGGCTCCACGACGGCGTCGCGGACGTAGGCCTTCCAGCGCGCCGGATCCCCGACGAGTGGCATCCCCCCCGGATAGGTTCCCTTCTGCACGGCCGACATGACCGCCTCGTCTTTCGGCAGTCCGAACCGCGCGGCCAGCGCGGCCGCCGACCAATGTGACAGGGAGAGTCGTTCGAACCGTCCAGCCAAGCTCTCGTGGGAACCCCAGGTCAGGTCGAGGGCGGAAGACCCGGTTGCGATGACATGAACATTCGCCGCCGTCCGCCGCAACCGGTCCCATTCGGCCTTGAGCCGGGCCGCCCAGTCCGGAAGGCAGTGGACTTCGTCCAGGAGGACCACTGTTCGCTCGGTCCGGTTGAGCATCGCATCGACCCTGGCCCACATGCGCTCCCAATGACCGGGCAGGCTGGCTTCCGGACTGTCGGCGGCCGTGTAGATCGCCCGATCTCCCAGACTTCCGGTCAGTTCTAACAACAGCGTCGTCTTTCCGACCTGCCGGGGTCCGGTCAGTAACTGGATCCGGGACGGCGCCGGTTCTTCGATCCGACGCTGCAGTACTTCGAGACACCCATGATAGTCGAGACGGAACATAGTGTTATTCATGTCTTATTAATTATTCGACTATTTCCGAATGTCAAACGAAACCGGGTTGACACCACAAGGTACAGCGTGTACGTTTTGAACATTCAGTATTCAAACTGTGCAAAGGAGACCAGAGGTGATATCCCGTCATCTGGCCTGACCCATGCGGGACCTGGCTCGGACCTACCCGGTGATCACGCTCACCGGGCCGCGCCAGTCGGGAAAGACGACCCTGGCCCGGGCGACCTTCTCCGACTTCGACTATGTCTCGCTCGAGGCACCGGATGAGCGGCACTATGCACTCGACGACCCCCGTGGTTTCCTGAGCCGATTCCGCGGTCCGGCGATCATCGACGAGGCACAGAATGCTCCCGGACTCTTCTCCTACATCCAAGGTATCGTCGACGATGCCGGAGTCGATGAAGGGGTTCGGTTCGTGCTGACCGGCTCACAGCATTTCCTGCTGCTCGAGCGCACCGCCCAATCCCTGGCCGGCCGAGTAGCCGTCACTCATCTACTCCCCTTTTCGCTGGCCGAACTCGGGGCTCGCCGCCATCCCGACCTCGAAAGCTTCGGAGGACCCCTCGAACCCGTCCTTCCCACGCCGGATGCCGATCTCTTCGAGGTGCTCTTCCGTGGCTTCTACCCGCGGATCCACGACCGGGGCATCGACCCGCAAGTCTGGTTGAGAAACTATTACGAGACGTACATCCAGCGGGATGTGCGTTCGGTCCTCAACGTCGGCGATCTTGATACTTTCGACCGGTTCGTGAGACTGTGCGCGGGACGTGCGGGACAAATACTGAACCTCTCTGGACTGGCCGGGGATGCCGGGATCACCCATACCACGGCCCGGCGCTGGTTGTCGGTGCTCGAGACCGGATTCATCGTCCGTCGCACCCCACCGCACCACCGTAACTTCGGCAAGCGTCTGATCAAGAGCCCGAAACTGCACTTCCTGGACTCGGGATTACTGTGCTACCTCCTCGGAATCCGCGAACCTGCACAGCTGCATCACCATAGCGCTCGGGGGGCGGTGTTCGAGACCTTCGTGTTCGCCGAACTGCTGAAGAACCATCTCCACCGGGATGATCACCGGGGGATCTACTTCTGGCGGGACAGCCGGGGGCGGGAAGTCGATTTCATCCTGGAAGGCAAAAAGGGATTGGTCGGTATAGAGACCAAATCTTCCCTCACCCTGGCATCCGATGCCTGCCGGGTCCTGGACCAGTGGCGGGCACTGTCCGGGGAGGACTGCGGCGGGACCTGCCTGGTCTACGGTGGGGATACACAGCGGATATGGAACGACACCGCGGTCTACCCCTGGCATGTCCTGTAGCGCAACGACGCGGAGCGGCATCCGGTGATCGTACTGCATCTTCATCACGCCTCCGGTCGGGATTTCCTCCTCCTGCGCCGGGCTCGTCCCGAAGCCGTGGAATGGGATACTGCGGACATCCACCGGTTCCTGCGCGAAGCGGTCCCGCTCCTCGAGTAGGCTCGGATAGAGAGTTGACATAAAAACCATATATACGTACACTACTTTCATTTAGGTCAATGATAGTGGTCCTTATTTCTGAAGGCCGGTGAGCGTATGAAATCCCTACCAATCCCCGTCGCCCGCGCGTTGCGAAAGTTGGGCCATGATATCCGGAATGCCCGTCGACGACGGCGCATCCCGGTTGCCCTTATGGCCGAGCGCGCCTCGATCAGCCGCACGACGCTGAACAAGGTGGAGAAGGGCGATCCGGGGGTCTCTCTGGGCATCTACGCGAAAGTGCTCTTTGTGCTGGGATTGGTCGACCGGATCGGCGATCAGGCCGATCCGGGGAAGGACATCGTGGGCTTAGAACTGGCCGAGGAGGATCTGCCGCAGCGTATCCGACGGACGTCCCGGTCGAGATCACCAGGATCTGACCATGAGGAGATTGACTGATGTACAGGGAAATCCTGGTTTATGTGGATCTCGATGGGACACCGGAACTGGTGGGCCGGTTGTGGGCCCACCTGCGCAGGGGCCGCGAGAGTGCGACCTTCGAGTACGACAGGAGCTGGCTGGAACACCTGCGCCGCTTCGCGCTGGAACCGGCCCTCCGGCTCGGGCCCGGGCCCTTCCACACCCCCGCCGACCGATCGCTGTTCGGTGCCATCGGCGACTGCGCCCCCGATCGTTGGGGACGCACCCTCATGCGTCGAGCCGAAAGACGGCGCGCCGAGCGGGCCGGCGAGACACCCCGGTCCCTTCGAGAGATCGATTACCTGTTATTGGTCGATGATGAAGCCCGCCTGGGTGCATTGCGTTTCGCTCAGCAGGAGGGCGGACCGTTCCTGTCGACGTCCGGCGCCATCCGCATCCCGCCCGTGATCGAACTGCCGCGCCTGTTTTCCGCTGCCGAACATGTCATCAACGATACGGACAGCGACGAGGACCTGCGATTGCTCCTGGCGCCCGGGTCGTCACTGGGCGGCGTGCGGCCCAAAGCCGTACTGCAGGACTGTGACGGTCATTATGCGATGGCCAAGTTCCCTCACCAGGATGATGAGATCGACGTCGTCCGGTGGGAAGCGGTGGCTTTGACGCTGGCGCGGAGAGCGGGCATCTCCGTGCCGGACTGGCGAATGGAAGTGGTCTTGGACAGGCCCGTGCTCCTGTCGCGTCGCTTCGACCGGATCGAAGGGCGACGCATCCCCTTCCTTTCGGCCATGAGCATGCTCGGGGCTCGCGACGGCGAGCTGCACAGCTATCTGGAATTCGTGGATGCCTTGCGTCAGTACGGTGCCGCACCCAGAGCGGATATGCAGGCGTTGTGGCGACGGATCGTGTTCAATATCCTGATCGCCAACACGGACGACCACCTGCGCAATCACGGTTTCTTGTATGTTGGTACCGAGGGCTGGCAGCTGGCACCGGCGTACGACCTGAACCCGGTACCCACGGATATCAGACCACGGATCCTGAGCACGGCGATCGATCTCGAGGACGGGACGGCTTCGGTCGATCTGGCTCTCGGAGTAGCATCGTACTTCGAGTTGGAACCGGACGAGGCGCGCCGCATCATCGGGGAGGTCAAACGGGCGGTTACGACCTGGCGTGATGTAGCGGTCCGTGTCGGTGTGAATGCCGCTCAGATCGACCGGATGGCCTCGGCCTTCGATTTTTAGGAGTATTTGACGTCGCCTCAATCGATGTGGATCTGGGGCTTCCATCGTCCGTATCGTCACGGACCTGCCAATATCTTTGTTGCGTACTACTA
Organism: uncultured Gemmatimonadota bacterium; assembly: GCA_964519015.1. Classification (GTDB taxonomy): domain Bacteria; phylum Blakebacterota; class Blakebacteria; order Blakebacterales; family CAYUVJ01; genus CAZFHZ01. The sequence goes on along the minus strand of CAZFHZ010000111.1, from coordinate 3,744 downwards.
CTGCGGCTCCTGCTGAGTCAGTAACTCAGCAACCGTTGATACCGTCAAGAATGCTCGCTCCAAGTCGAAGGCTTCAAAGTCTTCTTCTCGCAGAACAGGCCTCAGCTCCGTCTTCATTTGCCGCCGTAGGCTGGAAAGGCGATCTGGTGACACATCAACGGGGGCATTCCCAGGCATAGACAACTTCCGCTTAATCAATCGTAGAAAAGTATCTGATTCGGTCTGCAGCCCCATGTTCCGGACCGCATGGTCGATGTCGTAAAAGTCGCGGATAGCTGCCTCGCGTCTGCTCAGCGCGGCTCGGAATTTCTCCGCATATGTCTCTTCCCTGGTAAGGACAAGAATCGCAATCTCCGGGATGGCGGGTTTGCCGGTCAGGGGGTTGAGCAGCAGCGTTCGAGCTGAGCCGGGATCTGGAGTTACCAGAATGGGCTCCCGAAGCCCGATTTCTATCCTGATCCTTTCAATCTCGGAATCCAGGACCGATTTGTACCCAACAACGGCATCGTACTGTCGGGACGTATTCGCCCCGGTCAACTGCCGGATAATCTTCACACCGTTCTGTTCGTCGTCAAGTCGGGCTACCTGTCTCTTTAGCTGCTGAACTCGACGACGTCGTTCTCCTCTTGTTGCGTCGAGAGATGTAGATATGACGAAGTCGAGGTCCTCGCTGAGTCGGTAGAACCCTGCATGCACCTTCGATAGGCTGGTTCCTCCTCGGAATACGAGGTCGTCCCCCGCGTGCGACAACAAACTGAGTATCACAGAGCAGAAGTAGTCCCTCTCGATCAAGTGCGGGAGAAACCCCCTTTCAGCGGCTGTGAAGGCAAGCGCGGCACGGAACAGGTCCACGTCATTGTGAATCGTGGGGGGAGTAGGAGAATCAGATTTCGTCATTGATAACCACTCCCCAACGTTTGGAAAGATGTCCTCGCTTCTGCCTTGAGGGGACCCAGGGTATGGTAGCTGTTGTCGGACTCAGGTTCTTCTCCAGCATGTTCACGAGAGGATCGGAGACGTCTGCTGATTCCAAAAGCACTCCGATCCGCCGGATTGTGCCCAGATTGCCATATTGTAGAGTGACTCGAACCAGGTCTTCCGGCTTTACACGCTCCGATGAAAGTTCATCAAGGATCCACCTATACGCTCTGGGAAGGCTGTTGAATCGGGACCAGTCGTATACTGCGTCTAACAGCGTCCTCGTTCTGCTTGAGTAGACCGCTTCCTCACCATCAGCTGCTTGAGAAAGCTCCGTCTCGCCCAAACGTCGGCTGTTCACCTTGATGAGCTGTAGTCGTATGACACCGATAACGCGTTCGCCTGAGATTCGATCGTTGTAAGCGTAAATCCGGTTCGGGACCTGATCGTCGAAGCCGTACCGTGAAAAGGCATTCGGTCCACAGATTTGACAGGCCGCTCCCCGGTCGGCCATCAATGTGTTCAATGCGAGTATCCCGTCCGGACTCCAAGAACCCCCCAGGGGAATACCAGGCGGGATGAGATAGAGTCCCGATCTGACCCGGGCGATCAGGCCCGCTCGGCTGAGGCGGCCGAGCAGCTCACGCTCCTGCTTTCGCGAAAGCTGCAGGGGCTCGCCGAGATCACCGACCTTGACGGTCCGAAGCCTACGAAGCTGGGCGTAGGCCAGGAACTGGGCCTCTATTCTGCCTAGGCGACTCTTCATGCAAGTATTGTACATTTCCCATATTGTCTGTCAAGCAATATGCGAGATATGGAATACAGTATAACAGTCCCAAGCCGGCTCAAGCGGTTGATCAGGCGGTAGCATTCCATCAAGCTTCCGGAGTATGCCGGTTGTCCCTCGTAACAAGATGCAGACGTTGATTCCCCTGGCAGCTCCCCGGACGGGCACTCCCTATGAGTCAAGATGCTTCGCGTATCCGCCTGGGCTCCTTCATCCCGATCTACATCGAGCGCTACCTGAAGTCCCGTGATCTCCGCGCCATTTCTTATGCTGTGGAGCGCACAGCATTTGTCGGAAGACTGAATGAAAGTGGCGCCGCGAAGGAGAAGGGCAAGGGATGACACACAGTGTGGGTTGACATATAATTATGACAATAGTTATATATTTATGACATTCTTCGGATTGCAAACCAGCCGATCGAGGTCCCATGCTCTTCGATTCTCTCGATCATGTTATAGGATCCAGGACAAAAGTCCGTCTTCTAAGAATCCTCTTATCTCTCCCATACCCTGTATCGGGTCGGGAGGTAGCTCGGCGGGCAGGCGTTTCTCCCATTGCGCTGCAGTCACTGGACGAACTAACGCAACTCGGTGTCGTGGAGCGAACGATAACAAGCGGGCTGCACCTGTATTCGATCTGTCGAACTCACAGACTGCACGATGCATTAGAACATCTCTTCAAAGAGGAGAGCATTCGATCGGGGGAAATCCTCGACCGTTTGACCCGGGTTCTCGAAGATACCGGGGCTGTAGTTGCAGCAGTGATTTTCGGCAGTACTGTGAGAGGAGAAGCAGCTGCCGGCAGTGATCTGGATCTCTTCGTAGTCGTGGAAGACCAGGAAGATATTGAGTCGGTGGAAGACACATTGAATGAGAGCGCTCTGGAATTCACCGAACAGTATGGTGTCCGACTATCCCCGATAGTCGTCTCTAGCGATCAAGCGGCGCATCAGTATGAGCAGGGTTCCCCGCTCATCATATCAGTCCTCGAAGAGGGCCGTCGGGTCTACGGCGCGTATCTTGAGGAGGTGGTACATGGTCAAGAGGGGTAGGCGCAAACCAATGGCCCCAGAATCAGCCGCCAAGTACTTCGCCGTAGCACGCGCCCTTCGTAAGAGTGCACGGGATCTGGAAGAACTAGCCGATGAAGGTGACAGTTATGGAAACTCCCTGGCGATCGTCAGTATCCATTCCGCTATCGCCTATGTGGATGCGCTCTCTATCACCTTCGGTGGCATCAAATCGTCAGAAGGAGACCACCTGCGTGCTGTCGATGCATTGAAGACCGCGCTCGGGAATCGCATGGATCCAGACGCTCTCAAGGAATTGACGGCCATTCTGAGAGAGAAAGACAAAGTCGCTTATCAGGGAGTTTTCTATTCAGTCGCGAGCGCCAAGAGGCTTCTTAGAAGGTTGAGTGCTTTCGCGGATTGGGCGGAGCTCGTCTACGATCGTCGACCTGCCAGGAATCCGCATCAGGCAAAGAAGACCTGAGGTGATCTTCGAGGTTTCTGGGCGGTTACAATAACCGGCAACATAGGAGCCAAAGTGCCTATGCCCATGAAGAATCCCCCTCCTGGCTCAAGCCCGGGATCGCGAACCGGCGATCCAGGTGGACAGGGTTCGAATGGTTGTCTAGCGTCGGCGCGGGTGCCCTATGTCCTCTTGTCAAGACGCTGGCGGCGGACCATTATGGTTTCTCTGGAAACCGAGTTCACGAGCGCCTCTAGCTCAACTAGGTAGAGCAGCGGACTCCCCCTCCGAAGAGCCAACTCTCCGGCTGACTGTAATTGAAGAATTCCTGAACTACCGACAACGCCTTGGCTTGCCGACCTTCCGCCCCTCGGAAACCCCGACCTGGTAACGGTGGCAGCAAAGACGGTGGTTGACTGCTTCAAGTACCGGAACAAGCTCGGTCTCGATGTGGCCATCGAGGCGCTGAAGCTCTACCTACGGGAGAAGCGTGGGGGTCCCGACGAGCTTACGCGGTTTGCCCGAGTGTGTCGTGTCGAAAATGTGATGCGGCCCTACATCGAGGCC
>CAZFHZ010000110.1:0-10295 GCA_964519015.1 uncultured Gemmatimonadota bacterium | reverse complement strand
CGGGGGGGCCATCGCAGCGACCTCCAGGAGGGATCCGGGCACGATCAGCTCGATCCCTGCAGCCCCCTTCACTGTCCGGCTACCCCCCAGGTACCAGGCCACCCGGTTACACACATCCCCCAGCTCGGCCGGGGTCGCATCCGCCGGCAGCACCACCCCGAGGCGGGGCTCCGCACCGGGGGGCCGGCGCCGCCCGAGACGGCCGGCGGTCCGGTAGGCCAGCCACAACGCCCGGAAAGCGACCCGGCGCAACAGGATCTCCAGGCGCCGGCGGGGGGTGTACGCGACCTCTGACATCTCAAGGTGCGGGATCGGAAGCCCGAGCGCGCAGGAGCGCCTCGGCCAGGTGCCAGTCGGCGGGTTCGTCCAGATCCACCGCCTCCCGGGAGTCCAGCTCGAACATGGCCGGGCGCTCCCCGATCCGGTGACCGCGGGCCAGGAAGCTGCCGCGGGAGAAGAGGTAGAAGCAGGAGTTCTCCTCGAAGAGGGGGGGGAGGTCCTGGGTGCGGATCAGATCGGCCGGGTTGTGGTTGACCGGTCGGCCCTGGACGTCCCAGAACCGGCTGGCCCGGCGGGTGACCGAGAAAAGGGAGTCGTGACGGTCGAGCTGCCCGGCATAGGTGACGAGTGCCCGCCGCAGGGTGTGGACCGTCAGTAGTGGATTGGTGGCGTGGGTCTGGAGGAAGTGCTCGTGCTCCTCCAGCCGGGTGAGATCGTGGGCGATGATCCGGTTCATCGGCACCAGGTCCCCGCACAGCTCGGGCGGCCGCTCGTGGATGACCACGCCGAAGGCCTCACGGCAGCGGTCGGCGATCTCCCCGCTGTCGGTATCCACCACGATCCGCTCGACCCCGGGGAGCCGGCTGAGGACCTCCAGGACCCAGAAGCAGAGGGGCCGTCCCTCGAGCGGGCGCAGGTTCTTCCCGGGGATGCGTTCGCTGTGCCCCTTCATGGGAACCAGGGCGACGAAGCGGAGGTCCATGCCTACTCCGTGCTGAGGCGGATGGTGGCCCCGCCGTCCACGACCAGACTCTCCCCGGTCACGAAGGCGGAGCGCTCGTTGTCGGCCAGGAAGAGCACCGCCTGGGCGATCTCCTCGGGTCGGGCGATCCGGCCCAGGTTCTGGCGCTTGTAGAACTCCCGGAGCTGTTCCTCCAGGTTCTCCCCGCGCAGATGCCCCCGCGAGAAGCCGGCCCTCAGCATGGGGGTGTCGACCGCCCCCGGCAGGACCGCGTTGACCCGGATACCCCGGTCGGCCAGTTCCACGGCCAGGGCCCGGGTCAGGGCCCCCAGCGCCCCCTTGCTGGCGGCGTAGGCGGCGATCTGGCGGGAAGTGGCCACCGCGTGCACCGAACTGATGTTCACCACCGCCCCCCGACCCGAGGCCTCGAGCAGGGGGAGCGCCTGGTGGATGCACCAGAAGGGGGCCCGCAGGTTGACGCTCATCAGCCAGTCCCACTCCTCGAGCGTGGTCTGCTCGAAGGGCTTGGCGATCTGGATCGCGGCGTTGTTGACCAGCGCATCCAGCCGCCTCTCCGTCTCCCGGATCGACTCGAAGATGCGGGTGACCGCGGCGGGATCGGCAATGTCGGCCTGGATGCGCCGGTCGGTCGCCGGGACGACCCCGGGCGGCGGGGCGGCCACATCCACCCCGACCACCTGCCACCCCTCACTGCTGAAGACATCGGCGATGGCGCTCCCGATCCCGCCCAGGACCCCGGTGATGAGGACGGTCGGTCTCTCCATGTGTCCCTCCCTGCCCTTCAGTGGCGGGCGCGCAGGCCCTGGATCAGGTTGGCGACGGTGTTCTCATGCACGCGGGAGCGGGCCGTCGGGCTCGCGTTGGCATTGTGCGGGGCCAGCAGCACGTTGTCCAGACGCCGCAGCGGGCTGTCGGCCGCCAGCGGCTCCTCGGCGAAGACATCCAAGGCGGCCCCCCCGAGCCGGCCGGAGGTGAGCGCCTCGATCAGCGCCCCCTCCTCCACGACCGGGCCGCGCGCGGTGTTGATCAGGACGGCGGTGGGTTTCATCAGTGCCAGCCGGCGGGCGTCGATGAGGCCCCGGCTGGTGGGGTTCAGGTCACAGTTCAGGCTCACCACGTCACTCTCGGCCAGCAACTCCTCGAGGCCGGTGCTCTTCAGACCCGTCTCCCCGAGCACCTCCGGCGGGATGGGCACGATATCGTTGCCCAGCAGCCGGGCGCCGAAGGCGGCCACCCGGCGGGCGACCTGGCGGCCGATGCGGCCGACTCCCACGATCCCGAAGGTGCATTCCGCGAGGGTGGTACCGCCGCTCTTGCTCCACGCTCCCGCCTTCATCTCGCGGTCGAGCCAAGGGAGGCGGCGGAGGAAAGCGAGGGTGTATCCCAGGACCGTGTCGGCCACCGGGACACTGAAAGCGTCGGGGGTGTTGGCCACGGTGATCCCCCGGCGCGCACAGGCCTGTTGGTCGATCGAGTCGATACCGGTCCCCCACTTGGAGATCACCTTCAGACGATGAGCCTGCGCCACGACCCGTTCCGTGACCTGGTCGTCGCCGCAGAGGAGCCCGTCGATGTCCCCGATAACGGCGAGCAACTCCTCCTCCCCCACCCGTTCGGCCACCGGAAGGGGGATGATCTCGATCCCTTCTGCCTCCAGCCTGGCCCGGTACTGCTCGAGCACGGGCAGGAAGTAGGGGGCGGTGATCAATACACGGTAACGGGGCGACATCGCTTCGGAGTGCTCCTTTCCCGGTCGGGCCGTCACAGTGGCCGGAGCATGGCCCGGGCCGGCGCGCCTTCGATCCCGATCAGCCGGAGCGGCAGGCAGATGAGTTCGTAATCCCCCGGTTCCACCAGGGAGAGGTCGAGCCCCTCCAGGATGACCACCCCGGCGGCGAGCAGGCTCAGGTGGACCTCGTCACTCGCGATGAACGACTGGATGGAGAGGTAGTCGATCCCGATCAGCCGGAGGCCCCGGGCGACCACCCAGTCGGCCGCCTCCGGTTCGAGGGCGGTGTAGGCGTCGTCGAAACGGGGGGACCGGCGCAGCTCATTATCGGTCCGGAGCAGCAGGCGTTCGGTCCCTTCCGGGATGCCCGCTTCCTCCAGCAGGGCGCGGGTGATCGTACGCGCTCCCGGGAAGGCGGCCACCCGGCACGGCCCCAGCATGGCCCCGGGATCGAGCTGCTCGACGCTGGCACCCTCTTTGAGGAAGTGGGCGGGAGCATCGACGTGGGTGCCCGTATGGACACTCAGACGCACCACCGTCTCGTTCACCGGGTCGCCGGCCGCCAGACTCGACCAGGCCTCGAAGGTGATCGGCGTGCTCCCCGGCCAGAGGGGGGTCCCTCCGGGTGAGACCGGCACGCTGATGTCGATCCATTCGGACGATCTGCCCAGCGGAGACATCGCCGCTCCCCTTTCTGCTCAGGTGGTGGCTCCCGTCGAGGGAGTATAGCAGTAATGCACCTGATCGCCCCGCTCTCCCCGCCAATGGACCCGGTAGCCGAGGGCTTCGACCAGACCGGTCACCTCCTCCATTGTGGCGCCGAAAGCGGGGAGGAAGCAGGGGTGGACCTCCAGGAAGATGAGCCGCGGCCGGGGCCCGAACCGCCCGCCGAGCAACTCCTCCCCCCCCCGCAGACAGAGGAGCTCCGCGCCCTCGATATCGATCTTGAGGACCGATGGATGCGGCAGTGTTCCATCCCGCAGGGCCGTGTCGAGCGTTCGGACCGGGACCTCCACCGAACCGGAGGGAGCCCCCTCGCGTCCCTGCTGTCGTCTCAGAGTCGGGGCATTCCCTCCCGGGCCATCCGTGAAGAGGGTGGTGCGTCCCTCCCGGTCACCCACTGCCCAGCCCACGATCTCCACGTTCGCGAGCCGGTTCAGGTGAACGTTCCGGGCAAGCCGCCGCGCGGTCGCCGAATCGGGCTCGAACGCGCAGACCCGGCCGAGAGGTACGGCCGCGGCGGCGAAGACGGTCATCAGTCCGATGCTGGCTCCGATATCGAACACCACGTCTTCGGGGACCAGCTCGGCCATGAAGCGTTCCAGGAATTCCTGCTCCCCCCCATACCCGGCCGTGCGGTACTCCTCGATCGGGTTGTGGACCCGGAAACGCAGCGGCCCATGCGGCCCCGGCAGGATCACCGTCCGGGGGTAACGCAGCCGCTGCAGCATCTTCCGGATCGGTCCGGTCATCGTCGTCTCCGGTTCATCCCGCCCTCCTGCGGAACGCCTCCCGCCACGGCATCGGCCAGAGCCGCACGGCGAACCAGGCGGTCACCACGGCCAGCAACCCGAAGGTGATCGCGGTTGAGACCGCCGCCCCGATCGCTCCCCAGCGCAGGATGAGTACGTAGTTCAGGATACCGTTCAACACCGCCGCGCCCAGGGTCAGACCGCTGATGAGCCGGGTGCGTTCCGCCAGGAAGAGATATCCGGCCATGAAGTTGCGGACCGCGTTGAACGTGTAGCCGAGGGCCACCCAGGGGATGAAGACGAAACTGGAGCGGAAGTCCTCACCCAGGATGAGCGGGACTACCATTCGGACGGCGGCCACGAAGAGCCCCCAGCCGACCAGCGAGAGGGCGAAGTAGACCAGGGTCAGCCGGGCGAGGCGCGGTTTCTGCGATTCGATCCGGGCCCGCTCGTAGAAGAAGGGGGTGTAGGCCTTCAACACTCCGGCATGCAGGATGTTCAGGATGTTGCCGAAGGCGTAGGCGGCGGTGTAGAGACCGTTGGCGTCATACCCCACCAGCGCGGTCACGAAGAAGCGGTCCTGGGCGTTGATGGCCCAGAAAGCCAGGCCGTGGATGACCAGCGGCGCGGAGAAAGCGACCACCTCGCGGAGGTGGGCGACCCGGAAGGAGAGGCCCAGATAGCCTGACCGGACCAGAAAGACCGTCATCACCAAACCCGCGGCCACCAGTCCGATCACGTCACCGAGCAGCTTGCCCCGCCAGTCGAAACCCAGCCCGGCCACCAGCAGCAGGGTGACCAGGGCCCCCAGCACCACCCCACCGAGCTGGACGGTCCCGTAGCGGCCGGGCCGCCCCTGCATCTGCAGGACGGTCAGGCCGCTGTTCAGGGCCACTCCGAACATGGCCGCGACCGCCAGCGCGAGCATGACCCAGTGGGGAAGACGGAAATCCGCCCAGACCGCCCGGACTCCCTCGAGGAGCCCCAATGCCAGGAGCCCGGTGACCAGCGTGACCGGGACCATCGCACTCAGGAGGGGCTTGAGCTGCTCGCGGGAGCGGACCGGGAAACGGACGGTGATGAGCAGCTGGGGGTTGAGCCCCACCATCACCCCCAGGATCCCGATGGTCGCGGTGAGCAGGCCGACCACCCCGTACTCCGCCCTCGTCAGCAGATGCGTCAGGACCACCAGGAGGAGGAAGTTGACCGCACCCGCCGCCCCCGAGGAGAAGACGTAGATGGTCGCCGCGCGCGCCAGGGGCGGGCCGGTGAGGGGATCGGGTTGGCTGATAGCCACGAAACCTATCTATAATGCATTCCGATGCCGGATTCCCAACCCAAGATATCGGTCGTCACCGCCGTCTATAACGGTGCCGCCACGATCGAGCGGCTCCTGGCCAGCTTCCAGGCCCAGTCCTGGCCGCATCGGGAACTCATCGTGCAGGACGGGGGTTCGACCGACGGCACCGTCGCCATCCTGGAGCGCGCCGCGGAGGGGATCACCCACTGGGAGTCCGTCCCCGACCACGGCGTCTACGACGCCTGGAACCGGGCGCTCAAGCACGTTACCGGTGATTGGGTGCTCTTCCTGGGTGCCGACGACTACCTGTGGGATGCTCAGGCGTTGGAACGGGCCGCTCCGCTCCTGGTCCAGCAGGGGTCGAGCTGCCCGGTGCTCTACGGCACCACCCGGGTGGTGGATACGGCCGGAGAGGAACTGCGCAGCCTGGGGGATCCCTGGCCGATCGCCCGCACCGGTCTGACCTGGGACATGCCGATCCCCAACCCGAGCACTTTCTACCGGCATGACCTCTTCGAACGTTTCGGGCACTTCGATCCCTCCTACCGGTGTGCCGGAGACTACGAGTTCGCCCTGCGCGTCCTGCTGGCGCACTCCGCCTGTTTCCTGGAAGGAGTGACGGTCACCGGGATGCGCTCGGGGGGGCTCTCCGACGACCTGCGGCGCAAGGCCGCCCTGGTCTACGAGGTCCTGCGCGCCCAGCACCAGCACGGCCTGCGCCGGCTCCCCCCCGGCCTCTCCCTTCGGTTGCTGCGCGTGCGGGTCCACGCCCTGCTGGTGCGCCTGCTGGGCGAGGAGTCCGCCCTGCGGCTCGTCAACGGCTACCGCGCCCTGCGCGGTCGCCCTCCTCTATCTTTGTAGCGTTCCCGGCCGGGAGGCGGATCAGCGCCCGAGGCCGGACCAGACGAACTCCCCTCGCTCCAGACTCCAGTCGTCGCCGAAGAATCCGACCCCGCAGACGCCCGGTGGGCCGTCTCGGAGCATGGCGGCGGAGAAGAGGAGCAGGTCGGGGAAGCCGGCCCCGGAGATGAAATACTGGCCGGCGCCGGCCGCCGTCCAGCCGGCCGCTCCCGTCCAGGCGACCGCCCCCACCGAGGCGACGGCGCTGCCCGGCCGGGGCCGGATGAGATAGGCGCCCAGGTCCTCCCCCGTCCAGTCCCGCGCCCCCGCCCTCACCCCTCCCCGCCGCACCTGCACCGGGCTCTCCCCCAGGAGCGGCCGCCAGAGCGCGTTGGTGTCGGCGTTGCCGTAGAGCACCACGTTCCGGTCGGGCTCGGCGGCCGGGTCGAAGTCGGTGTCCGCCACCACGTCCACCCCGCTGTTCCCCCGGTACCAGAACATCTCGGCATCGAACCGGGCCTTGGCGAAGGCGCGGGCGTCCTCCCGCCCGTCCCCCTTCGTTCCGTAGACGAGCACCACCCGGTTGGAGAAAGCGTCCTTGAAGCCCCCGGATCGGGCCGGCCCCTTGAGGGCCGGGTCGGGCGCCCCCGTGGACCGCCAACCCTGGTCATTCCTTTCCAGAAAGAGTCGATCGCCCCGGCCGGCGGCCGGGAGCACCAGCCGGGTCCCGTCCAGCTCCACCCGCACACTGTCCCGGGGCGCGAGCCCGGGGAGCTCCAGGGAGAGGCGGCGGACGTTCTCGGTCGTCCCCTTGAAACCGCGTCCCGACTCCTCCCGATCGATCCGCACCCGGCTGTAGCGGAGCGGATGTTCCTGGGCCAGCAGCGTGACCCAGTGGGAGCGGGCGGAGATGCCCGGGTCGGCGGTCGAGAACTCGATCCGGTCCACCGCCGCATCGTCGGGCCGCACGTGCCAGCGCAGAAAAGCGAAGAGCGGGCCCCAGTCCACACATTCGTCCCCCCACCAGTGGCCTGCCCCCGGCCGCTCGTAGTAGCTGAAATCGGGATGGAAACCGGCCAGCAGCTCCCGCATGAACCGGGCCTGCGCGACCGGCACGTTGTCGTCCCGCTCACCGTGCAGGATGTAGACCCCGTAATGGAGGAAGTTACGGGCCAGCTCCACCGTCTCGCCCGGGCTGGCCGCCCGCAGGAGCATCTCTTCGACCGGCGTGGGCTGGGCGGGGACGGGAGCGCCGCCGTAGGAGGAGAAACTGCGCCAGCCGGCGCTCGGTCCGATGGCCGCCCAGAGGTCGGGGAGGGTGGCCCCCACCTGCCAGGTACCGTGCCCGCCCATCGAATGACCGGTCAGATAGGTCCGGGCGGGATCGGTGCCGAAGAGCCGGGCAGCCTCCTCGAGCACCTCGATGGCATCGAGCCGGCCCCAGTCCTCCCAGTCGAAGCCGTAGGGGCGGCGGTTGGTGGCCGCCACCACGTAGCCCCACTCCTTAGGCCGGTAGGCGCGGGCCTGGTTGATCGCCTCCACTCCGGCCCCGTGCAGGGAGAGGATCAGGGCGGGTCGCCCCGACCCCCCGGCGATGGGTGTCCCGGTCCAGGGGGCGACGCTGAAATACTGCACACTGCCGTCGATGGCGCTCAGGAAGGTGCGGGAGTGGTGGGCGGTGGGCGCCACCGCCGCCAGCTCCAGGGCGAAGGCGGGGATCTCCAGGGTGCGCCGGCCGGCCCGGGCCCGGGCCTGCAGGGTGACCGGCACACGTCCCTCGACGGCGGGCGCCGGCAGCGGGAGGGCGAGGGCCACCTTCCGGGTCGTGAGCGGCGCCACCCCCCCCTCCACCCAGACCGTCGCCCGCCGGTCGGCCGCTGTGACGCTCACTTCGATCCCGGTGAGGCGGTCGGTAGTGGTGTTGACCAGGCGGATCGCGATCCAGACCGGTCCGGCCTCCCCGATCACCAGGTCGGGCTTCGTGAGATCGCTCCCGGTGAAGAAGACCGGGGCGGGGGGGTCGGTCAGCCGGGCCTGGATCCGGCCCCGCTCCCCCTGGAAGAGGAAGGTGTTGCGCCCCCGCTTGAGCGCGACCGGGTGGCGGACCCAGTCATAACCGTACTTCTCCCCACCCCGGGGTTCCCCGTTGACGTGCACCACGTAGTACCCGGCCGCCTCCAGGACCATGGTCCGGGCCCGCTCCGAGTCCACCACGACCCACAGGTAGCCGCCGCGCAGGGCCCGGTGCTGGATCCACCCCGCCGTGTCGGCCGACGCCGCCGTCCAGGCCTGCTCCCGGCCCCGCTCGTCACGGCCGACCACGAGCCCCTCGGCCGGTTCCTGGAAGGAGCCGGTGGCCAGCTGCCAGGCGAGCAGGTCCCGCTGGACCGCCGAGCGGCCGTAGGCGCCGACCAGACCCACCGCCAAGCCCCCGCTGAAGGTAAGTTCGCGGGTCCCGGCCGCCAGGGAGATCGGGGACTGAGCCTGGACAGGTCCGCCACCGGGCACCGGCGGGGAAAGAAGTACGGCCAGCAGCAGGAAGAAGCACATCCTCACGGGGCGGGGTCGGGTCATGGCGGGAGCCTCCAGGGTCCGGGATGGGTCAAGTGTCCCGAGTCAGAAATTCGCACCGTTTCGCGGATGGACCTTGCGGGCGAGATCAAGGCGGGAGGAGGAAGCGATGCCGCTGCGCATCGTTGACGACGAGCAACGCAGAGATCGCCCGCAAGCCCCATCCGCCCGCAGGGTTGCGCCGACAACGCAGCATCTGCGGCGTTGCGGCTCCTCCCCGATGCCACCGCATCGCGATCGTCGCCGCGTCTGGCATCTGCTACCCTGTCGGCGCAACGAAATGATGCGAATTCCTGACTCGGGACACTAGAGGTCAGTATCACCCGCCGGGACCGGGAAGGCAAACGCACCCCCACCCGGTCCGGCCGCGGCCAGCCCCTTGAGCCCACCGCTCCGGGACGGCTACCTTCGGCAGGCAGGAACCCATCCCGGATGGAGGCTGGTCCATGCGCCGATCGATCCCTCTGGCGGTCCTGCTGACCGCCGCCCTGCTCGCTCCCGTCGGGGCCCAGGCCCAACAGGCCCACCTCACCGAGACGGCCCGGACGATCCCCACCTACCCCTTCTCCGATCCAGACCCGGTACCGATCCTGGTGCGCCGGCCCCAGCTCTACCCCTACTTCTCCTTCGACGGCTTCCGGACCGAGGCCGAGCCGGTCTCCTGGCAGGTCGTGGAGTTGGAGAACGACTACCTGCGCGTCCTGGTCCTCCCCCAGGTGGGAGGGAAGGTGTGGGGAGCGGTCGAGAAGTCGACCGGCGAGGAGTTCATCTACCGGAACGAAGTGCTGAAGTTCCGTCAGATCGCCCTGAGGGGACCCTGGACGTCGGGGGGGAGCGAGTTCAACTTCGGGATCGTCGGGCACACCCCCGCCACCGCCACCCCGGTCGACTACCTCACCCGGGAGAACCCGGACGGCAGTGTGAGCTGCTTCGTGGGCACCCTCGACCTGCCCTCCCGCACCCGCTGGTGCGTGGAGATCCGGCTCCCGCCCGAGGCCGCCCTCTTCGAGCTGCGCTCCCTCTGGTACAATCCCACCCCCTACCGCCAGTCGTACTACGTCTGGACGAACAACGCGGTCCCGGCCGGGGAGGACCTGCAGTTCTTCTACCCGGGTGACCGGGTCGTGCCCCACGGCGAGCAGGTGGTGCCGGAGCCCTGGCCGGTCGATGCGGCCGGCCGTGATCTCTCCTGGTACCGCCAGAACGACTTCGGCGGGAGCAAATCGCATTTCGTACTGGGCGCTCTCGAGGATTTCTACGGCGGGTACTGGCACGACCGGGGATTCGGCTTCGGCCACTGGGCGCTCTACGACGACATGCCGGGCAAGAAGATGTGGATCTGGGCACTCTCCCGGGAGGGGGCCATCTGGGAAGGGCTGCTCACCGACTCCGACGGGCAGT
>CAZFHZ010000109.1:0-10416 GCA_964519015.1 uncultured Gemmatimonadota bacterium | reverse complement strand
CGGGACTACCTGAGGCGGCGGCTTGTGCACTTTCTGCGCACTCACTGGGAGCAAGGCCGGGGCGGCAACCACGGCTCTTATTCATAACTTGTTATTGTTAAAAGTGGTATCTGGTGGGCGATGAGGGATTCGAACCCCCGACTTCCTGCGTGTAAGGCAGGCGCTCTGGACCAGCTGAGCTAATCGCCCGGTGGGTTGGTGGCGACGGCGGCTACTCCTTCGGGCCCGCTGTCTGCTTCGCTTCCTTCGATGCGGGCTCGCCGCGGGTCATGATGGCATAGGGGATGAGCACGAAGTAGCCGGCGCCCAGCAATATCGGGGCGATCGTGAGGGACCAGAGGGAGTCCCAGGGGCCGATGCTCAGGAAGATATAGCCGATCACGATCACGACGACGGCCACGCCGAACCACAGCCGGTTGCGGGGCCCGATGGGGAGCCAGCTCTTCCTCGATACGACCTTGCGTGCCATCATCCACACCTCGTCGTTTGTTGCCGCAACGGATAAAGGTACCCCACCCCGTGGGCGTCAACAAGTTCCTACTGGAGCCCTTTCACCGGGATCGGAGGTCCGTGTCGACGATGGGCGCCATCGGACCGCCGTTCAAGAGCGCGCTCGCAACGCCTCTCCGCGGGCGCGGTTGAGCACCTCCCGCAACCGGGCGGCCTCCCGGCGGGCCCCCGCCTCGAAGTCGGGGTCGTCGTTGTAGAGGATCGAGCGGCTGGCGTTCACGATGACCCCTTCACCGCGGGTGTCCAGGGCGGCGGCCATAACCGCCTCAGGCTGCCCTCCCTGGGCCCCCACTCCCGGCACCAGGAAGGGAAGGTCGGGGGCGGCCTCCCGGACCTGCCGGAGCATCTCGGGGCGGGTGGCCCCGACCACCAATCCCACGTTGCCGTGCTCGTTCCAGCTCTGGGCGGCGCGCGCGACATGGAGGGAGAGGGGTTCCCCCGCCACCTCCCGGAGTTGGAAGTCGGAAGCCCCGGGATTCGACGTGGCCGTCAGCACGAAGACCCCCCGCTCCTCGTAGTCGAGGAAAGGCTCCAGGGAGTCGCGACCCATCCAGGGGTTCACCGTGACGGCGTCCGCCCCCATGGTCTCGAAGGCCATCCGGGCGTAACCCCGGCTCGAACTGCCGATATCCCCCCGCTTGGCGTCCAGGATGACCGGGATGTGCGAGGGGATGTGGGTGAGCAGCGCCAGGAGCCGCTCCCACCCCTCGGCCCCGTCGCACTCGAAGAACGCGACGTTCGGTTTGTAACAGAGCACCAGGTCGACGGTCGCGTCCACGACGGCGCTGCAGAAGGTCAGGATGGGATCTGGTTCGTTCCTGAGGATGGCCGGGAGCTTCGCGGGATCGGGATCGAGGCCCACACAGAGTCGGGTATCGAAATGGCCGGCCCGCTCCCGGAGCAGGGGCATGCAGGGGGCATCGCTCACGTCACCACCACCACGGTTCGGGGGGGAGTTCCAGGATCTCGATCTGCACCTGGGCGACCCCCTGGGTCACCATCTCCAGCTCCAGGGCGGCGGCGTAGGAGAGATCGAGGATGCGGCCCTCGATGAAGGGTCCGCGGTCGTTGATGATCACCACGCAGCTCCGGCCGTTCTCCAGGTTCCAGATCCGGGCCTTGGTGCCCAGCGGCAGGGTCCGGTGGGCGGCGGTCAACTTGTACATGTTGAAGATCTCACCGTTGGCCGTCTTCCGGCCGTGGAACTCCTGGCCGTAATAGGAGGCCGAGCCGCGCAGGTAGTGGTCCCCCCAGCGTGCAGGACCGTCCGGGACCCGGCCGGAAGGGGAGCGGTCCGGGAGCCGGGCCGGGGTCGCGGGCCGCCCGGTCGCCGATGCCCCGGAACCCGGAGTGCCCCCCCGCGGGTGATTCACGTACTTGGGCGCCGGGGCGCAGGAGGCCAGTAGCAGGACCACGATCAGCAGTGCGGTGGCCGATAGGCGCCCTATTGTCACAGTCGGGGGGGGATGACGGTAGAGGTGGTCGGAGGAGGCCGACGGGGACGGTCCTCGTCCGGCGGAGTGCCCGCCTGGCCGGGTTGAACCGGCTGGCCCGCGATGCGGCGCTGTCCCGGTTGGATCCGTACCACCCGGGCGGCCGCGAGGGTCTGGAACCAGGTGTTCCAGCTGGCCATCTCCTGTTCCAGGGCCTGACGCCTTACGGCGACCGGATCGGGGGGGATGCGCACTCCCGATTCGACCGGCAGTCGTTCGGCCGCCCGGCGGGCCTGTTCGGAGCCGGGATAACGCGTCATCACCCGCTCGTAGGCGACCCGGGCGGAATCGACCGGCCCGGCCCCCAGCTCCAGCATACGAGCGGCTGCGAACTCCGCCCGGCGGGCCGCTTCCGTTTCGGGCCAGGCGAGGGCCACGGCCCGCAGCGAATCCACCGCCGGGGCCCAGCGCGCCGGTTCGGCGAGCGGATCGGCCAGGCCTTCGGCGCGATGGAGCGCCGCCTCGGCCTGCAGTTCGGGGGGCTCCGGGACCTCCTCCCCGGACTGCCGCAGCAGGAGCCAAGTCCAACGACTCTCCAGGTAGTGCTCCTGGAGACGCCGGCGGGCCTGGGCACGTTGCTCTTCCCCGGTGGAGCCGGTCGGCGCCCAATCACTGATGGCGAAGAGGGCCCGGGGCGCCAGTTCGGAGTCGGGATGACGGGCCACCAGCAGTTCGAGGTAGCGCCGCGCCGAGTCCGGACGTGCCAGGCCGGTCGTGAACTGCTCCGCCAGGAGGAAGAGATACATCCCGGGTGGGACATCCCCGGCCCGGGCATCGGTCACCGTGGCCGTTTCCTCGGCGCCCGCCCGCCGGGGCATGTCCACCAGGTCGGGGTCGTCCGGGGGGGGACGGCGGTTCTCCACCACGGTCGGAGTGGGATGGGCACCGGGGCGGGCGGGCTGGGCCTGGTTGCGTGGATCGGGGAAAGTGATCCCCTCTTCGGCGACCGCCACCAGACTGCGCAGGGCGTACAATCGGACGATCGCGTCGAGCCGCAACTGGGCCTGCGCCTTCTGCTCAGGTGCCACCGCCCCGGTGGTGATCACCCGGAACTCGGGGAGGGCGGCGACCCAGTTACCGGTCGATTCCAGGAAGTTGGCCAGGTCCATCCGGATGCGGTACTCCCATTCCGCGGTCACCCCGTCCCCGAGCGCGAACACCATGTTCTCGGTGACCTGGCGGTTGGCACCGCGGGCCAGGGCCAGTCGACCCTGATAGTAGCGGATGACTCCCTTGTAGAAGCCGATGTCGTCGAGTCGCTCGAGCTCCCCTAGCCGGGACTGGGCCTCGTCGGCGAGCCCGGCCAGCAGGAGCTGGTCGACCAGGTCGGCGGTCAGATCGGTCCGGGTGCTCAGCGGGAGGGTCGCATCCTCCAGTACGGCGGCCAGCCGGTCGGCGGCCGCACTGTGATCCCCCTGTGCTTCGAGGACACGGACCACTTCCAGGCGGGCTTCCAGCGCCATTTCGGGAGGGGTCTGGGGATCCTCCAATAGTCGGTCGAGAACGGTCTCGGCCTCCTCGAGACGGCCGGCCAGCCCCAGGGCCTGCGCCTCCACCAGTCGCGCTTCGGTCCGGATCACGGGATCGGGTGAGGTGACCGCCCGGTGAGCCTGGCTGGCGGCAGCGAGGTGGTCCCCCAGCCCGATCATCCCGCGGGCCAACCAAACCCGGGACTCGGGGATCAGCGGATGGTCGGGGAAGCTCTCACCGAGTTCGTGTCCCTTGCGGATGGAGGCCGCCACATCCCCCCGGTAGTAGAGCGCCTTCTGGCTGATCAGCAGCGCTTCGGGGACCCACTTCGAATCGGGGTGTTCGGCCAGGACCTTGGCGGCGTATTCCAGGGCCTTGCCATATAGGTCCTCGGTCCGGGCCGCTGTCGGCTGGCCGCTGGGACTCTTTCCAAGACGCGCCAGCTCGGCATCCCGGTAGTAACGGCGGGCCAGATAGAAGGTGTTGTAGTAGACACAGCCCCCCTGGAGGAACAGCAGGAGGGCCAGCGGGAGCGCGAGACGGACCGTCCGGTTCATCCCCCGTCCTCCCGGTGGCTGGCGGGGAGAGCGTCGACCAGGAGCGGGAGCCAGTGTCCCGCGGTTCCGCGCAGCACCAGGTCGGCCTCGTCGGAAAAGGGGGTGGCTGCGGTATTGACTTCGACCACGAACGCGTCCGCCTCCTTGGCCAGGTAGGGGATCCGGGCCGCCGGATAGACCAGCGCCGAGGTCCCGACGACCAGGAAGAGCTGGGCGGTGGCCGCCGCCCGCCAGGCCCGTTCCACTGCTTCCATCGGCAGCAACTCCCCGAACCAGATCACGTCAGGACGCATCGGCCCGCCGCAGGTGCACTGCAAGGGCCCGGAGGCCGCCTGCCGGCGCCCGCAGCGGTGACAGCGGTCGCGGCGGATGTTGCCGTGCAGTTCCACCACATCCGAACTCCCGGCCAGGGCGTGGAGCCCGTCTACGTTCTGCGTGATCAGGGTGAAGGTCCCGAAGTGCCGCTCCAGGGCGGCGAGTGCCCGGTGGCCGGCGTTCGGGGCGATCCCCTCCAGCAGGCTCCTCCTGTATTGATACCACTCCCGGACCAGTTCCGGGTTCCGCTCGAAGGCCTCCGGAGTGGCCAGCTCCTCCGGCCGGTGCTGCTTCCAGAGGCCGTCGGGGCCGCGGAAGGTGGGGACCCCGCTCTCGGCCGAAATCCCCGCTCCGGTCAACACCGCGCAGCGCTCGACCCCGCGGGCGGCGGCGCTCCAGCCGGCCAGGGCCTCCTCGGTCCGCTCTCCGGGATCAGGCACCACTTTTCCCATGGGCGAGCTGGCCGAAGGCCTCGAGGGCGGTCTCGATCTGGTCGGGCGTGATGTCCAGGTGGGTCACGGCCCGCAGGTAATCCGGTCCAAAGGCATGGACGAGCACACCGGCCGTGGCCAGCCGATCGCGTACCTCGGTCTCGGTCAGGCCGGTCCCGGTGGTGGCGATCATGACGATGTTGGTTTGGACGGTCGCCAGATCGACCTCGAACCCGTCGATCCCCGTCAGCCCCTCGGCCAGACGGCGGGCGTTCCGGTGGTCTTCGGACAGACGCTCGACGTTGTGCTCCAGGGCCCAGATGCCGGCGGCGGCCAGGATCCCGACCTGGCGCATCGCCCCGCCGAAGCGCTTGCGGACCCGCAGGGCCCGTTCGATGAAGGGGCGGGATCCGACCAGCACCGACCCGACCGGCGCCCCCAGGCCCTTCGAGAGGCAGATCGAGATCGAATCGAAGGGACCCGCCCACTGGTCCACCTCGATACCACTGGCCACCACGGCGTTGAAGAGTCGGGCGCCGTCCAGATGCATCGGCAGCCGGTGACGGTCGGCCACTTTGCGGATCTGGCGCATCTCCCCCAGCGGGAAGATGGTCCCTCCCGCCTTGTTGTGCGTGTTCTCCAGCGCGATCAGGCCGGACACCGGGTAGTGCACGGCCTCGGGGCGGACCGCCGCCGCCACCTGTTCGGCGTTGATGACACCATGCTCACCCTCGATCGGGTAGAAGCCCACGCCGCTCATGGCGGGGGCGGTACCTCCCTCGAAGTTGTAGACGTGGCTCCAGCGGTGGCAGATCACTTCATCCCCCGGCTGGGTATGGGTCTTCACGGCCACCTGGTTGCTCATGGTGCCCGAGGCCATGAAGAGGGCCGCCTCCTTGCCGAGCCGTTCGGCCAGCATGGCCTGGAGCCGGTTCACGGTCGGGTCCTCGCCGTAGACGTCGTCACCGACCGGGGCCTCGGCCATGACCCGACGCATGGCGTCGGAGGGCCGGGTCACGGTGTCACTGCGCAGATCGATCGCTGCCACGTTCTCCTCCGGCGTTTGAGGCGGGTCAGGCCTCGACCCCACTCCGGCTCACGGGTCCAGGTCGCCGAACGCCCCGGGTTCGATCCGCCGCAGGCGCTGGCGTAGCCGTTCGAACCGTCCCGGGTCCTCCTCCGGACAAATCCCGAACTCCTTCTCATAGACCCGGTCGGAGACCAGGATCGGGGCGTCGGTGCGCAGCGCCAGGGCGATCGAATCGCTCGGGCGAGCGTCGATGCGGGTCACCCACCCCTCCCCCTCCAGGACGATCTCGGCGAAGAAGGTGCGGCCCCGGATGTCCGAGATGACCACCCGCCGGACCGTCAGACCCGCCCCTTCGATCACCCGCTTCAGCAAGTCGTGGGTGAGTGGACGGGCGGGGACGAGTTCGGCCAGGCGCAGTGCGATCGCGTTCGCCTCCCCCGGACCGATCCAGATCGGGAGGATCCGCTCCCCGTCCTGCTCGCGCAGCAGGACCACCGGGGAGTCGTTGGCGGCGTCGACGGCGAGCCCGCTGACCGTGAACCGTTGCATACGTCCAGTCTACGGACCGTTCGGTGGGGGGGCAAGGCTGGCCGCCGCCAGCCCCGGGATCGGGCCGGACGGCGGCGGGGGGCGGTTCGGGAGGAGGGAGGGTTTACTCCACGACATGTTTCTCGACGACCACCTTGATGGCAGGCTCGACCTGCTTGTGCAGGTGGATGGGCACCTCGAAGGTGCCCAGCTCCTTGATCGGTGCCTTCAAGTTGACCAGCCGGCGCTCCACGGTCAGCCCCCGGGCGGCCAGCGCCTCGACGATCATCTGGGCGGTGACCGATCCGTAGAGCTGTTCCTCCGTGCCAACCTCCACCTTGAAACGCAGCTCCAGTCCGGACAAGCGGGTGCCCAGGTCGCTGGCGTCGGCGAGCGCCTTCTCGGCCCGTTTCTCCCGTCCCCGGGCGATGTCCTGATACGTCTTCAGGTTCCCCTCGCTGGCCGGCATGGCCAGTTTATTCGGAATCAGATAGTTGCGCGCATATCCGGTCTTAACCTCGACCACATCCCCGGCCTCGCCCAGGTTCTGCATGTCTTCGCGCAGTATGACCCGCATCAGCGTTCCTCCTCCTCACGTGCCCGGTTCCCTTCCGCCATGAGGGTGCGGAAAGGGATCCAGCGTTCCATCAACCCGAGCAGGGCAAGCAGGGCGAGCCCCATCCAGGTCGAGATGATAATCAGGAACACGAACAGCGCCTTCAGGACGGCCGGCGTGTTCCGGACGATGAATCCGTACCAGACGATGCCGAATCCCTGGACCGACCAGAGGGTACCGGCCGCCACCAGCAGGTTAAGCCCCGTCGTCTCCACCCCGACCGGCAGATGGAGCGGATGGGCGGCCATCGCTCCGACCAGCCCCAGACCGGTCAGCCATCGGAGCGCATCGGGGAAAACCCACATCGAGAGCGGCGGCAGTGTGAACGCCATTGCCCTGCCCTGCCGATGCAGCCACCACAGTCCGAACCCCAGGGCGAGTGAGGCGACTCCGAGTGCGGCCAGCAGGAAAAGGGAGGGCATCAGGCGCAACGCCGTGTCGAAGACCCCCGTGTACTCCTGCCTCAGGACCGCCTGGTCGAAGCCCATGCCACCCAGGCTCCGGATGGTTGGCTCCATCGCCTCGAGCAACTGTCCGCGTAGTACCTCGCGGTCAAGCAGCACCAGCGGGAGCATCAGGACCGTCGCCACCGGGAGCGCCGCCACCAGGGTGGTCAACCGCCACTCCAGACCGCGCCGGACCGCCTCGTCGAGCAGTATCCCCGTCAGAACCAGCACCAGCGCGAACAGGCCGCCGGAGAGCGCCACGCTGCCCATCAGTCCAGCGGCGATCAACGGGGGGAGCCAGCGTTCGCTCCGCCCTTCCTCCCGCCCTCCGGCCAGCACCAGCAGCAGCGCCGGGACGGCGACCAGGACCAGGGAATTGACCAGCGGCAGGGCGGTCAGGAACGCGCCCAGCGCCACGGCCGACATGCTCATCGGGACGTATCGGCTCCAGTAGGAGCCGGGGGGCGTCCCCTCCCCCGGTGCCGTCATCGGACCGATTCGGCCGTGAACGGCAGGATCGCCAGGTGCCGCGCCCGTTTGATCGCGGTCGTCAGCATCCGCTGGTGGAGCGCGCACACTCCCGACTGCCGCCGGGGGACGATCTTCCCCCGCTCGCTCACGAAACGGCGCAGCAGGTGCTCATCCTTATGATCGATCCAGCCGGTCTTCTCGACACAGAACCGGCAGGGTTTCTGGCCGGCCATCAGCGGGCCTCCTTTCCGGCGTCTTCACGGCTCCGGGAGCGGCGCCGCGGCATCTCATCCTCGTCCTCCTCCTCATCTTCCTCTTCCTCATCCTCATCGAACGGCTTCTTCTCCCGGAGGGCATCCTCCGCGGCGGCCGCACGGCGTCGGGCCTGCTCCTCGCGCAGGGCGATGGTCTTGGTATCGTAATGGATGATCAGATGACGCAGGACGCCTTCCTCGAGTCGGAGCATCCGGTCGAGCTCCGTGATCAGGGAGCCGGGGCCTTCCCACTCGAAGACGGTGTAGTGGCCCTGGGTCTGCCGGCCGATACGGTACGCCATCGAGCGGATCCCCCAGCGGTCCTCCTTCACGATACTGCCCCCCTGCCCCTCGATGACGCTCTTGACCCGCTCCAGCTGGCGGCCGATCCCATCTTCTCCCAGCGTAGGATCGAGTACGACCGTCAGTTCGTATAGTCGCATGCCTTCACTTCCTCCCTGTGGACGTTCGGCCCCGGCTCGCAGCCGGGGCAGGGTCGAATCAGTTGAATCGGTTCATCGCTTCTTCGAGGCCGTGCTCCAGCCAGACCTCGACGGCATCGGCGGCCCGGCCGAATATCTCCTCGGCGATCGGGCGCTCTCCGGTGGCGAACGGTTCGGTCACAAAGCCGGTCAGGTCGGACGGCATCCGGTCGTTGCCCACGCCGACCCGGAGGCGGGCGAAATCATCCTGGCCCAGCCGCAGGATGACGTCGTCGAGGCCCTTGTGCCCGCCACTGGAACCGCCCCGGCGCAACCGCATCGTCCCCAGCGGCAGGTTGACGTCGTCCGAGACCACCAGCAAGTGGTCGGTCTCGACGCGATAGAAGGCCATCAGGCCCTGCACCGCCTGCCCGCTCAGGTTCATGAAGGTGGTGGGCTGGACCAGCAGGACGCGGTGCGGACCGCGCCGGAGGGAGGCCACCAGGTACTCCCCCCGACCGCCGACCAGGCCGGCACCCCAGCGATCGGCCAGCCGGGCGACGACCTCGAACCCGACATTGTGCCGGGTGCCCGAGTAGCGTCGGCCGGGATTCCCCAGGCCGACGACGACGTACGGACTCTCCACCATGGGACGGATACCGTAGGAGCGGGCGGAAGGGGCCTAGGCCCCTTTCTCCCCCTTCTCCTTCTTCTCCACCTTCTCCCCCTTCTCCCCCTTCTCCTTCTTCTCCGCTTCCTCCTCCTCGGCCTTCTCCCGGCCCACCAGTTCCGGCTCGGTCGGGACGACCTCGGCCAGGACGGCTTCCTCGAGCACCCGCGGAGCGGCGATGGAAACGATGGTCCGTTCCGGTTCGGTGAGCACCTCGTACCCGGAGAGGTCGAGGTCGCCGACGTGGGCGGAGTCGCCGATCCCTAGAGCGGACACATCGAGCTCAAAGTGGTCGGGGATCTGAGTGGGCAGGCAGCGGATCTCGACCTCGTAGAGCCGGTGCTCCAGGATCCCGCCCTGCTTGACCCCCGCCGCCGTGCCGACCAGCTTGAGCGGCACCTCGACGTCGATCTCACGGGTCAGGTCGATGTGCACCAGGTCGATGTGCGCCAGTTCGCCCCGGATAGGGTCGCGCTGGACCTCGCGGATGAGGGCCACCCGGTCACTTTTCTCCTCGTCGTCGAGCAGTACGGTGATCAGGGTGTTCTCGCTCAGCCCCTGGCTGATGAGTCCCAGGAATTCCCGCGAGTCGATCTGGATCGGCTGGGGATGTTCACTGGCCCCGTAGATGACAGCCGGGATCTGTCCGGAACGGCGTAGACGACGAGCCGCTCTCGTGCCCGCCCCATCCCGGCGTCGGGCCCGAAGGGTCGTTTTCTCCATGCTAGCTCGGCCTCCTGACGGGCCACGGAACGGGAGAGTTCCCGCCGCGGCCGCTGGCATGCGGCCGGCCCTGGCGGACCGGCCTCTATGTCAGGCCTCGTGACCCCCTTCCGGGAGCGCCGGTCCGGTGGGACCTGTCTGCTCCCGGGGGCGTACGAAGCCCCTTAATCGAACAGCGAACTGATGCTCTCCTCGTTGTGGGTACGACGGAGGGCTTCAGCGAAGATATGACCGACCGAGACGATCTCCAAGCCCGGAAAACGTTTCTCCGGGGGGATCTCGATGGTGTTGGTGACGATCAGTCGCTCGATCGGGCTGGCCTGGAGTCGCTCCACTGCCGGTCCGGAGAGCAGGCAGTGGGTGGCCGCTGCGTAGACGCACTCGGCCCCCTGCTCCTTGACCGCCCGGGCTGCTTCACAAAGGGTGCCGGCGGTGTCCACCATGTCGTCCAGAATGACGGCCGTCTTGCCTTCCACCTCG
>CAZFHZ010000108.1:0-10469 GCA_964519015.1 uncultured Gemmatimonadota bacterium | reverse complement strand
TCGTCAACCCAAAACTGTCTGTAGAAAGGTGCCTTTTTAAGTGGCAAGTCCACGCTACGTACCTTTGACACGTCATTGTACCTAGGATCCTCGACCCGTTCCCGCCATTCGGCAATCTCAAGTTTTGAAATCTCCGGCTGCTCCCAGTCTCTGCCGAAATAGAACAATGGTCTGCCCTTCGCGTCGTAGACAACAAGTTTACCTTCGCTTGGAAGACTTGCAATCACCCGACCAGCGGGCGAAACCTGTAAGTCTGGATATTCGTCGAAAGGCATGGCCGTGAAGCTGCCGTCGTTTGATGAACTGAAGAGGCTTTGTCCTTTCAGCGTTAGAAAGTCACTGATCCACTGCATGTCTATCCCAAGCAGTCCATAAGTCTCTACGTAATGCATGTATTGTGACGATAGTCTTGTTTTACCTGAAAAGGTCCTGCTCCGCTTTCTACCTAGAAATCGATCACCTCCTAAGTAATGCTCGGGCAAGACCCTTTCACCTTCGCGTCCTAAAAGAATGGTATCGATTAATGTCCCGGTCTTTCCGAAACGTGTCACTCTCCCAAGTCTGGAGTCAACTATCCACACCTCAGATTCGGCCTGCAAGAAGAGGATAGCGCTGATCATCCTGAACTCACCGGGGCCGGAACCGGGACGTCCGATCGTGTACCTGAGGTGGCCATACTTATCGATAATTCGAACCGGCCCGCCCGGCCCTTCAACCAGAAAGATCTCCTCGTCTGGGGATACATAGAAAGTGAATAACGGCCCAAGAAGGCGCCAGTCATCGGCCGACTCATTGCCGCCGATCTCGAGATCTTGTGTGGCTGTCAGAACCTGACCTTGAAGTAGTGGAATAGTCGATAACACATAGAGTGAATCTGAAGGACTCTGAACACGGCGGCTGGGCGCGATCGCCGCACGCAGGGCATAGACTCCCACAAGCGTCAATAGTGCAAACAGGCCCCACTGCACCCTGCGAAGTGAGGTTAACGACAGTGACATGAAATCCCCTAAGGATCTCCCGTACCTTCATCCAGCCGTACATCTTCTGCCTCACGGTCACGTAGCCGACCCGCTCCCGCAGCGGGACCGGCTCGTACTGCAGCCACGGTGTTCGGGTTCACCGTAAGCGTCTCGGCCACCTCGCGCACGCTGGGCACCTGCTCCCCCTCCCGCAAGCTCCCCAGGGCGATCGAACGCTTGATCCCATGGGCGATCTGCAGGTAGACGGGCACCCCGCTGTCCGGGTCGATGTTCAGCCTCATGCCCCACCTCGGGTCTAGTGTCTACACCATTAATACACCAGACAGTTGTATCCGTCAAGCGTTCCGTGCCGTATTTTCATCGCTCTTCGAACCACCACCGGAGGGACGTTCCCATCTCATCCCAGTGGTTCAGCAACAGACGTATAGAGGGGACTGGGGGCGAATCGCCTCGGGGTATAGCCCACGGCAGCACGACGACCAGCGATTACGACAACTACGGACGGCTGCTGCGGACCCGCAACACGGACGGGGGTACCCTGAAGGAAATCACCTACTGCTTTGCCCGGAAGCAGTTCGAAGGGTACCCCGCAGATCGAGCATCAGGAGACCTGAATGAGAACGGTCAAGTCCAAGCCATTAACCTGTCCACCAAAGCGGGGCAACTCCGGTCGGCCTTTCTCATGCATCTATTGGGGGAGAACATGCCCAAGGGCACGCCCATTACGCTGGACCATCCAGTGAATCTTGTACCTCTGAACTTGGGGACCTGTCTCTGAGTTCCCCCCAAACCTAATATAGATATGATCCTTACGGACGACCCATGGGACAAAGTCAAGCTCTGCACTCCCAATCCAGTATCCCAGGTCATTAAAAATATCATATGTTTCTGGCCCTTCTTTGTCCAATTTAGCTCTTACCTCCTTCATTCGACGAACCCATACCCAACCATCCTCGTCAACCCAAAACTGTCTGTAGAAAGGTGCCTTTTTAAGTGGCAAGTCCACGCCACGCACCAATGACGCGTCATGGTACCTAGGGGCCTCGACCCGTTCTCGCCATTCGTCAATCTCAAGTTTTGAAATCTCCGGTTGCTTCCAGTCTCTGCCGAAATAGAACAATGGTCTTCCCTTCGCGTCGTAGACAACAAATTTGCCTTCGCTTGGAAGACTGACAATCACCCGACCGGCGGGCGCAACCTCCAAGTCTGGATAGTCGTCGAAAGGCATGGCCGTGAACCTGCCGTCGCTTGATGACCTGAAGAAGCTCTGTCCTTTCAGCGTCAGAAAGTCGCTGATCCACAGCATGTCTATCCCAAGTAATCCATAAGTCTCTACATAATGCATGTACTGTGACGATAGTCTCGTCTTACCTGAGAAGGTCCTCCTACTCTTTCGACCAAGAAATCGATTACCTCCCATGTAATGCTCGGGCAATACCCTTTCACCTTCGCGCCCTAATAGAATGGTATCGATTAATGTCCCGGTCTTTCCGAAACGTGTCACTCTCCCAAGGCCGGAGTCGACTATCCACACCTCAGATTCGGCCTGCAAGAAGAAGATAGCGCTGATCATCCTGAACTCACCGGGGCCGGAGCCGGGACGTCCGATCGTGTACCCGAGGTGGCCGTACTTATCGATGATTCGAACCGGCCCTCCCGGCCCTTCAACCAGAAAGATCTCCTCGTTTGGGGATACGTAGAAAGTGAATAACGGCCCAAGAAGGCGCCAGTCATCGGCCGACTCATTGCCGCCGATCTCGAGATCTTGTGTGGCTGTCAGAACCTGACCTTGAAGTAGTGGAATAGTCGATAACACATAGAGTGAATCTGAAGGACTCTGAACACGGCGGCTGGGCGCGATCGCCGCACGCAGGGCATAGACTCCCACAAGCGTCAATAGTGCAAACAGGCCCCACTGCACCCTGCGAAGTGAGGTTAACGACAGTGACATGAAATCCCCTTTTATACGGGGAACGGGGGTAGCCGGAGCTTGCCCCGTCCCCCGCAGTCAACCTAGCTCAACGTCAGTGCTGGACACCACAGTCTGATGAACATCCGGTACTGCGGCGTCTGAATCTGCGGCTCATCCTCCATCAGATGCCGGTGGTATTCGTAATAGGGCTGCCGCCGGTAAGGCCGGCGCAGGCGCCATCGCTCCCGGCCTTCCGGGGTGTAGACATCGATCTGGTAATCTAAATCGTGGTTCACCCAGGCCCGCCCGCGGTCGTCCACGGCCAACAGGCGGGGAATATCATCGTACATCCAGAAGGTGGTTCCCTCCTCGAGATTGGGCGGATTCATATAGTCTGGGTGCCCGGCGGAGCCTGCGGGAGCAGATCCTCCCGAGGTCCGTCACCGCGTCCGATGATGACCTCGTCCTCAGTACGAAGAACCGGCAGCGGATCCTGGAACCGGCGCGGCTGTGTGCCGCTGACCACGGCCGATATCCCGTCCGGATCGATGATGACCGTGGAGTGGGAG
Organism: uncultured Gemmatimonadota bacterium; assembly: GCA_964519015.1. GTDB lineage: Bacteria > Blakebacterota > Blakebacteria > Blakebacterales > CAYUVJ01 > CAZFHZ01. The sequence goes on along the minus strand of CAZFHZ010000108.1, from coordinate 7,008 downwards.
CCGGAATCCGCGGAGCAGGCCGCCAGAAGGAACGCCGCCGTGTAGGAGAAGGACGCGGTGAAATGGCGTCGGCGCACAGGGCAACTCCGGCCGTTAAGAGACGATAGGCAGTTTGTGTGTCTAGTGTATTACTACAGCAGACACATGTTGTCAAGAAGCAAGAACTGATTTTCATCCAGGCCCGGGATCAGATGCTTCTTGCTGGGATGGATGCTTATGTGCATAATCTCCGCATGTCGTGCGGAGATTATGCGGAGATTGTTGCGGAGAACGCCCATGTACATATGGCAGCATAAGGACTGGCCCGACTTCCGGTGGGACCGCCAACGACTTGCGGACCGGCTCACGCGGGTCCGCCATGACCAGGGACGGCTGCTAGGCCGCATGGAAGCGCTCGGCTTCAGCCTGCGAGGAGAAGCGGAGCTGAAGTCCCTGACCCAGGAAGTACTCATGACGAGCGAGATCGAGGGGGTAGTCCTCGATGTGACCCGGGTCCGTTCCTCGCTCGCCCGGCGGCTCGGTATAAACATCGGCGGGTTGCAGCCGTCGGACCGCCGGGTCGACGGGATCGTGAAGATGACCCTCGATGCCACCCGGCGATACGACGAACCGCTGACCCGGGAGAGGCTCTTCGGTTGGCATACCTCACTCTTCGCCGCCGATCGGCGCGGTCCCGACCGGCTGCGGGTGGGTGCCTGGCGCGACGACCGCAGCGGTCCCATGCAGGTCGTTTCGGGACCGGTCGGGCAAGAGCGGGTCCACTTCGAAGCCCCGCCGGCCGGGCAGGTCGAGGCGGAGATGGCGGCCCTCCTCGACTGGTACAACACACCTGATGAGACCGACCTCGTTGTGCGGGCCGGTATCGCGCATCTCTGGCTGGTGACCATCCACCCGTTCGACGATGGGAACGGACGGATCGCCCGCGTGCTCGCCGACTCCATCCTGGCCCGTTCAGAGAACAGCGCTCAGCGTTTCTACAGCATGTCCGCGCGGATCCGGCAGGAACGGAAGGAGTACTACGATCGGCTGGAGCGTACCCAGCGGGACTCGACCGATATCACGGTCTGGCTGGAATGGTTCCTGGATTGTCTTGCCCGGGCCCTGCAGGGCGCCCAGGAGACCCTGGATACCGTTCTGCGGAAAGCCCGTTTCCGGGAGCGTTTCGCCGGAGATGCCCTCAACGATCGCCAGCGCAAGATGATGGAACGGGTCCTGGACGGACTCGAGGGTCGATTGACCACTTCTAAATGGGCGAAACTGGCCGGTTGCTCCCAGGACACCGCCTATCGCGACATCCTCGACCTGGTCGAGCGCAGGTTGCTGCGCCGGAATCCGGAAGGCGGTCGCAGCACGAGTTACTCGGTCGGCGATATCTGAGCGGCCCTCCCGCCCTCCCCGCCCGGACCCTGTCTTGTGAAAGGCAACCGGCGCGGGCTATATTGAGGATTCCCGATTCCGAACCACCGGGTCCGCAGCAGTCCGACAACCGACGGCGAGCGGCACCCCCATCCTGCGCAGGGAAAGGTCCTCAGCAATATGGCGACGCAATACGTCTATCGTTTTGGAGATGGTAAGGCCGACGGCACCGGCCAGATGAAGAAACTGCTCGGCAGCAAGGGCGCGAACCTGGCCGAGATGACGCTCATCGGAGTGCCCGTCCCACCCGGATTCACCATCACCACCGAGGTCTGCCTCTATTACCTCGATCACCAGGGGACCTATCCGCCGGCGCTGGCCCGGGAACTGGACACCGCGCTGCGCGCCATGGAGCGCCAGATGGGCTCGGGGTTCGGTGACGCCGCCAACCCGCTGCTGGTCTCGGTACGTTCCGGGGCCGCGGTCTCGATGCCGGGCATGATGGACACGATCCTGAACCTGGGGCTCAACGACGAAAGCGTACGGGGACTGGCCACGGCCGCCGGCGGCGACGAGCGCTTCGCCTGGGACTCCTACCGCCGCCTCATCCAGATGTACAGCGGTGTAGTGCTCGGGGTGGACAGCGACGAGTTCGAGCAGGTGATCGCGCACCGGAAGAAGAAGCGGGGGGTGAGCAGCGACCCCGAGCTGACCGCCGCCGACTGGAAGGAAGCGGTCGCCGACTACAAGCGGATCGTGCAGAATCACACCGGCAAACCCTTCCCCCAGGACCCGATGCAGCAGCTCTGGGGGGCCATCGGTGCCGTCTTCAGTTCCTGGAACAACCCGCGCGCGGCCCGCTACCGCCAGCTCAACAACATCCCGAAGGACCTGGGCACGGGCGTGAACGTCCAGGCCATGGTCTTCGGCAACTTGGGCGAGGACTCCGCCACCGGGGTGGCCTTCACCCGCAATCCGGCCACCGGCGAGAACCTCTTCTACGGCGAGTGGCTCCCCAACGCTCAGGGGGAAGACGTGGTGGCGGGCATCCGCACCCCTCTGCCGATCAACCGGCGGCAGGACCCGAACATGCCCTCCCTGGAAGAGCGTATGCCCGAAGTCTACCTCCAGCTTGAAGGGGTGAGGGCCAAGCTGGAGAAGCACTACCGCGAAATGCAGGACGTGGAGTTCACCATCCAGAACGGCCGGCTCTGGATGCTCCAGACCCGGACCGGCAAGCGGACCGCCCAGGCGGCCATCCGCATCGCCGTCGAGATGGTTGAGGAGAAGCTGATCACACAGAACACCGCGCTGCTGAGGGTCGCCCCCGATCAGCTCGACCAGCTCCTCCACCCCTCCTTCCAGGAGCGGGCCGACAAGGTGGTGGTGGCCAAGGGGCTGCCCGCCTCCCCCGGGGCGGCCGTGGGACAGGTGGTCTTCAACGCCGAGGATGCCGAAGCGTGGGCCGCCGACAACAAGAAGGTCGTCCTGGTCCGGATCGAGACCAGCCCGGAGGACATCGGCGGCATGGCCGTGGCCAAGGGCATCCTGACCGCGCGCGGCGGCATGACCAGTCACGCGGCGGTGGTCGCCCGCGGCATGGGCAAGTGCTGCGTGGCCGGTTGCGAGTCGCTCTATGTCGACTATGAGCAGAAGTCCTTCACCGCCGGGCCCCACATCGTGAAGGAGGGGGACTGGATCAGCCTCAACGGCGGGACCGGCGAGGTCATGCTGGGGCAGGTTCCGACCCGCGACCCCGAGATGGGTGAGGACTACTTCAAGCTCATGGCCTGGGCCGACCGGGTGCGTCGCCTCAAGGTCCGCACCAACGCCGATACCCCGCACGATTCGGCGGTCGCCCGCAAGTTCGGCGCCGAGGGGATCGGGCTCTGCCGCACCGAGCACATGTTCTTCGAAGGGCAGCGCATCAACTGGATGCGGCAGATGATCGTGGCCGAGGACCTGGCCGGCCGCCAGAAGGCACTGGCCAGACTCAAGCCGATCCAGCGCGGCGACTTCGAGGGGATCTTCGAGGCGATGAACGGCCTGCCGGTCACCATCCGGCTGCTCGACCCGCCCCTGCACGAGTTCCTGCCGCAGGAGGACGACGCGGTGGCCTCGGTGGCGGCCGATCTGGGCGTGCCCGAGGAGAAGGTGCGCCAGCGCTCCCAGGCCCTGCACGAACTCAACCCGATGCTGGGGCACCGGGGCTGCCGGCTGGGCATCACCTACCCCGAGATCTACATCATGCAGTCGGAGGCCATCTTCGAGGCCGCCTGCAACATGACCCGGAAGGGGATCAAGGTCTTCCCCGAGGTTATGATCCCGCTGGTGGGGACGATCCGGGAGTACACCGACCTGGCCAAGGACGTGGTTGAGGTCGCCGTGCGGACCATGAAGGCGACCGGGGTGACGCTGGCCTACAAGGTCGGTACCATGATCGAGATCCCGCGCGCCTGCCTGGTGGCCGACGAGATCGGCGCGGCGGCCGACTTCTTCTCCTTCGGGACCAACGACCTGACCCAGATGACCTTCGGCTACAGCCGCGACGACGCCGGCCGGTTCCTGCCGACCTATGTCAGTCACGAGATCCTGCCCACCGATCCCTTCCTCTCCCTCGATCAGTCGGGGGTGGGGGAACTGGTGGCGATAGCGGTGGAGCGGGGGCGCGGCGCCAAGCCCAAACTGAAGGTTGGAGTGTGCGGGGAACACGGCGGCGACCCGGCCAGCGTGAAGTTCTTCCACCGCGCCGGGCTGGACTACGTCTCCTGTTCTCCCTACCGTGTCCCGATCGCCCGGCTGGCGGCCGCCCACGCCGTCCTGGAGGAACGGGCCGCCCAGGCGGCCCGGAAGAAGACTGCGACGAAGAAGACAGCCGCGAAGAAGACCGCCCGCAAGCCGGTGAAGCGGGTAGCGAAGAAGAAGGCAGCGGCGAAGAAGACTGGGAAGAAGCGGACGGCCGCCGGGAAGAAGACCGGAGCCCGGGGACGCTCTCGCAGGAAGGGCTGATTTGGGACGGGTCATCGCGATCGTCAACCAGAAGGGTGGGGTGGGTAAGACCACCACGGCCATCAACGTCTCGGCCTGTCTGGCCGAGTCGGGGCACGGCACCCTGCTGATCGATATCGACCCCCAGGCCAATGCCACCTCCGGTCTGGGGATCGATCCCAACGGGGTCGACCTGACCATCTACGAGGCCCTGATCGAGGAGATCCCGATCCAGGACACCCTGGTGCCGACCTCGGTGGAGGGGCTCGACCTGGTCCCCAGCCATATCCGGCTGACCGGGGCGGAACTCGAGATGGTCGCGATGATCGGACGGGAGAAGAAACTCCAGCAGGCGATCGAGGGGCTTCGGGAGAGCTACGATTACATCCTGGTGGATTGCCCCCCCAGCCTGGGGCTGCTCACCCTGAACACCCTGACCGCGGCCGATTCGGTCATCATCCCGATCCAGTGCGAATACTACGCGCTGGAGGGACTGGGGAAGCTGCTCAACACCATCCGCCTGGTGCAGCGCCACCTCAACCCGAACCTCGACATCGAAGGAGTACTGCTGACGATGTACGACGGCCGGCTCAACCTGAGCCGACAGGTGGCCGAGGAGGCGGTCCGCTATTTCAACGACAAGGTCTACAAGACCAAGATCATGAGGAACGTGCGGCTGGGTGAGGCCCCTTCGTTCGGCAAGCCGATCATCCAGTACGACATCCTCTCCACGGGTGCGGAGAACTATATCAGCCTGACCAAGGAGATCCTCGCGGGTGAGAAGAAAGGCGCTCGGCAGAGGGCTTGACGCCCTGATCCCCGGTGCGGGGGAGGAGGTCTCCCCGGCCGCCGCGAAGGAGAAACCGGGTCGGCCCGGCCAGGCGGGGCGGGTGACGAAAGTCCGGCTGGGCGAGGTGCGGCCCAATCCCAACCAGCCGCGCCGCGATTTCGACAAGGAAGGGCTGGAGGAACTGGCCGCCTCCATCCGGCAGAAGGGGGTCCTGCAGCCGGTCCTGCTGCGTCCGGCCCCCGACGGGGAGGGCTATGAGCTGGTGGCGGGGGAACGCCGCTTCCGCTCCGCCCAGATGGCCGGTCTGAAGACCATCCCGGCCATCATCTACCAGATCGAGACCGACGAAGAGATGCTCGAGATGGCGCTCATCGAGAACGTCCAGCGGGAAGACCTGAACGCCATCGACACCGCCCGCGCCTACCGCCGGCTGTCCGAGGAATGCCGCCTGACCCAGGAGGCGATCGCCGAGCGGGTCGGCAAGAATCGGACGAGCGTGACCAACACGCTGCGGCTCCTCTCCCTGCCGGGGGAGGTCCAGGAACTGGTCCGGGCCGACCAGTTGAGCGAGGGGCACGCCCGCGCCCTGCTCGGATTGAGCGGGAAACGGGAGCAGCTCGTGCTGGCCCGGCGGGTCGCCGGACGCGGCCTCTCGGTGCGGGACACCGAGCGGATCGTGCGGCAGATGAACGAACCGGGGGGCGCCCGCCGTGGCGCAGGCCCGAAACTGAGTCCCCTGCTCACCACGATCGTGGAAGAGATGCAGCGGGCCCTGGGAACCAAGGTGACGCTGACGGGCTCTGAAAAGAAGGGGTCGCTGCGCATCGACTACTATTCGGCCGACGATCTGACCCGCATCTGCGGTCGGCTGGATATCGAGATCGACTGAATCCCGGAAGGATCCCTGTGAGCAAGCGCCGATCCTGGACCATTCTGCTGGTGCCCGACGAGGGGAGCGGGCCGCGCCAAGTGCGGCTGGGGCCCGGTGCGGTGCGGGTGCTGCTGGTTACCGGCCTGGTGGTCCTGGTACTGGCCGGCCTGGGGGTCGGCACCTACTGGCGGGTGGCCCGCACGGCCCTGAAGGCCGTCGCGCTCCAGGATGAGAACACCCGGCTGCAGTCCGAGGTACAGAAGGTCTGGGAGCTGGAGCGTTTGATGGCCGACATGCTCGAGACCGACTACAAGCTACGCACCCGGCTGGGGATCCCCCTGCCGGAGGACTGGCCCGGGTACCGCTTCCAGCTCGCCACCACTCCGGAGCAGGATACGGCCGGAGGGGCGGCGGGTCTGGGCCCGACCGGCGGCCGCACCGGTCAGCGGGCCGGCCCGGAGGCCGGCAGTCCGACGGTACTCTTCGCCTGGCCCGTCTCCCCCGGCTTCCCCACCATGGAGTTCGGTGAGGGGGCGGGAGCGGCCGGGATACCGCACACCGGCATTGATATCGCCGCCCGGCTCAATACCCCGGTGCGGGCGGCCGCGGACGGGCTGGTGACCTCCGCGGGGATGGACGAGCGTTTCGGCTTCCTGGTCGAGATCAGTCACGGCGGCGGCCTGGTGACCCGCTACGGTCACAACGCCCGGCTGGTGGTCGGACAAGGACAGTTGGTCAAGAAGGGGGACATCATCGCCTACGTGGGCAGCACGGGGCGGGTGACCACCGGCCCCCACCTCCATTTCGAGGTGCAGAAGGACGGCCAGCCGGTGGACCCCCGCAGGTACCTACCCAAATACTGAGAGGACGACGATGGCTAAGGGCCAGATCGGCGATGGCACCATGAACACGTTGGTGGGGAGCGGGACGGTCATCGAGGGGAAACTGAAGGTCGCGAGCAGCATGCGCGTGGACGGCCGCATCCTGGGTGAGGTGGTCTGTC
>CAZFHZ010000107.1:0-10505 GCA_964519015.1 uncultured Gemmatimonadota bacterium | reverse complement strand
TTCATCCGCCAGAAGGAGGAGTGGCTGCGGGAGAGCCTGGCCGAGATCGCCCCGGTCGATGACGCCTTCCCCCGCCGCCCCATCCGCTCCGGCCGCCGTCTCCTCTTTCTGGGCCGCCCTCACCGGTTGAGCATCCGCCGCCGCGCGGTGGAGCAGGTGCAGGTGCTCCGGCGGGATGACCGGATCGAACTGACCCTCCCGGTCGGCCGGGACCTGGAGCCGGCCGAGGTGGTGCGGGAGTGGTACCGCCGGCAGGCCAGCCGTCATATCCACGCGCGGGTCGAGGAACTGGCCTGGCGGATCGGCCGGCGCTACCGGCGGATCATCGTCCGCACCCTGCGGAGCGCCTGGGGGCTGTGCAGCGACACGCGGACCCTGACCTTCAACTGGCGGCTCGTCATGGCCCCCCCGCGGGTGATCGATTACGTCATCCTCCACGAGCTGACCCACCTGGAAGTCTTCGAGCACTCGCCCCGCTTCTGGCGCCACATGGAACGACGCTGCCCGAACTACCGCGCCTTCGAGGAGTGGATAGCCCGGTTCGGCCCGGTCCTGGAGCTGGAGCGGGAACCCGACCGGCGGCGTCGCGACGGCCGGCTGCGCGCCCCCCTGTGGGGCGGCCGGCTCTGATGCGCGGAGCCGCCCGAGCGCTCTCCGGCTGGCTGGACGAGCGAACGGCCGCAGCCATCGCCGCCGAGATTCAGGCCGCCGGCGGGCGGGAGGTCTTCTTCGTCGGGCGTTGCGGTCCCGACGGTCGCCTGGTCGAGGTGGAAGTGACCGCCCGCGGCAACCAGGAGGCGGTCCCGGCCCTGGCCCAGGCCGCCCGGGCCGGTGATCTGGTCATCCACAACCATCCTTCGGGGGGCCTGGAGCCCTCCGAGGCCGACCTGGCTATCGCCGCCCGGCTGGGCTCCGACGGCATCGGCTTCGCCATCACCGACAACGACTGCGGCGCCCTCTACGTGGTCGCCGAACCGGCCCGCCCCGAACCGGAGGCCGGACTCGACCTGGACGAGGTGGCCGCCTTCTTCGCCCCGGAAGGACCGCTCGCCCGCGTGCTGCCGGGCTGGGAGCCCCGCCCCGCCCAGGCGGAGATGGCCCTGGCCGCCGCCGGCGCCTTCAACGAGGGGCGGGTGGTGGTCGTCGAGGCCGGCACCGGGGTCGGCAAGAGCCTGGCCTACCTGGTCCCAGCCCTGCTCTGGGCGGTGCGCAACCGCCGCCGCGTCACCGTCTCCACCAACACCATCAACCTCCAGGAACAGCTCCTGGGGAGCGACCTGCCGGTGCTGGCCCGGGCCGGACTCGACTTCCGGGCGGTGCTGGTGAAGGGACGGCGCAACTACGCCTGCCTGCGCAAGGCCGACGAGATCCGGGCCGAACCCGACCTCTTCGCCGACACCGAGGCCGAGGCGGGGGCCCTGAGGGAACTGGCCGAGTGGGCCTTCACCAGCGCCGACGGATCGCTGGCCGACAGAAGCGTCCCCCCCACGGCCCGGGAGTGGGAGGAGATCGCCACCGAGGCGGACGACTGCACCCGCTCGCGCTGCGCCTTCTACAACGACTGCCCCTTCTACCGGGCCCGGCGGCGCGCCGCCTCGGCCGACCTGCTGGTGGTCAACCACCACCTCCTCTTCGCCGACCTCGCCCTGCGCGGGGTGCTGGGGGAAGAGGCCGCTTCAGCCGCCGCGGTGCTCCCCTCCTACCGCCACCTGATCATCGACGAGGCCCATCACGTGGAGGAGGTGGCCACCGACCACTTCGGGCTGCGCATCTCCTCGCTCGGACTGGGGCGGCAGCTCGGCCGGCTCCAGCACCGGCGGCGCAGCACCCGCGGCCTGCTCCCGCTGCTGGCCCGCCACCTGGAACCGCTCGCCCCGCACGAACCGGCGGCCGCCCGGGCGCTCCAGCGCCTGCTCGAAGAGGTGCGCCCCGCCCAGGTCGAAGCGGCCCGGCTCCTCCCCGAGCACTTCACCGCACTGGGGCAGATAGCCGAGGCGCTGGTGCTCCCCGGGAGCGAGGAGCGGCGGGTGCGCCTGACCGAGGAAGTACTCGCCGACCCGCTCTGGGAGGGAGAGGGGCGGGAGAGGTGCCGGCGGCTGCGGGGCGAGCTGGAGACCCTCACCGGCGCCCTCGAGCGCCTGCTGCGGGATCTGGAACCGCTCCGCGAGAGCCACCGCGCCGAACTGGAGTCCCCGCTGGTGGACGTGGCCGCGGTGACCTCCCGTCTGGCTGAGGTGGCCTCCGGGCTCGGCCGCTTCGCCGAACCGGAGGATGAGGAGGCGGCCGCCACCGTGCGCTGGCTGGAAGCGGAACCGGCCGGTCGGGGCGGCCCCCGGCTCACCCTGGCCGCCGCCCCGATCGAGGTCGGGCCCCTGCTGGCCCGAACCGCCTTCGGAGCCGTGCAGGGCGCCTTGCTGACCAGCGCCACCCTGGCCGTGGGGGGCTCCTTCGACTTCATCGAGGAGCAGCTCGGACTCGACCGGCTGGAACGGGGACGGCTGGTCACCGGTGTGCTCCCCTCCCCCTTCGACCACCGCCGCCAGGTCCGCTTCCTGATCCCGAGTGACTTCCCCGAGCCGACCGAACCGGAGCACGAAGCCCGGACCGCCGCCCTGCTGGAGGAGGTGATCGCCGCCTCAGGGGGACGCAGCCTGGTGCTGATGACCTCCTACACCGCGTTGCGCCGCCTCCACGACCGGCTGGCGCCGGTGCTGGCCCGGCAGGGGATCCGGGTCCGCCGGCAGGGGGAAGCCCCCCGGACCGACCTGCTGACCGCGTTGCGGGTGGGCGCCGGGGAGGCCCTGCTGGCCACCGACTCCTTCTGGGAGGGGATCGACGTGCGGGGGGAGGCGCTCAGCCTGCTCGCCCTGGCCCGGCTCCCCTTCCGGGTACCGACCGAGCCGGTGCTGCAGGCGCGCGCGGAACGGCTGGAGCGGGAGGGGGGGAACGCCTTCACCGGGCTGCTCGTGCCGATGGCCGTCCTGAAGTTCAAGCAGGGGATGGGCCGGCTCATCCGCCACCGGGGCGACCGGGGCGTTGCCATCGTGCTCGATCCGCGTATCCTGCGGAAGGCGTACGGCCGCACCTTCCTGGCCTCCCTCGACTGGGGGGAGCCGGAGGTGCTGGCCGAGACGGAGGTGCGACGGACGGTGGCCGACTACTTCTCCCCTCCGGGGGGGCAGCGGTGAGCACGGCCGGCGGCGCGGCTTCACGAGTGGCGAGCGCTCTCCCGGGGCGCGCCTGGACCGCCCTGGCCCCGGGACGGATCAACCTGATGGGGGAGCACACCGACTACAACCAGGGGTTCGTGCTCCCGGCCGCGGTGGACCGCTACTGCGCCTGCGCCTTCGAGCCCGCCGGAGGGAACCGGCTCCGGCTGCACAGCCTCGACCTGGCCGATGCCTTCGAGGTGGAAGTCGGCGCCCTCGAACCGCTGGCCGCCTCGCCGGCGGACTTCACCTCCCTCACCCGTGAAGGACCGCAGCACTGGCGGCGCTACGCCCTGGGGGTGCTCATCGAAGTGCACCGGGCCGGCCTGCCGGTGCCCGCGGGACGGCTGGCGGTCTCCAGCAACGTGCCGATCGGCGCCGGGCTCTCCTCCTCGGCCGCGCTGGAGGCGGCCCTCTACACCGCCCTGGTGACCTCTGGTCCGCCGCCGCTGGAGGCGGCCGCGCTCTGCCGGCGGGCGGAGAACCTCTGGGCCGGGGTCCCCTGCGGTATCATGGACCAGTTCGCATCCTTCCTCGGCCGGTCGGGGCACGCCCTCCTGCTCGACTGCCGCGACCTCTCCTGGCGGCCGGTGCCGCTGCCGGCCGGGGTCCGGCTGACCGTGGTCGATTCCGGTGTCCCGAGGCGACTGGCCGACGGCGCCTACGCCCGGCGGCGGGCCGAGATCGACACCGCCCTGGGCATCCTGCGGAAAGCGGCCGGGCCCCTGGCTTCCCTGCGTGAACTTTCCCCGGCCCTGTTCGAGGAACTCGAGGACCTCCTGCCCGATCCGCTGCGCCAGCGGGTGCGCCACGTTGTCGGCGCCATCGCCCGCGTCCCCCAGGGGGTGACCGCGCTGGTGCTGGGGGACGAGGCGGCCTTCGGCCGGCTGATGTACGATTGCCACTCCTCGCTGGCCCGGGACTACGAGGTCTCCCTGCCCGAGCTGGATACGATCGTCGAGAGCGCGGCCCGGGTGGAGGGGGTGCTGGGGGCGCGTCTGACCGGCGCTGGCTTCGGGGGCTGCTGCGTGGTGCTCCACCGGAGCGGGTGCGAGGCCGCGCTGGCCGAGCGGGTGGCGGCCGACTTCGGTCACCGCTTCGGACATCGGCCGGTCTGTCACCACCTGGACACCGCCGACGGGGCGCGCCGGATCGGCACCGAGGAGGCGTGAGCGGATGAAGGGGCTGCGGGCGGGGATCGACACGGGGGGGACCTTCACCGACCTGGTGGCCTTGACCACCGAAGGTCTGCGGCACCTGAAACTGCCCAGCACGCCGGACGACCCGGCCCGGGCCGTCCGCAGCGGGCTGGCCGAGCTCACCGGGGGCGACCCCCCCGGTCCCGAGGACCGGGTGGCCCACGGCACCACGGTAGCCACCAACGCGCTGCTGACCGGCCGGACCGCTCCGATCGCCCTGCTGACCACGGCCGGGTTCGAGGACGTCATCGCCATCGGCCGGCAGGACCGTCCCGCCCTCTACGACCTCGAGGTGAGCCGGCCGGTGCCGCTGGTGGGCCCCGGGCGCCGGCTGGGGGTGCGGGAGCGGATCGGCCCCGACGGCGGGACGATCATCCCGCTGGATGTAGCGGGAGCGGAGCTGGAGGAGGTGTTCGCGCGCCTGGGGGCGCTGGAGCCGCCGGCCGAAGCAGTGGCCGTCTGCCTGCTCCACGCCTACGCCCGGGCCGACCACGAGGAGGAACTGGAGCGCCGGCTCTCCGAGCGCTTCCCCGGAGTGCCCCTCACCCTCTCCAGCCGGCTGCTCCCCCTCTTCCGCGAATACGAGCGGGCCTCGACGGTGGTGGTGAACGCGGCCGTGCTTCCGGTCATGGGTCGCTACCTCGACCGGCTCGGGGAAGCGACCGGGGCGGGACGGCTGACCATCACCGCCTCCAGCGGCGGCACCCTATCGGCCCGGCAGGCGGCGACCGAGCCCGCCCGCACCCTCCTCTCCGGCCCGGCCGCCGGGGTGGCCGGGGCGCTGGCCGTGGCCGGGCGGGCCGGGTTCTCCGACATCATGAGCTTCGACATGGGGGGGACCAGCACCGACGTGGCCCTGTGCGAGGGGGACATCCGCACCAGTGCCGAAGGGGAGATCGCCGGCTATCCGGTCGCCCTGCCCCAGGTCGACCTGCATACGGTGGGAGCGGGGGGGGGGAGCCTGGCCGGCATCGATCTGGGGGGCGCGCTGGTGGTCGGGCCGGCCAGCGCCGGAGCCGACCCGGGACCGCTCGCCTACGGCCGGCGGGCCGCCGGCCCCGACGGGGAGGGGGTCACGGTGACCGATGCCGACCTGCTGCTCGGCCGGCTCCCCGAGGGGGGCCTGCTGGGGGGACGGATGCCCCTGGACGGAGCCGCCGCGCGGGCCGGGCTGGAGGCCCTGGCGACGGCCGCCCGCCGGGCCCCGGGGAGCGGTGCCCTGGATGCGGTGGGGATCGCCGAGGGGGTGGTGCGGGTGACGGTGGCGGCCATGGCGGGCGCGCTGCGGCGTATCAGTGTGGAGCGGGGGAAGGACCCGCGCGCCTTCACCCTGGTGGCCTTCGGCGGGGCGGGGGGCATGCACGCCGCCGCCCTGGCCCGCGAGATGGGCATGACGACCATCCTGGTGCCGCGCGAGCCGGGGCTGCTCTCGGCCGTGGGTACCCTGGTCACCGGCCTGCGGGTGGACACCGCGCGGACGGTGCTGGGACGCGATCCGCGGACCGATGCGGCCGGGATCGAAGCCCTCTGGCGGGGACTCGACGAGGAGGCCGGGCGGGGGGTGCGGGAGGCGGGGGCACCGGCCGACCGGATCCGGATCGTGCGCCGGGCCGACCTGCGCTACCGGGGCCAGTCGTTCGAACTCACGGTGGAGGCTCCCCCCCCCCAGGAACCCTTCGGCGAGGAGGGCTGGCGCCGGCTCCAGGAACTTTTCGCCGAGCTCCACCAGGAGCGCTACGGCTACCGGCGACCGGACACGCCGGTGGAACTGGTTGCGCTGCGCAGCGAAGGGCACGGCCCGGGAGCGGCCCGGCTCGAGGAGGTCCTGCCGCCGCTGCCCGATCCACCCCGATCCTCCGCCCGCCGCCCGCCGGCCGAGGAGCACGTCCGGCCCATGGTCTGGGAGGGTTGTGTCCACCCGACCCCGCAGATCCCCCGGGAGCGGCTCGCTCCGCAAGACCGCTTGCGCGGACCGCTCCTTATCCACGAGTTTTCGGCCACCACCGTGGTCCCGCCGGGAGACGAGGTCGAAGTCGACCCGTGGGGGGACCTGATCATCCGGATCGGGACCTGACCCGCGGTCCCCTCCGCCCAACCGGGAGTCCCACCGTGTCCGAGAGCCGTCCTGGCCCCGGGATCTCGACCCGCGCCGTGCACGCCGGTGAGGGGCTCGATCCGACCACCGGCGCCGCCGCCGTCCCCATCTACCAGACCGCCCCCTTCGGCTTTCAGACCGCCGAGGCGCTCGAGGACGCCTTCCTCGACCCGCAGGAAGGGAAGTGGATCTACACCCGGATGGGGAATCCCACCATCCGGGCGCTGGAGCAGAAGGTCGCCGCCCTGGAAGGGGCCGAGGACGCGCTGGCCGCGGCCTCGGGACTGGCGGCCATCAGCACCACCCTGCTCAACCTGCTCCGTCCCGGAGCCCGCCTGGTGGCCTATCGCGATATCTACGGCGGCACCAGCGCCATGATCCGGCGCATCCTGGAACCGTGGGGGGTCCAGGTCACCTGGGTGGACATGGGCTCGGAGAGCGGCGACGGGCTCCAGCTGCAGGGAGCGCTGGGGGAGCGGAGCGAGGTGCTCTACCTGGAGAGCCCGACCAACCCGACCCTGAAGGTGGCCGACCTGGCCGCGGCCGCCCGCCTGGGCCGGGCCGCCGGGGCGGTGGTGGTGGTGGACAACACCTTCGCCAGCCCGGTGCTGCAGAATCCCCTCGAGCTGGGAGCCGACCTGGTCGTGCACAGCCTGACCAAGTACCTGAGCGGTCACGGCGACACCACCGGGGGGCTGGTGGCCGGCTCCCGGGAGCGGATCACCCCCCTGCGCCAGCACCTGGTCGCCCTGGGGGGGATCATCGACCCGCTGGCCGCTTTCCTCATCCTGCGCGGGGTCAAGAGCCTGAAGGTGCGCGTGGAGCGGATCACGGAGAACGCCCTGGCGGTGGCCCGCTTCCTGGAAGCGCACCCGAAGGTGCGCCGGGTCAACTACCCGGGGCTGGCCTCCAGCCCCTACCGGGAGATCGCCGCCCGCCAGATGCGCGGCTTCGGCGGCATGCTCTCCTTCGAGCTGGACGCCGACCTGCCGGGGACCCGGCGGGTGGTGAACGCCTTCCGGCTGATCAAGATCATCCCCAGCCTGGGGAGCGTGGAGACCACGCTCCTCTTGCCCGCCGTCTCCTCACACTACAAGTTGACTCCCCAGGAGCGGGCCCGGATCGGAGTACCCGACGGACTGATCCGCCTCTCCGTGGGCATCGAGGAGCTCGAGGACATCATGGAGGATCTGGAGCGCGGCCTGGCCGCGCTCTGAGGGGGGGGGAACGGTACCATGAGCCGGCCATCGGATCCCAAAGGGGGGAAGCGTACCCCGGGTGCGCAGGGGGGGGGACTCCCCCACCCCCTCGACGTCGACGTGGTGGGGATGGGGACGGTGACCTTGCACCTGGCCGCCCTGGTCCCCGAGCTGGGACGTTCGAGCCGCGCCAAGATGCACAGCCAGGGACTGGAGACCATGACGGCCGGGGCGAGTGCCGTCGCCATCATCCAGCTCGCCCGGCTGGGGGTCTCGACCGCCTGGCTCGGCCTCTTCGGGGACGATGCGGAAGGGGAGCAGCTCCAGGCCCAGCTGGGGCGGGAGGGGATCGAGGTCCGCTGCTCGGAGCGGCGGGCCGGCAAGCGCACCCCCTTCTCCTGGGGGATGGTCACCCCGGAGGGGGAGCGGGCCTTCTACTTCTTCCCCAACGTGCTCAGCGACCTGACCCCCGAGGAGGTCAGCGCCCGCATCGTCGGCTGTATCGATACCTCCCTCCACTTCCACACCGACGTGGCCACCATCCCCCTGCGGACGGTCCTGCAGGCGATCGAGGTGGCCCGGGCCGCCGACTGCATGGTCTTCACCGACGTGGACACCGATCCGATCTACCTGGTCGAGGAGGTGGGGCTGGGACGGCGCAAGGAGCTGGACGCCATCCTGGAGAAGACCGATGTGCTTAAAACGGGCCTGCCGGGGGCCCAGCGCCTCACCGGCGAACAGGACGTCGAGAGGGCCTGTGCGAAGCTGCACGCTGAATACCCCTGCCGCTACACGGCGGTGACCGCCGGTCGACTGGGGAGCTGGCTGGCCTACAACTCCGATCTCTGGCACATCCCGGCCCTGGGCGGGCCGGTGGTGGACTCCACCGGTGCCGGCGGCTCCTGGTTCGGCGGGCTCTCCTACGCGCTGCTGCGCGGGATGCAGGGGAGCGACGCCGGCTACTTCGCGGCCGCCTGCGCCGCCGTGACCTGCAGCCGGATCGGTACCGACGGGATCGGGACCCTGGCCGAGGTCCAATCCGTCCTGAACGGCGAGAGCGCCGACGAGGAGACACCGGCGGGCAGCACCCGCTCCAGCTAGTGTCTTATGGATCCCATCCTCCTCCAGGTCTATAAACACCGCTTCGCCGGCGTGGCCGAGGAGATGGGGGCCGTCCTCCAGCGCACCGCCTCCTCCCCCAACATCAAGGAACGGCGCGATTACTCCTGCGCCCTCTTCGACGGGAGCGGCCGCACCCTGGCCCAGGGGGACCACCTGCCGGTCCACCTGGGGAGCATGCCCCGTTCGGTCGAGGCGGCCCTGGCCGCCGGCCCGCTCGAGCCCGGTGAGATCATCCTGCTGAACGACCCCTTCGCGGGGGGCACCCACCTGCCCGACCTGACCATGGTGGCCCCGGTCTATCCCCCCCCGGAACGGGCCGGGGAGCAGATCGGCGGGCCGGCCGGTCCGCTCTTCCACGTGGCCAGCCGCGCCCATCACGCCGACGTGGGGGGGGCCGCCCCCGGCTCGATGGCGGTGACCCGGGAGATCTTCGCCGAGGGGCTGCGCCTGCCACCGGTGCGTCTGCGCCGGGTGGGCTCCTCCGAGCCCGACCGCGATGTGCTGGCCATCCTGCTGGCCAACACCCGCACCCCGCGAGAGCGGGAAGGGGACCTGCGGGCCCAGCTGGCCGCCCTCGACGTGGGGACCCGGCGGCTGCACGAAGTGATGCGGGAACGGGGCCTGGAGGAGCCGGTCACTTACGGCCGGGAACTGATTCTCTACGCCGAGCGGATGATGCGCGCCCTGATCGCCCGTCTCCCCGATGGCGTATACCGGTTCGAGGACGTCCTCGACGACGACGGACTGGGAAGCGGTCCGCTCCCCATCCGGGTGGCCGTCACCATCGCGGGGGAAGACGCCCACGTCGATTTCACCGGTTCCGCCCCGCAATGCGCCGGCCCGGTCAACGCGGTCGAGGCGATCACCCTCTCGGCCGTGGTCTACGTCTTCCGCTGCCTGGTCGGGCCCGAGGTCCCGCCCAACCACGGCTCGCTGGCCCCGATCCGCCTGACCGCCCCCCCCGGCACGATCGTGAATGCGCTGGCCCCGGCGGCAGTGGCCGGCGGCAACGTGGAGACCAGCCAGCGCATCACCGACGTGCTCTTCGGGGCCCTGGCCTCCGCCGCCCCCGACCGGATACCGGCCGCCGGCCAGGGAACGATGAACAACCTGAGCATCGGCGGGATCGATCCGCGCACCGGTGAGGTGTTCACCTACTACGAGACCACCGGCGGAGGGATGGGGGGGCGCCCGGGGAGCGCCGGACCCTCGGCCATCCACGTCCACATGACCAACACCCGGAACACCCCGGTGGAGGCCCTCGAGCACGCCTATCCCTTCCGGGTCGAGACCTACGGTGTGCGGGCCGGCTCCGGGGGAGGAGGACGCCACCCCGGTGGAGCGGGAATCGTGCGCCAGATCCGGTTGCTGGCTCCGGCCGTGGTGAGCCTGTTGACCGAGCGCCGCCTGTTCCGGCCCTGGGGGTTGCAGGGGGGAGGGCCGGGGGAGCCCGGGCGCAACCTGCTCCTGCAGGCCGACGGCTCCCAGGAGGAGCTGCCCGGCAAGGGGACCTGGCACCTGGCGGCGGGGCAGGGGATCCGCCTGGAGACTCCCGGCGGCGGGGGCTGGGGGGAAGAGGTCGGCGCAACGAAATGATGCGAAATTCTGACTCAGGACACTAAAGGATGGACGCCTGGATGGTGCTCGAGTACGGTCGCCTCTTCCCGGGTAAGGCTTTCGG
>CAZFHZ010000106.1:825-10572 GCA_964519015.1 uncultured Gemmatimonadota bacterium | reverse complement strand
CGAGCCAATCCAATCGATAAGGATATCCCTGGCCGATCACCACTTCTCCCGAGGGCGCCTGGGTCCAGATCAACCCCGGGTAGTACGGTGAATAGACTTGACTGGCGGACGGCAGGTGCTGCCAGGGATTCAGCGGAACCTGGAACAGAGTATCGACACATGCGAATTCGGTCTGATCCACGATGAGAATCCGTGAAGCATCGAGATAGCGGTCGGTCTTGAGGACGGCCCGATGAGGAGACATTTCATAGACGGGCCCGACGACATTGGGAGACTTCAGGTAGTAGGTCCGGATAAACACCCCGGAGGTCGTGTAGATATGCAGCCTGCCCTGGCGCTGGTCGGTGACCGCCAGCCGGTCTTCCGTCCATAAAGCCAGCCCACCCAGTTGGGGCATTTCTGTACGGAGTTCACCGGGACCGCTTCCCTGGCGCCCGATCGTCGTCAACCAACGCCCTTCGGGATCATACTCCTGGATCCGATAGTTGCCCCAATCACCCACAAAGAGGTTTCGGTCACGGTCTACGACAATCCAGCCGGGGTGGTGCAGCAGGTACTTCTCATCCCCTGCTGCGGAGCCGACGGTCAATAGTGTGTCCAGGTACCAACGTTCCGGTAGCCGGTCTCGGGCGAAGGAATGGACCGTTACCGATGGAACGCCGGCGTCCCTGCTACGGGTGATCTCCGGCATCTCATCTCGTTGGTTGGAGCAGGAGAGAAGGCCAACCACTCCAACCAGCAGGACGGCCCGGAGATAATGATGCTCGGAAATCTGTCTCCGACTCATTCTGACCAGGGAACCGGAAGAGATTGCCACACTCACCTCGGGTGCAACTGTACGCTGTTCAACAGACAGGACCACGCATTCCACTACTTTTCAGGACTATTGAACATAGTTGCCGTTCATGTGGAATACTCGGCGCCGGGTGTTCCGCTCGACGGCGCGTTCCCAGTTTGACTGCGAGCATGACATTTATTGTACTGAAGACATGAAGACCGCTATCTCCATACCCGACGAACTCTTCCGTGCCGCCGAGCAGGCCGCCGGGCGGCTGGGACTCTCGCGCAGCGCCTTCTACCAGCGCGCTCTGGCGGCCTATCTCGACCGGCTCCATGGCCGGCTGGTCACCGAAGCGCTCGATGCGATCTATTCGGCGGAGGGGAAGGCCGAACCGATCGATACCCTCCTGGAACGACTCCAGACAGCCGGTCTTCCGCCGGCGGAGTGGTGATGGAGCGCGCTGTGAGCGGCTGCTTCTGGTACGATGGGATCCGCTTCGAGTGCCAGGGCTCCGGCAACTGCTGCCATGCCCGCGGCGACTACGGCTACGTTTACCTGACCCTGGAGGACCGCGCCCGGCTGGCCGAGCATCTGGGATCGAGTACCGCCGCCTTCACCCGGCGGTACTGCGCCAAGACCGAGGGGATCCTCCACCTCAAGCACCCGGAGCGGGACTGCGCCTTCCTGGAGGAGGGCCGTTGCCGGGTCTACCAGGCCCGGCCCACCCAGTGCCGGACTTGGCCCTTCTGGCCGGAGAACATGAAGGGGAAGGTCTGGCGGGCCGAGGTGGCGCCCACCTGTCCCGGCATCGGCCGCGGCCGCCGCTGGAGCCGGGAGGAGATCCGAGCCATCCTGGAGACCCGGTGCGAGGTCCCCGGGTTGCGCGGATCCGAGACCGGTCCGGACGAATCCCCACCTCCCTGACACGACGGTTCACCGACTTCCGATCGCGCCGCCGTCCGGGTGATCGAATCCGGGCAACGGTGCGGCCGGTCGGGTCAGCAGGAACCGGCCGGAGCGGATCCACTCCCGGAGCGTCTCGGCGATCCGCCGGGCCATAGGATAGCTGGAGAGCGCCCGGGTGCGGACTTCCCGCCCGCCGATCCGAATGGAGCCCGATCTCAGCTGGGCGTAGGAGACGTGGGCGAGCGGCGCTCCCTTTCCCTCCGGGTAGTCACCCGAATAGTCCACCACCGGCGCTGTGATGTCGGCGTCGGTGACCGCGGTGAACCAGGCCATCTCCTCGTCCAGGATCGGGATCGGAACCCCGATCCCCACCGCCAGCGAGACGCCGTACCCGATCAGGCTCAAACCTCTCAGGAAGCGCGGGTCCATCCCCTTCAGGTCCCCGATCACCGCCAGGGTGCCCGCCCCGCCCAGGGGGATCCCCCGAGTGTTGCGCGGGACCTGGGGAGCGTGCTGGGTGCCGTGGAAGCAGACGTAGCCGACCCCGCCCCCCAGGAAGATCCGGGTCCCGATGCCGATGGTGCGGTAATACGGATCGTTGAGCAGGGGGGAAAGCTGCCCGGCCGAACTGTAGGTGGCTTCGGCTAGGTCCGGTGGCAGCACCCCCATGTAGGTGTGGAGTATGCGCCCCCGTCCGGCGTTGACCGCCACGTTGTAGTTCTGGTAGGCGTTCCGGGGGTTCAGGAGGGTGGCCTGGGGGAGGCTCCCTAGGTCGATCACGCTCTCCAGTTCCCGCCGGGGGTAGCAGTCGGTACCGTACCCTTCCGCCCGCAGGTGGACCGTGCGCCCCCGGACCAGGTCGTAGATCACGTGCCCGCCTCCGTAGCGATAACGCACGGGCGCTCTCTCCGGCTGCCCGCCGGCCTCGGCCGGCTGGGTGGCCCCGACATAAAGGTCCACGGCGGCCAGCCCGCTTTGGACCGGGACGCCGTTCAGCCAGGCCCGGCGGATCTTGATGCGCGGAGAGGCGTGGCCGACGTTGAGCAGCGCGCCGCTCGAGCACATCGCTCCGAAGGTCCCGGTGGTCACCACGTCCACCCGGCGGGCGGCTTCGCTCACGCCCTCCCGGGCCACCAGGCCGATCATCTCCTCGGCCGTCACGACCACGGCTTCACGCCGGCGGATGCGCTCGTTGATCTCCTCGTAGGTCTTCGTCATGCCCTCTCTCCCGTCCTTGGAATGTCATCCGGTGATCAGTTCGAGTCCGCCCCAGATCCCCAGCCGATCGCCGCAACAGACCACCAACCCGATCAGGTCCTTCTGCCGGGCGACCCATGGCATCACCCGCTCCACGTCCCCGGGGTACCGGATGCCGTTGCCGATCGCGGTGGCGGCCGCATCGGCGCAGGCGGCGTCGGCGGCGACCGCCACCACCGCGTCCGCCCGCCCGAAGGAAAGCGAGGGGCCGACCCGGCCGCTCGAGGTGCACACGCCCACCCCATCCCGGGCCGCCACCCGGAAGAGCAGACGGTCGGAGAAAAGGGAGTCGGCGCCGGCGTAGATCCGGACATGGAGGGGATCGGGGGATCGGGCGTAGATGTCGCCGCCGTTCTCGATGATGACCGTGTCGGCTTCCTCCAGCAGTTCGTGTCCGACCGACTGGGCCACGGCCCCGGCCACCGCCGCCATCGGACCGACCTCCCAGCGGTCCGCCGCGGCGGCCATGCGGGTCACCAGGGGAGGGGCCTCCGGGAAGGGTCGCAGCGGCACCAGGGAGGCTGCGAAGAGGGGATCGCGCTCCAGGTAGGCTTCGAGCGAGGACCGGGTGCGGGCCAGGGCGAGGTGCGCGCGCCTGCGCAGGTCGCGCTCGCAGAGGATGAGCAGGTCACTCTGACCGAGGGTGATCTGGAACCGGAAGAGGTCCCGGCGACGGACCCAGGTCCGGTAGAAACGCTCCGTGTACATGCCCGTCTCCCGCGCGGTGAAGGGAAGGGTCGATCGGTTCGGGAATGAAAAAGGCCCCACGGTGGGAACCGCAGGGCCGCGCGCGGATCAGACGATGGCGCTAGTCCTCAGCTCCCCTCCGGGGGCCGGGGCATGGACATGTAGGATGTTCCTGGGGTGCCGGGCATGGATCCATCTCCGCTGTGGACTGTGCGGGGATGATACAGGCGCCGCCGGCGCCGTCAACCGGCGAATCGTGCGGCCGGTGCCGGGGGAGACCGCCGCGGGAAGGAGATCACCCCTTCTTGAGTTCGCGCAACCGGCGGACGGTGACCGGTACCTCAGGCCCGGACTGGGCGGAGGCGGCTGCGGTGGACCCCAGGACGAACCAAGCCACCAGGACGGGGAGGTTGAAGGATGACCTCACGGGATATGACCTCTCAGCAACAGGTACGTTTCAGGGCCGGACGCTCCCATCCGGCAGTTCCAACCGGTACTTCCGGACGAGCGGTTCGCCCAGCGGTCCGTTCACCTGGGCGATGAAGGTGTTCCCATCGATCCAGGGTTCGGGCGCGACCGAGAGTCCCTCGGGGAGCGGGACTCGGCCCAGGAATCGGCCGCTCGATTCCTCGTAGACATCGAAGGTGCGGTCGGCGGTCCAGGCGGGGGCGTGACCCTCTTTCGCGGCCTGCTCCTTCTCCCCGGCGGGGATCCGTCCCGGGCCTTCCCGCAGCACCCAGATCCGGCCGCTCCGGTCGGGCAGGAGCGCCCCGTACCAGGGCTTGGTGTCGGGCACCGGCGGGCCTTTCCAGACCCAGGCGGGTTCGAAGCTGCGCAGGAGGGTCTCGACCCGGCGGATATGCCAGGCTTTCTCTTCCGGCTCGACCCGGACCGGCTCGGTCACTCGTTCGATGATGGTCACCCGCCCGTCGGGATAGCGGATCTCGAAGCGGTAGTCGGAGGCGTAGCCGGTGACGAGCGCCCCTTCGTGGGTCACGCTCCAGACGTCCTGGGGCCCGAAGGGGACCGCTTCGGGCCGGTAGGACCGGCCCTGGTCGACATAAGCGCGCAGCTCGTAGTCGGGATGGTCGTAGACCGGCAGGTCGATCGTGCCGGCGACCTGTCCCTCCGGATCGAGCCGGAAGAGGCAATGGGTGAAGATGTAGCCGCGCGCACTTTCCGAGGGCCGGCGGGCGTAGGGAGTGAACAGGATCGGGACACCCGCCCGGGTGACCCGGAGCAGGATGATTTCGTTCCCGCTGACACCACCCTGGAACTGAGGATGGAGGGTCCGGAGGTATTCCCCGGACGGTGAGAAGAGGTGTGTGTTCCCGTTGACCGACTCCCGGACCAGGATCTCGTCGGTGACGGGGTTGACGGCCAGAGCGGTGGGAAACTGCAGTTCCCCGGGACCGTTCCCCTGGCGACCGATCCGATCGAGGTAGGTCCCCTGCCGGTCGAAGACCTTGACGGTGTACCAGGAGCGGTCCAGCACCAGGACGCGGTCCCGGCAGAGGGCGATCCCGTAGACCTCACCTAGCAGGTCGTTCTCCCCCCGGGTCTCGGTGCCGATGGTCCACTCCTCGACCAGCCGTCCCTCTCCCCCCCAGACCGATCCGGAGAGGGTGCGGACGGTCGTGGTGCCGTCCACGGTCTCCCGCGTGCCGATCCAGCCGGCGGTCTCCGCCCCGCCCGACCGCCCTCCGCAGGCGGGCAGCAGCAGGAGTCCGATGAAGGGTACGGCGGCGATGGTTCCCGGGAACCGGGACGTGCGCGGCATGAGGGACCCCCTGACCGGATGGAGCGCGATCCACCCTGGAATACACCGCGGAGAGCGTGATGGTTGCGGGATAGACGGTTACAACAGACCGACGCCCCGGCCGCGGGGCGGCGGGGGCGCCGGGAGCACACCTCAAAAAGGTGCGGTCAGGCCTTCTTGGCGGCGACCAGCCGGGTCAGGCGGGACTTGACCCGATCGGCCTTATTCTGGTGGTGCAGGCCCCGGGTGGCGTAGCGGTCGAGCAGTACCGAAAGCTCCTTGAGCAGTTCGGGGGCCTCGGGGGCGCCGGGATCGGTCCGAATCTTCTTCTCCAGGGTGCGGACCTGCGATTTGCGCGCCCGGTTGTGGGTGCGCCGCTTCTCGCCCTGGCGCAGTCGCTTTTCCGCGGACTTGTGCGTCGGCACTCGGTTCCTCCTGCGGCCCGGGGGGCCGCCAGCGGTTCTCCAGCGTTGGATAGACTATCTAATTTGGTTTATTCGGGCCGCCTGTCAAGGGTCCAGCACCGGTCCGGGCGGAGAATCAGGAGGAACCTTGCCCTGCGCGACCCCGGATGCGAGGATAGTGTGCACCGCTCGAGAGCCCTCACGGGAGTCGTGTATGCCCGAGATCCGACTGCAGATCGTCGACGCCTTCACCCAGCAGCCCCTGACCGGCAACTCCGCCGGGGTGGTGCTGGAGGCCGCCGGATTGGAAGACTCCCAGATGCAGGCCATCGCTCGGGAGGTCCGCTCTTCCGAGACCGCCTTCGTCTGCGGCGGGGGAGGGGGAGATCCTTTCCGGGTCCGCTTCTTCACTCCGGCCGCCGAGGTCCCCCTGTGCGGGCACGCCACGGTGGCCTGTTTCCATGCCCTGGCCTGGGAGGGAGGTATCCCCCTGATGGATGGGGAGGTGGTCGTCCACCAGGTCACCGGGGCGGGGCAGCTCCCGCTGCGCCTGAAGGTGGAGGGAGGACGACTGGAGTGGGTGCTGATGGGGCAGAATCCGCCGCAGGTCGATCCCTACCGGGAGGAGGTCGGGGGACTGGCCGCGCCCCTGGGCGTGCCCCGCGAGGCTCTCGAGCGGGCCGACCGCGAGCTCGGCCCCCCCGCCCGGGTCTCCACCGGGCTGCCCTGCCTGCACGTGGCGGTGCCCGACCGGGAGAGTCTGCGGAGGGCCGCTCCCGACTTCCGGGCACTCAGGGAACTGAGCGGCCGCCTGGGACTCACCACCGTCCAGCTGGTGACCTTGGACAGCGGCGATCCCCGGGCCTGGGCGCGGGTGCGCACCTTCGCCCCGGCCGTGGGGGTGGACGAAGACCCCGTGACCGGCACGGCGGCCGGCTCGCTCGGTGGCTGGCTTGCCTATGTCAATTTGCTGCCCGGCCAGGGGGAGAAGCGCCGCTTCCGGCTGCTCCAGGGGGAGGAAGTGGGGCGCCCCGGTCAGGTCGAGGTGGAACTCCAACTGGCCGGACACTCGGTGGTCGAGACCTGGGTCGGCGGGAAGGCGGTCCGCTCCCTGGACGGGATGATCTCCTATTAAGGAATCGGAGGTGTGAACCGTTCCCCGAGATCGGACGTCTCAAGGATGAAAGCGATGATGGAGAGGGGCAGCCAGGGCGGCATTTCCGACCCGTGACACCGAGCAAGACCGGACCATCCGTCGGTGTCCGAAGGGTGGGGAGACCGCACGAGAGAGTGAGCATGATGACCCAGAAGACGAGATGGCAGACCACACTGGCGGCGGGATTGGTCGCCGCGACGACCCTGATGGCAGCGGGGAGCGCCCAGGCTCAGATGGGCTACGGATTCGGCCGCAACCGGGTGCAGTATGACGACTTCCACTGGCGACTCCTGAACACCCCGCACTTCACCTTCTATTACTACCAGGGCATGGAGGAGGCGGTGAAGGACGCCGCCCGGATCGCCGAACGCTCTTACGCCTACCTGAGCCAGCAGCTGCAGGTCGACTTCGATCGCACCATCCCGGTCCTGCTCTACGCCGACCACCAGGACTTCCGGCAGACCAACGCCACCTCCTCCCCGGGAGAGGGGACCCAGGGGGTCACCGAGTCGCTCAAGCAGCGCATGATCATGCCGGTGCTCCCGACCATGGAAGAGTTCACCCACGTCTTCACTCACGAACTCGTGCACGCCTTCCAGTTCGAAATGCTCGGCCTGGGTAAGTCGCTCAATCCGATGCAGTGGTCGCCGCCGCTCTGGATGATGGAGGGGATGGCCGAGTACCTCTCGCTCGGCCTGGACTCCAACACCGAGTCGTGGCTGAAGGACGTGGTCCGGCAGGACAGCTTCATCTCCCTGAGTCAGTTCGAGACCATCCGTGACCAGCGGGTCTACCGGCTCGGGCAGGCACTCTACTGGTACCTGGCCGACCGTTACGGCCAGGAGTCGATACGCCGCTTCTTCAAGCTGACCGTGCAGCGGCACGACTGGGTCAACGCCCTCCAGGAGGTCTACGGGCGGACCCCCAAGGAGGTCTCCGAGGACTGGAAGGCCTACCTGAAGACGCGCTACGCCGATGCGGCCGCCCAGAGCGGCGCTCAGGACTCGGTGGGCACCGCGCTGGTCCGTCACAAGGGTATGGTCTACAACGTGAACGTTACGCCGGCCATCAGTCCGGACGGCAGCCACGTCGCCTATGTGGCCAACGTCAACCTGCGTGACGGGATCTACATCGCGGACGCCCGGACCGGAGAGTCCCGCCAGGCCCTGGCCTACGGCGGCTCGACCGGTTCGCTCGAGACGATCGACTTCTTCGAATCGACCATGTCGTGGACGGCCGACGGGGGGACCCTGGCCTTCGTCTCCAGCGGAGGTCGGGAGGATGTGATCCATCTGGTCGATCCCAGGACGGGAGCGACCCGGCAGACCCTCCGCTACAAGGACCTCTCGATCAACTCGGCGGCGATCAGCCCCGACGGCAGCCGGGTGGTCTTCAGCGGGATGATGCACGGCCAGCGGGATCTCTACATCGCCGACACCGCGGGAGGGGCGCCGCGGCGGCTGACCAACGACCTCTACTCCTACCTGCATCCGGCCTGGTCCCCCGACGGCCGCCGCATCGCGCTGGCCACCGACAAGGGGGGCCCCACCCGGGCGGACCAGCTCGACTTCCGGGGCTACCGGCTGGCGCTCATGGATCTGGAGACGGGTACCCTCGAGATGCTGACCAGCACCGGCTGGATGGACATCAACCCGGTCTGGAGCCCCGACGGGAAGACCCTGGCCTTCCTCAGCAACCGCACCGGGACCCCGCAGATCTACCTCATGGAACTGGCCGACCGGAGCATCCGCCGGGTGACCAACCTGGTCACCGGGGTGAGCGGGATCACCCAGACCTCCCCCGCCATCTCCTGGGCGCGCGATACCGGTGTGCTGGCCTACTCGACGTTCCGGGAGATGGGTTGGGACATCTCCACGATGCCCGACCCGCGCGGCACGGCGACCCTGGTGGCGGCCAGCGACCTGGTGGAGGAACCGGTCCCGGTCTGGGTGGGCTACTCCCTGGGCCAGCCGGTCACCTTCGAGGAGCGTTCCTACCGGACCCGCCTCACGGCCGATTACGTCATGGCCGGGGGGGGCTTCGCCACCCAGGTAGGTCTGATGGGGGACCTGATCGTCGGCTTCAGCGACATGCTCGGCAACCAGATGCTGATCGCCCAGTTGGGGCTGTACGGGGACCTCACCCACTCCAACCTGGGCCTCTCCTACTACAACCTGAGCCGGCGCCTGAACTGGGGGGCGTCCGTCTTCCAGCAGGCCAGTCAGCTCGGGACGCTCTACAGTTCCTTCCAGGGTTCCACCTACCTGAGTGTGACCGCCCGCGGAGGGGCGCTCTACGGACTCTATCCGCTCGACGTCTTCAACCGGTTGGAAGGCTCCCTCGGATTCTACGATGTGACCTGGGAGTACCTTTATGCCAATCTCTTCGGGCGGATCGCCAACGCCCAGGAGCTGGACCACTTCAACTACGGTGATGCGAGCCTCTCCCACGTGCACGATTCGGCCATCTATAACTACTTCACCGGGCCGATCAGCGGCTGGCGGTCGCGTCTCTCGTTGAGCAAGACCGTGGGCGGGCTGGTCTCCACGACCGGGACGGCCGACCTGCGCTACTACCTGCCCATCCAGGGACGGGCCACCGTGGCCGGCCGGACGATGGGGGGGTCGGTCTTCACCGACCAGGGACAGATCTTCCGGGTCGGCGGTCCCTTCAGCATCCATGCCACCAACTGGGGGCAGCTGCAGGGAGACAACCTGCTCATCCAGAACATGGAACTGCGCACGCCCCTCCTCCCCTTCCTCCCCATGCAGTGGGACTGGATCGGGGCGGCGCTCTT
>CAZFHZ010000106.1:0-815 GCA_964519015.1 uncultured Gemmatimonadota bacterium | reverse complement strand
TGTGGCAGCCGTCTGGAGCCGGGGATCGAAAGCGCTCTGGGAATCTCCCGACTTCAGCTACGATCTGATCCTGAATAACACGATCGTGGGAGCGGTGGGCGCGGGGATCCGGCTCAACCTGGGCTTCGCGACCCTCTTCTTCGACTACGGGGTACCGACCGACTTTCAGGGACGCTGGGGGAAGGGGAGGCTCCAGTTCGCGATGGGCATCGTGTATTAGGCGCCCATCCCTGCCATCGGATCAGTCACCTTTTGCCAATAGAGCGGTCGGGCACTATGTTATTTGTCTATGGCCAAATCCGATACAAAACCTAACTCACGGTCCCCCAAAAGGTTACTGGCACGATTGTTCGGTCTGGGCCGCGACCGCCGGATGGCGGAACCGCTCATCGTACCCCGCGCCGAGCATAACATCTCCCGCAAAGGGATGGCCGAGGAAGTCCTCAAGGTCCTCTACCGGCTCCACAACTCCGGTTACAAGGCCTACCTGGTGGGGGGCGCCGTACGCGACCTGCTGCTGGGCCGTACCCCCAAAGACTACGACGTCTCGACCGATGCGCGTCCCGACGAGATCAAGAAGCTCTTCGCCAACTGCCGGCTGATCGGCCGCCGCTTCCGGCTCGCCCATATCGTCTTCCGGGGCGGCCAGGTGATCGAGCTGGCCACCTTCCGTCGCAATCCCGACCTCCCCGAGGCCGAGGGGGATGAAGATCGCGATCTGCTCATCTCCGAGGACAACACCTGGGGGACACCCCAGGAGGATGCCTACCGGCGTGACTTCACGATCAACGCCCTCTTCTACAACGTCGCCGACT
>CAZFHZ010000105.1:0-11223 GCA_964519015.1 uncultured Gemmatimonadota bacterium | reverse complement strand
CGCATATCGACATCTCCCCCACGGGAGGTAGCCAAGCGGAGCACGGTCGCAGCCCACCGTCTCCGGGATATGCGAGGCCTCCCCGTCGCCTCCTTCTTTTCAACGCATGAGAGAGAAAGTTGTTACCGGTATTATCGGTAGAATGCGGACCTGTGCTGTCCGTGACGGGAGGATCCCTGCCCGGACAGACCGGAGATGAAGGATGATGGAGGAGTCGATATCCTCCAGGCGTCACACCGGCCTGACGGTGGTGTATGCTCACCTGCAGGCCACCGGGATGGTGAACGACCACCTGGTCCGCTGTTTCCACTACCGGGAGGTGTGAATCCCATGGACGAACCGACCGTGACCTCCGGAATGGCTCCGCTCCCCCGGCGCCGGCTCGGGCGCACCGACATCATGGTCACCCCGATCGGGCTGGGGGTATGGCAGCTTTCGGGCGGGAAGGGAGGTGCCGCGGCGGTCTGGAGCGCGCTGCCCGATCCGGAAGCGGACGCCGTCATCCGGGCCGCCCTGGAGGAGGGGATCGACTGGTTCGATACCGCCGAGGCGTACGGGTTCGGGCGCTCGGAACGGGCGCTGGCCCGCGGGCTGGTCGCGGCCGGCCGCCGGCCGGGCGAGGTGGTGATCGCGACCAAGTGGTTCCCGGTCCTGCGCACCGCGGGTTCGATCCGCCGCACCATCGGGCGGCGGCGGGAGGCCCTCGCCCCCTTCCCGATCGACCTCTACCAGATCCACAACCCGCTCTCCTTCTCCCCGGTCGAGGCGGAGATGGCGGCCATGGCCGACCTGGTCGAGGTGGGGCAGGTCCGGGCGGTGGGGGTGAGCAACTACTCGGCCGACCAGATGAGACGGGCGCATGAAGCGCTGGCCCGGCGCGGCCTGGCCCTGACCTCCAACCAGGTCAAGTACAGTCCCTGGGACCGCCGGATCGAGCGTGATGGAGTGCTCGCGACCGCCCGGGAACTGGGAATCACCATCATCGCCTACTCGCCGCTGGAAATGGGTCTGCTGACCGGCCGTTTCCACCGTGACCCGACCCAGCTGGAGCGGGTCCCCTTCGGTCGCCGTCAGCTGCTGCGGAGGCGTCTGGAGGAGACCCGGCCACTGGTGGATGCGCTCACCTCGATCGCCGAAGCGCACGGCGCCACCCCCGCCCAGGTGGCCCTGAGCTGGTTGGTGAACGCTCATGGGGAGACGGTGGTGGTCATCCCGGGAGCCTCCCGGGCCAAGCAGGCACGGGAGAGCGCCGGGGCGATGAGGCTCAGGCTGAGCGAAGAGGAGACGGCCCGGATCGATGGTCTGGGTCGGTCGGGCCGCTAGGGCCGGACGATCACTTGAGCCGGTCGATGGCGTACTCGAGCTGACGGTCGTGGCCCGCCCGCAGGTCGGCCTCGGGCTGCTCGACCCGGATGTCGGGGGCTACCCCCAGCCACTCCCAGGGAAGACCGTCGTAGCGGCGGATGTCCAGGTTCCCGATCTCGAACCATTTGCCGCTGGGGAGGTGGAAGGGGTTGGAGAACCCGGGGGCCGAAGCGCTGCCCACCGACCCGCCGCCGGTGGTGTCCCCCACCGCAGTCACGTTCGGCAGCTGTTTGAGCATCTCCGCGCAGAACTCGCCCGCGCTGAAGGTCAGGCCGTTGATCAGCACCACCACGGGAGCGGTGTAGGGGGTCCCGCCGGCCGGCTCGACCGGCGGCCAGTCCACCACGGCGCCATAGAGGTAGGCCGGCGGCATGGCCAGTGGTCCGGTCAGGAACCGGGAGACCACGGCTGCGACGTTCGGCGGAGTCCCCCCGCGCCGTTGACGGATGTCGATGATCAATCCCCGGGTCCCCTGCATCCGGGCCATCACGGCGGGGAAGTCGCGGATCAGATAATCCTCGTGGAAATCGGAGAGGAAGATGTACCCGATCTCATCGGGCAGGATGCCGTACTCGATCGCACCGCTGGGTGAGAGGCGGAGCGGCTCGTCGAAATAGCCCCGGACCACGAACGGGTCGTAGCGGTGCTGATCGCGCAATCGACGCGGGGGGACCCAGGGGTAGATATCCAGGCCCCCGCCCGGGGGTTTGTAGCGCACATGACCATCCCGGAGTTGCGCCAGCAGGTCGTTGAGCACCAGGTAGAACTCGTCCCCCCGGGCCGCTTCCACCCGGGGGAGGAATGCCGTGTGGATGGAGTCCCAGTCGATCCCCTTGAACGCCAGGTAAGGGTAGTGGTCGTTGACCGCGTGCCAGACGGCCTCGAAATCGGCGAGGTCCTGGCCCGAGTCGGCGGGGGTGACGATGAGACGCTCACAGCCCGCCAAGGCCGCCAGCAGGCTCAACAGGAGCAGGCCGGGCAGCCGGACACCTCGCCGACCGGTGGGGATCAAAACCTCCATGTCAGACCCCCGACCAGGTTGTCGCTGGCCGCCACGATCGGGTTCCAGGCGGTGAGCCGGCTGAGCTGGAACAGGTAGGCGAGCCGGAGGGAGAGTCGGCCGGACAGATGGTAACGTGTCCCCAGCTCGAGCGAAGCAGCGGTGCCGGAGAGCAGGGTCAGCGGTTTGACCGGGGAAGAATCGTCGATCTCGTCGTCCACATTCCGGATCCCCAACGAGAGCACGCTCAGCCGCAGGGAGCCCTGGGCGGTGACCCGCTCCGAGAGCGGCAGGAGCGCATCGGCCTGCAGCCCGAGGGAGATGAGACCGGAGACCGAGATCGCGTAGCCAAGGGCGTCCACCGCCACCTGCTGCTGGTTCACCAGGAAGACCACTTCCGTCCTCGGTCCCAGGAAGAGGCCGAGATCGCGCCCCAGCGCCCGGCGGGACGCCAGCGGGTAGAGGAAGGCCTGTCCCAGGACGAACCGGGTGATGTCGGTGGAGACGGTGTGGTTGCGGATATCGTCCGACTGCCGCAGCTCGATCCCCACCTGGTAGACGTAACGGGTGTGGTCGCGGTCCCAGCTGACACCCAGGTAGGGGAGCGTGCCCGCATAGCGCTGGCCCGAGATGGCCTCGTCCCGGAGCGCGAAGGCCCCGGCGCCATAGGCGAGTGAGAGGCCGTCCGGGTAGGGGGTACCCCGGGCGGTCGCACCCTGGCTGAGAGCATCGACCGGAGTGGCCAGCCACAGGCCCAGGCAGAGGAGGGGAGTGAAAAGTCGCGTGCGGATCATGCCTTGCTCCCTGTGTCGCCGGAGGTGGGGTCCGGCTTCCCCGCTACGGCTCCTGGGCGACCTTGAGGTACCGGTGGTTGCAGTGGTCATGCCCCTGCATCAGCGTGCGGTTCCGCTCCATCTTGATGTTCGCGCTGAAGGCTTTGGGCCAGGTGTAGTCCATGTTGCAGACGGCCGCATGACCTATCTCCCCGTCCAGACCGGCCTCACGGAACACCGTCGCCCAGAGGCACTCGGTGACCCTGAGCTCGAAGGCGTTCGCCGTGTCCTCGACCACCTCGTGGGTCAGACTGTTGGCATATCTCGGCGGCCGGAACTGGGCCACGAAAGTCTTGAATTCTCTGTCCGGGAACTGCTGGGCCTGTTGCTCGCCCTGGTGCTGACCGATGGCCGTGGAGTGGATGTTCAGCAGGCGGATCAACTCCGGTTCTCCGATCTGAGCCCGCAGCGTTCGGACGAAGTCGAAGAACTCAGAGTACTGCATCTGCAGGCTGGATTTGCCCGACAGCTTCACATCACGTGGCACATCGAACTTGTGAACGTCCTGGCCGTCGATTTCGCTCCCGGAGGCCAGTGCCTCGGGAGCCTTCCAGAGGGCCAGACAGGCCATGGCACAGGCCGGCGCGGTTAGGGTGAGCAGTTCCCGCCGGTTCAATCTCATCGGATCCCCGGTCTTCATGAGAATCCCCCTTCTTCGTTGGGTGGATTTCCAGCGTCGGCAGCGCACCCTCCCCGGCAGGACGATCCCCGACGTCGGGATCACTCCCTGATACGTGACCTTATGGAGAGAGGTTGCCCTAGATAAACTAGAGGAACGAACTGCCGGAGTGACTAACGGTCGGGGAGCGGTCGGGGCGGGTCCCGCTAGGCCCGAGCCTGAATCACCTTCTTGATCCGCTCGAAGGCCCAGTCGAGCTCTTCCTTCGTGACCACCAGCGGAGGGGCGAAGCGGATCACGTTCTGGTGCGTCTCCTTGCAGAGCAGGCCTTCCTCCTTCAGGGCCTCGCAGTAGGGGCGGGCCGGCTCGTCCAACTCCAGGCCGATCCAGAGGCCCCGGCCGCGCACCTCGCGCACGTGCGGGCTCTCGAGGGTGCGGAGCTGCTTCAGGAAGTACTCCCCGAGCTCGGCGCTCCGGGCCACCAGACCCTCCTCCTCGATGACGTCGAGCGCAGCCAGGGCGATGGCGCAGGCGAGCGGGTTCCCCCCGAAGGTAGAGCCGTGATCGCCCGGGGTGAACACATCCATGACCTCCCGGCGGGCCAGGAAGGCGGACACCGGGTAGTACCCCCCGGAGAGGGCCTTGCCGATAATGAGTCCGTCCGGGACAACGTTCTCGTGCTGGTAGGCGAAGAGCTTGCCGGTGCGGCCCAGCCCCGACTGGATCTCGTCCAGGATGAAGAGGACGTTGCGCTGGCGACAGATATCGGCCGCCTTCTCCAGATACCCCTTCGGGGGGATCTTGATGCCGGCCTCACCCTGGATCGGTTCGACCACGAAGGCACAGGTGAAGTCGGAGATGGCGGTCTCCAGCGCCTCCAGATCGCCGTAGTCGACGACCACGAACCCGGGAGTGTGGGGACCGAACCCGTCACGGTATTGCGGTTCGGTGGAAGCCGAGATGATGGAGATGGTGCGGCCGTGGAAGTTGTCCTGGCAGACGATGATCTCCTGGCAGCCCGAGCAGATCCCCTTGACCTTCTCCCCCCACTTGCGGGCGGCCTTGAAGGCGGTCTCGACCGCCTCGGCCCCGGAGTTCATGGGCAGGGCGACCTCCATGCCGGTCATCTCATTGAGCCGCTGGTAGAGCAGCGGCAGCCGGTCGTTGCGGAAGGCCCGGCTGGTCAGGGTGACCTTGGCCATCTGTTCGATCGCAGCCGTTCGGATGGCCGGGTGGCAGTGCCCCTGGTTGACGGCCGAATAGGCGGCCAGGAAATCGAGGTACTTCTTCCCCTCCACGTCCCATACCCAGACCCCCTCGGCCCGCTCGATGATGACGTCCAGGGGGTGGTAGTTATGGGCTCCGTAACGGTCCTCGAGGGCGATGAAGTCGGCGGGTGTCGGTTTGCTCGGGCTCACGGCAGCTCGATCCTGGATCGGTGTGGATGAGGCTCGACTGTCTTACCATCCTAAGATAGTAATCGACTGAAAGAACACCCCCCGATTCCGTATCCTGCGGTATACGGTCCAGACACGAAAGCGGGCGCGGGTATGATCCAGCTCCAGGTGGACAACGTAACCAAGACGTTCGGCAGCCTCAAGGCGGTCGACGGGGTCTCGATGGATACCCGGGGGGGCGAGATCTTCGCCCTGCTCGGGCCCAACGGGGCGGGGAAGACGACCCTGATCCGGATGATCATGGACATCACCCGACCCGACCAGGGGAGCATCACCTTCGACCAAACCCCCATCTCCCATGAACTGAAGCACCGGATCGGCTACCTGCCCGAGGAGCGGGGGCTCTATCGCAAGCAGAAGGTCGGTGAGGTGATCGCCTACTTCGGGCGGCTGCACGGGCTGGACCGCGAGGAGGCCACCCGCCGCGCGCACACCTGGCTGGAACGCATGGGCCTGGAGGAGTGGGAGAAGAAGAAGGTCGAGGAACTGAGCAAGGGGATGCAGCAGAAGGCGCAGCTCGCCCTGACCCTCCTGCACGACCCCGACCTGGTCATCCTGGATGAGCCCTTCACCGGTCTCGACCCGGTCAACACCCGCATGATCAAGGACTTCATCCTGGAACTGCGCAGCCAGGGGAAGACCGTCCTGCTCTCCACCCACCAGATGGCCCAGGTCGAGGCGCTGGCCGACCGGGTCTTCATGATCAGTCACGGGCAGCGGGTCCTCTACGGGAACCTGCGCGAGATCAAACGGGAGCACTCGGAGGGGGCCCTGCTGGTCAATGCGGAGGTAGGACTGCAGGGACATCCCGACGTCCTCAAGGCCCAGGCGCGGGCGGAGGGTCTGTTGACCAAGGTCCACCTCCGGGAGGGGATCACCGCCGGGGCCTTCCTGAAGTCGCTGCTGGAGCAGGGGGCACCGGTCGAGCACTTCCAGCTGGCCGAGATCCCCCTGGAAGACATCTTCGTCAAGCTCGCCCAGGAGCCCGTCAGACCGGAGGTGGCCTCGTGAAACGCGCCCTGCTGATCGCCGGCCGGGAGTTCTCGGTGACCATACGCCGGCCCTCCTACATCTTCACCGCCTTCGGCACCCCGATCCTCTTCGCGGTCCTGTTCGGGGTCATCGGGTTCTTTGCCGCCCGCTCGGTCGGCAAGGTGGAACCCCGTCTCTACGCCGTGGTCGATTCGAGCGCGGTGCTCTCCACGGACGTGCTTGCCCGCCTGGCCGAGGAGGCGCAGCAGTCGGTCGAGTTGCCCGACGAGGTCCGGCAGGCCGTCTCGGGGCTCTACGACCGGATGAGCCCGTCGGTCGCCGCGCTGGCCTCCGAGCGGTTCACCGGATTCCGCCGCGGGGTGGCCTTCGTGATGATGACGAACGCCGACAGCGCCGTGGCCGCCGCCCAGCGCGAGGAGATCTACGGCGCCCTGCTGATCGCCGGGGACTACCTGGAGAGCGGGCGGGTGTGGAGCTATGGCAAGTCGCGCAACTTCTTCGAGGACGAAGGGCCCAGTGACGCCGAGAGCATCCTGCGCCAGACCCTCATGATGAGCCTGGTCCAGGGGCAGGGCCTCTCCGCCTCGATCGAACGCCGTCTGCTCAACCCGCTCAACCTGAAGCAGTTCGAGCTGCGCCAGGCGGGGGAGACGGCCGGCCAGTTCGAGGAGCGGGGGGTTGCCTCGGCCCTGCGCAACTTCGGCTACCCCTACTTCTTCGGCCTGCTGCTGATGATGTCGGTCTTCATGTCGGCCGGCTTCCTGTTGCAGGGGGTGGCCGAGGAGAAGGAGAACCGGGTCATCGAGGTGCTCCTCTCCAGCGTCACCCCGGACGACCTGATGCTGGGCAAGGTACTGGGACTGGGGGGGGCGGGGCTGCTCCAGGTCCTGGTCTGGCTCCTGCTGGGAGCCGGGGCGCTGATCGCCGCGGGCTCCTTTATCTCCGAGAGCCTGCAGGTACCGGTCGCTCTCTTCGCCCTCTGCCTGGGCTACTTCCTGGTCGGCTACCTGATGATCGCCAGCCTGATGGCGGGGGCTGGGAGCCTGGGGAACAGCATGCGGGAGAGCCAGCAGCTCTCCACCTGGTTCACCATCCCGGTGGTCATCCCCTTCATGCTCTTCACCGTTATCATCGCCGAACCGAACGGTCTGGCCGCCCGAATCTTCTCCTACATCCCCATCACCGCGCCGCTGACCATGATGCTGCGGCTGCCCACCGAGCAGGTGCCGTGGTGGGAGATCCCGCTCACCTTCGGCTGGCTCATCCTCTGGACCTGGGTAGCGGTGCGGTTGGGGGCGAAGGTCTTCCGGCTCGGCTCCCTCATGTACGGGAAACGCCCCAACCTGCCCGAGCTGGTGCGCTGGATTCGCCAGGCCTGATCGGGCTTCTTCCCCCGGGAGGGTGCGGGGCGCTCCGGCAGTCTCCGGTGCGCCCCGTGCCGTGGAGGGACCGATCGGATAGGCTCCCGCTCAGTGACGGGTCGCTCCTTCCCCGTAGATAAAGGTCATCTGCCGCGACGGGGTACGGATGACCAGGTCGTACTCCGGGATCCGGACCGTCCCCTGGAAGACCAGGTTGTGGGCAGCCACTGACGGATCGAAGAAGTTCCAGGGGAAGCCATCGGCGTCCTGGAGGGGGAAGGGGAGCTCGACCCGCACGGTCTGCCCCGGGTCGAGCCGCTGGTCGGGTTCGGAGAAGAGCACTTTGCGACCGAGGGTGATGTGACGGGAGGGGTCCTTGGCGTGATGCACGTCAACCCAGGCCGAGATCGTGAAGGGGGGGGCCAGGTAGAAAGCACCGACTCCCTCCGGATTGCTCATGTTCCGCACATCCACCCCGAACGGTCCGGGCCCCTCCTCCCCCAGGTTCGCGGTCGCGATGAAGTCGCTGACGTTGATGATCGCCTCGAGCTCGATGGAAGGCTCGGGAAAGGGGGGGAGGGACTCCTCACAGCCGGTCGTCACCAGCAGAGTGAGGAGGGCCACCGGAGGGAGCCACCGGCCGGCACACATCAGAACCTCACCTCCATCCCGATCCGGGTCCGCCGGCCGATCCGATAGGCCCCGGGATCCCCCAGTTCCCCCCCGATACGGCCGTCGCTCGAGATCCACTCCACGTTGCGCCGGTCGGTCAGGTTACGGACGTCGGCGAAGAGGTTCAGGCGGATCCCCCCCAACCGGGCAGGGAACACCATCTCCCGGCTCACCCGCAGGTCGACCTGGAAAATCTCACGCATGCGGGCGTCGTTGGGGATGATCACCGTCCCCGCCGGGAGCACGCCGGTCGGGGAAGGGGCGTAGGTGTAGGGGCGCGGGCTGTTGAACCGTCCGACGGCATCGAAGACCATGCCCGACCACTCCCCGTCGACCTCGACGGTCAGGGTGTGGCGCTGGTCCCAGGAGAGAAAGTGCATGGCCCGTGGGGGTTCGAAACCCCACTGGAGGTAGTTGAGGCCGCTCAGTTCGGTGTCGGCGTGCCCCTGCGCGACCATGTAGGTATAGGCCCCGTGCAATCCGATCCCGGCCGGGGTGCGGTGTTCGATGGCCAGCTCCAGGCCGGAGGCCCGGGCCAGCGGCAGGTTGATGTACTGGGTGTAGCCGTCCTCGAGGGCGCGGGAATCGGAGGCCAGGAAGGTCTTGGTGTCGACCAGGTGATACGACTCCTTGAAGAATCCCGTCACCGAGCCCACCGTCACGAGATCGAACT
The DNA here is from genome assembly GCA_964519015.1 of uncultured Gemmatimonadota bacterium. GTDB lineage: Bacteria > Blakebacterota > Blakebacteria > Blakebacterales > CAYUVJ01 > CAZFHZ01. Next base: position 2,250 of record CAZFHZ010000105.1, on the reverse strand, counting down.
CGCGGCGGAAGGAGAACTCGTAGGCTTTGGTGCGCTGGTGCTTGAGGTCGGGGTTGCCGACCAGCACCCGCAGTCCCCGTTTGAGGTCGACGTTGAGGCCGGAGTAGAGCTGGTCGAAGAGGGGAACCTGGAAGAACTGCCCGTAGTTGAAGAGGAACCAGGTCCGCTCATCCACCGGGAAGGCGAGTCCGAAGCGGGGGCTGAGCTGGTGCTTGGTCCCGGCCGGCACCCAGCCGGTGATCTGCTGCTCGAACTCGTCGGCGCTGATCGGGACCCATTCCATCACCGGACGCGCGGCCCGCGGGTCGAGCCAGTCGTAGCGCAGGCCGAACTTCAAGATCAGCCCTTCCTTCGCCTCATAGGTGTCCTGCACGAAGAGCGCCCCGGTGCGGGGGAAGTAGCGGTAGTTGTAGGAGAAATCGAGCGGGGTCGCTTCGGGCAGAGGGAGCCCGTAAAAGGTGGTCTGAGGTTCGACTTTGAGCAGATCGGCGGCCAGGGCGTACCAGGTACGCTCGAATCCGACCTTGAGACGATGGCGGCCCGCCTGCGCGGTCAGGCTCCCCCCCGCCGTGTTGATACGCTGTGACCCGCGGTAGCGCCAGACCCGGTCCCCCGCCAGTACCCACTGGAGGAAGGTGTCGTAACGCCACGGCTCCAGGTCGAGTGCCTCCTGGCGGGAACCGTCGCGCACCCCGCTTCGGATCCACTGTTTGGAGAGGTGGAGTTCATAGAAGACCAGCGGGGAGACCATGTGGTTGAGCGTCAGCGAGAGGCGGCTGGTGTCGCGCCAGTCGTCGGGCAGACCCGTCAGGTTGCGGCGCCAGCGCCATTCGTATCCGCGTCCCCATTCCTGGCTGCGCACGCCCTCCCCGGTGAATCGCAGGACCGGACTGGCGTACAGGTCGATCCGGCCGAAGAGGCTGGTCTGACGCCGGTTCGGTCCGCTCAGGTCGTTCCGCTCGAAATCCTGCCACCAGCGCGTGTCTTCGGTGACATGGTCCCCCGCCAGCAGGTAGAAGGCGCGGTCGCTGCGCAGTGGACCGCTCACCAGCGCCTCCACCTCATGCCGTCCGGAGTGTTCGTTGCCGCCGATGAGCGCATCCAGGTCGTCGGCGTCCACCCGGAGCAGCCCCTGGTGGATGTTGCCGCCGCGCCGGGTGACCACCTGGACCACGCCGGAGAGGGCATTCCCGAACTCAGCGTCGAACCCACCGGTGTGGATATTGAGTTCAGAGAGCGCGGAGCGCGGGATCATGAGGGCGGAACCCCCCTGGGTCGGGTCCTGGGCGGGGAGTCCATCCACCACGTACAGGGTCTCGGAAGCCCGTCCCCCCCGGATGTGCCCGCCGGCCGAGACCCCTGGTTGGAGTTCGACGATGTCCTGGAAGGTGTCCACCGGCAGGCGGCGGATGGAGACCGAGCCCACCCGATGGAGGGTACCGGTCACATCCTTCTGGACCAGGACGCGCTCGGCCGTGACGGTGATCGGAGGCAGGGTGAGTTCGGTCACCTGCATCTGCACGTCCATGTCCGTCCGTAGTCCCGGCAGCACCGCCACATGTTCGACCCGGACCGGCCGATAGCCCATGAAGGAGAAGAGCAGGGTGTGTTCGCCGGCGGGCAGGTTCCGGATCACGAAACTGCCGTCGGCCCCGGTCAGGGTGCCGTAGGGTGTCCCCTCGACGATCACGTTCACCACCGGCAGGGGGGCGCCGGACGCCTCGTCCCGCACCTTCCCCTGGACGATGCCGGTGGACGCGGACTGTCCTTCGACCGTCAGAGGGAGCAGGAGGGGGAGCATCAGCAGGAGCAGGTGCAGAGAACCCCGACGGAGTCCGGGCGTATAAGGCAGGTAACGGTGGTGGGGGGAGAGGTGGTATTTAAAGACGAGGCGATGATAATCGAGGGAGCAAAGGTTTAGGAGAAGGGTTTGGCTAAGAAGGCTATATTGGTACTGGCTGACGGCTCGGCCTACGGGGGCTATTCCTTTGGTACTGAGGTTGACGCCTTTGGCGGTCTCCTTGACGTTGAGCTTCACCTTCTCGGAGCCGATCAGCTCGAGCATCGTGCGAACTTCTTGCATGTGCCGCTGCATTTGGGGCCTCTGCTCCATGCGCTGCTGCATTTGCTGCATCCGCTCCATACGCTCGCGGCCCTGGCGGCCCTGTTCGAGCCGCTCGGGTATGACGCGCTGGAGGTCGCGCACGACATCCCGGTCGTCCGAGGTGTAGCTGACGACCACGCCGTCGT
>CAZFHZ010000104.1:0-11234 GCA_964519015.1 uncultured Gemmatimonadota bacterium | reverse complement strand
GCCCTGCTGCTGGCCATCCTGGTCTTCGCCGCCGGCTTCGTGATCCTCAACCAGACCCCGGTGAGGTTCATCTTCGACGGCGCGGACGGACCGACCCGCTGGTACCCGGGGCGGATCATCTGGATCCCGGCCCTGGGGGCGGTCCTGGCCATCCTGCTGACGATCCGGATGCCCGAGGAGACCAAGAGCGGAGTGCCGGCCGGGCTGTTGACCGGGGCTTCCCTGGGACTTTACGCCCTGCTGCTCTGGTCGTTGACCCTCCTCCCCGTTTACCTGGTCTGGAACAGTCCCACTACCTACCGGGACTACTGGACGATGCGGTTCGGGAAGTTGAAGCCCGCTTTCGAGACCATGGTCCGGCTGACCTATGATGAGTTCATCATCCTGCCGTCCAAGGATGGTCGACCGGAGCAGAAGGTCCCCTCCCAGCGGGAACGACGTCTGCTCAGCGGCCTCTATCTGTCCATCCCGGCCGAGCCGCCGACGACCTACTACGATCAAATCCTGGGCACCCGCTCCCGGCGTGAACCGGTGCTGGCCTACAGCCTATTGGGTCAACGCTCTCCCTATGCGATCGGGACGGACTCCGCGGCCGAGGATTTCTTCGTCCAGGTGCGGCCGGACAGGGATATCACGAGGCTGCTGGAGATGGGTGCGGCCGGTGAGTTGGGACCCTTTGAACGCATCATGGCCCTGCATGTGGCCGGGGTGGTCGACCGACCCGATGATACGGACAGGATCGCAGCTTTCCTGGATGACCCGGACATCGACGTACGATCCGTGGCCGCCCTGCTCCTGGCCAAGCGGGGGGATGCCCGGGCCTTCCCGGTCCTGGGGGAACTGCTCTCCTCCGCCCGCCGGGAGGTGCAGACCAAGATCGTCTCCCTGATGACGTCGGCCCGGGTCGAGATCGGGCGTGATGTCCGCCCGATCGTCGAAGAGTGGCTCCGGCTGCCGGTCATCAGCCGGTCCGACTCGGTCCGGGAATTCGGGAACGACTTCAGCGCCAAGCAGAACGTAGCCCTGGCCTGGATGCGCAGGTTCGGCAGCCCCGCCGACCTGCCACTGATCCGCCGGGCGGAATGGACCCGCCGGTACGCCAACTGGCGCCGCGAGCACACGCCGGCGGAGGTGGATGTCTGGGACTACCTGCTGAGATGGTCCGACCCATCCACCTATCCGGAGATCAAGCAGTACCTTCGGGAGATCGTGGCAACCCGCTCCGGGCAGGTCGAACGCTATTTCCGGTATCGCGACCTGCCTTATCGGCAGCGGCAACGCTACGACGATGAAGCCCGTTGGGCCAGCGAGTTCTCGAACGACGTCTACAACCTCTACCGAGGGATCGGACTACTGCTGCAGGTGCACGACCCGGAAGCGCTTCGCTACTGGGAACTCGGACATTCCATGACCTACACCTTCAGTGGGTATACGACGGATTATATCTCCTACCGCTACCGCGGGCAGACGCTTCTGCCCCGCCTGGCCGAGTACGGTCCCGCCGGCCTGGTGGAACTGGAGCGTCTCCAGACGGACCGCAGCACGCCTGCTCCAATCCGTTTCCAGGCCGCCCTGCTCCTGGCCGCCCGGGGTGATGAGCAGGCGGCCGGGGATGCCCTGCGGCTCTGGGAACTCTACCGGGGGAGCTCTCTAAGCCGGCTTTGGGAGGGGGATGCCCTGGCCGCCTTCTCCGATCTGGTCGCCGACGGGTACACCCGCTTCGCCGGACCGATCCTCCGCTACGCCAATGCCGGTTATGAGGGGGACCCTACGCTTCGTTACTACTACTGGCGGGGGGCCAGCATGATGGGGCACACCTGGTGGAACCTTGACATCATCGAGGACTTGAAGCGCGGTTCCGGCCAGGATTACGGCTGGGACCTGAAGGCGTGGACGAAGTGGTGGGAGCGGGAGAAGGTGCGGCTGGGCTACGGGGACTGATTCCTCCCGGAACGCAGACCCGACCGACCGCCGCTCGCGGCGGGCCGGCCGCGCCGGCACCCCCTCTCCGCCCCGCTCCCACCCCTGAATGCGAAAGGCCCCGCTTCCGCGGGGCCTTTCCTTGTCCGGAGCCTTAACCGGTGAGGCCGGATGGATCCCGGTCCGGTCTCAGTCGGCCGGCGGCGGGAAGACGATCGGCACCCGGTCTTCCTGCTTGGCCATGAACCGGTCCGACGACTCGGGAAAGAACTGGGTCAGGTAGCTGATCTGCTCGGCTGCGAAGTTGCGCCAGCGCGGATCCTTGCGGGCCTTCTCGAAGTAGCGGTCGGAGATGTTCTTAAAGAGTTCTTTGAAGTTGTAGGGCATCTTGGTCAGTTCGACGTCGGGACGATCGGTGCGCAGCTTACGCATCCCCCAGTCACGGGCGGCTTCCCCCATGACATAGTTCGCCTGCGCGTTCTCGGCGTCGATGGCCAGCGCCCGCTTGGCTTCGGTGATGGCCTGGTCGATCTCCCCCTGGTCGACGTGGATGGCCGCCAGCTCGCAGTAGGCCCGAACGTTGCCTGCGTCCAGCCTCAGGATCTGCCGGAAGGCGTCCATGGCTTTGGGGATATCGCTGGTGCGCTTGTAGGCATCACCGATCAGTTCCCAGACGGCGATGTCGTCAGGCCGGGCCCGGAGGTAGCGCTGGAGGTACTCGACCGCCTTGGGCAGGTTGCCCGCATCATAGAAGAACTGGCCCAGGTCGAGCAGGTACTTCGGGTTGGCCGGCTGGAATTCGACCAGGGCCAGGGTGATTGGCTCGTAACGGGGACGCAGCCGCAACCGCAGGTTGTTCAGGTAGTTGACTACCTCCTGGTTATCGGGGTTCGCTTCCAGCGCGATCAGGTAGTGGTCGGCCGCTTTCTCCCAGTTGTTGGTGCTCAGGTACATGCTGGCCAGGAAGAGCCGCTGTGGCAGGTCGGTCGGCTCGAGATCCACATAGCGGGCGTAATAGGGGAGCGCAGCTTCCGGCCCTTTCATCTGCCAGACGGCGTAGCCGGCGAAGAGCAGGTTGTTGGAAAGGTAGGCGCCCTCGGGGTTCCGGTCGATCAGCCACTGGTAGTACTTCAGTGAGTTCTCCCACTCCTTCAACTGGGTGTGGGAGTCGGCCATCTTCCCGTAGATGCTGACGGTGTCGGCGAACGAGGCCGACGGATCGGCCGCCAGGTACTGCAGATAGTAACTGATCGCGTCCCTGAAGGTCTGGGTCGGATCGCCGCCGTTCTCCTGGATGTCCTTGGCCTGGACATAGTACTGGTCGGCGGTGCTGCGCAGCAGCAGGGGCGGAGGGCCGTTCTGGGCCCTCACCCCGGTCGCGGCGGCCAGCAGCAGTACCGGCAAGGCGAGCGCGGCGAGTACGTTCCTCGGGCTCCGGTTCATCAGGTACCCCGTGACGCGTTTCATGACTTCCCCCATCGGCCTCCGCATCCGGTTTGGATTTCGGAGTGCCTACTCCGCAAATAGTACAATATAGAGGACCTTGCCTCTATGGACAAAACGTATGTCGGCGTCTCCCTATTTATGACAATCGGCCATAAGAGTGATCCTCTCAAGGACTCCCGGGGTCCGCATTCCGGGCCCTAATCCGTTATCGGATAACCGATTAGGATGACCGGATGGCGACGGCCAGGGGGGATCCGGCCGCGCGCTCAGAGCGGCTCGAAGCGGGCGGTGAAATGGCGCAGGATGGGCGCCTGCTGGACGATGCGCAGGCCCCGTAGCCCGACCCGTCGCTCCCAGACCCGGAGGACCGCTTCCGCCACGTAGTCGATGTGGCTCTGGGTATACACCCGCCGGGGGATGGCCAGCCGGACCAGTTCCACCGGGGCCGGCCGCTCCCGCCCGGTCTCCGGGTCGGTCCGGCCGAACATCACGCTCCCGATCTCCACCCCCCGGATCCCCGCTTCCCGGTAGAGTTCCACCGCCAGCACCTGCCCCGGATACTGGTTGGGTGGGATGTGCGGCAGCATCGCTCCGGCGTCCAGGTAGACGGCGTGACCGCCCACCGGGCGCACGATCGGCACCCCCGCCTGCCAGATGCGCTCCCCCAGGCTGCGCACCTGGTTGATCCGGTAGTCCAGGTAATCCTCCTGGACCACTTCCTCCAGGCCCTGGGCGATCGCCTCCAAGTCGCGCCCGGCCAGCCCGCCATAGGTCGGGAAGCCTTCGGTCAGGATGAGCAGGTTGCGCGCCCGGTCCGCCAGGTCGGGATCCCGGAAACCGAGGAAGCCGCCGATGTTGGCCAGCCCGTCCTTCTTGGCCGACATGGTGCAGCCGTCGGCGCAGGCGAACACCTCGCGGGCGATCTCGAGCACGGAGCGGTCCCGGTGCCCCGGTTCCCGCTCCCGGATGAACCAGGCGTTCTCGGCGAAGCGGCAGGCGTCCAGGAAGAGGGGCACCCCATGACGGTCGCAGATCGCCCGCACCCCCCTCAGGTTCTCCAGGCTGACCGGCTGTCCCCCACTGGTGTTGTTGGTGATGGTGACCATCACCAGCGGGACCGCCTCGCTCCCCTGTTCGGCCAGAACCCGCTCCAGGGCCGCCAGGTCCATGTTCCCCTTGAAGGGATGCTCGGCCGCCGGGATGCGCGCCTCGGGGATCGGCAGGTCGAGAGCGACCGCCCCCGAATACTCCACGTTGGCGCGGGTGGTGTCGAAGTGGGTGTTGTTGGGGACGGTCTTCCCCTCCCCCCCGACGATGGAGAAGAGGATCTTCTCGGCGGCCCGCCCCTGGTGGGTGGGGATGATCTGGGGGAAACCGGTCACCTTCCGGACCGCCGCCTCGAAACGGAAGAAGGAACGGCCGGCCGCGTAGGCCTCGTCCCCCCGCATCATGCCCGCCCACTGTTCATCCGACATGGCGGAGGTGCCGCTGTCGGTCAGCAGGTCGATATAGCAGTCTTCGCTCCGCACACCGAAGAGGTTGTACCCGGCCCGGTGCAGGATGTCCTCCCGCTCTTCGGGAGTGGTCCGGCGGATACGTTCGACGACTTTGATGCGGAAGGGCTCGGTGGGGGATTCCACGGATGATGCTCCTCGCTGGGACCCGACGGTCCCGCGGATCAAGGCTCGATGCTAGTAACCCGCCTCCCGATCGAGGGGGAACCGGAGCGGCGCCCCGGTCAGGAGACGGTAGAGGTTGTCCAGGAAACCTTCAACGACGCGTTCGGTGTAGGTGTCGAAGTTGCCCGAGACGTGGGGGGTCGCGATCACCCGCGGGTGCTCCCACAGGCGGGATCCGGGGGGCAGCGGCTCGGTGTGGAAGGAGTCGAGCACCGCTCCGCGCAGATGCCCGTCATCGAGCACCCGCAGCAGAGCCTCCTCGTCCAGCAGGGCCCCGCGGGCCAGGTTGACGATCCCCGCGCCCTCCGGGAGCAGGCGCAGCCGCCGCTCGTCCATCAGGCCGCGGGTGGCCGCCGTTCCGGGCAGGGTGAGCAGGAGATAGTCGGTCTGAGGCAGCAGGGCGTCCAGTTCCGGGAGGGTGTGCACCCCTTCGAGCCCTTCCGGGAGGGGGCCGGTGTGGGGCCGGCGCCGCACCCCGCGCACCCGCATGCCCAGCCGGGCGCAGGCCCGGGCCGCCGGCCGGCCGGTCTCCCCCAGTCCCAGGACCAGCAACCGCCGGCCGGACACCGAATGGTGGAGCGGACGGAGCGCCTTGCCGATCCACTCCCGCCGCCGGGCCGCATCGAGCGCCAGGGGCAGTCCTACCGCCAGGGCGATCACCCCCATCACCGCGTACTCGGCCATCACCTCGGCATGGATCCCCTTGCTCAGGGTGACGGGTACCTCGGATTCCAGCAGGGCGGGGAAGAGGGAGTGCTCGACGCCGGCCGCGCCGAAATGGATCCAGCGCAGACCGGCACCGGCCGCCAGCAGTCCGGGATCGAGACGGTAGGTCAGTAGAAAATGGGCTCCGGGCAGGGCCGCCAGCACGTCGGCCCGGTCGAATGCCGACGAGACGGTGAGGGGGCGTCCGGTCCGTCCTGAGACGGCCCGCGCCCCATCCTCCAGCTGTGCGATCCGCCGCGGGTTCCGGGTGATGGTCTGGAGGACCGCCAGCGTCTCAGTCACGTCCGATCGGCCTGTGCCTACGCGTCCTCGGTGTCTAGCTGGGCCCGCTGCAGGACCCCCGAGTAGTCCACATAGACCGTCTTGGTCTCGGTGAAGAACTCGTAGGGGGCCCAGCCTCCCTCGCGATGGCCGTTCCCGGTCTCCTTGCACCCCCCGAAGGGGAGGTGGCACTCGGCACCGATGGTCGGGGCGTTCACGTAGGTGATGCCCGCTACCAGTTCCTCCATGGACCGGAAGGCCAGGTTGAGGTCGTGGGTATAGAACGAGGAGGAGAGACCGTAATCGGTGTTGTTGTGGACGAAGACGGCCTCCTCCCAGTCTTTCACCTTCAGCACGCTCAGGACGGGACCGAAGATCTCTTCCTTGGCGATCCGCATCTCAGGGGTCACGTCGGTGAAGACCGTGGGGCGGTAGAAGAAGCCCTTCTTGCACGCTCCCTTCTCGTACGGCTCGCCGCCGGTGAGCAGCTGAGCGCCCTCCTGCTGGCCGATCGCCACGTACTCGGCCACCGTGCGCAGCTGCGCCTCGTTGACCAGCGGACCGACCTGGCTCTCCGGCTTCAGGCCGTCGCCCAGGACCAGGGCTTCGACGGCCTGCTTCAGCATCTGGATGAACGTATCGTGGATCTTCTCATGCAGGATCAGCCGGCTGGTGGCCGTGCAGCGCTGGCCGGTGGTCCCGTAAGCCCCCCAGAGCACGCCGTGCAGGGCCAGCTCGAGGTCGGCATCCGACCAGACGATCTGGGCGTTCTTGCCGCCCAGTTCCAGGCTCACCCGCTGCAGCGTATCGGCCGCCTTGCGGGCGATCCGCTTACCGATCTCGGTCGAACCGGTGAAAGAAAGCGCCCGGACGTGCTTGTTCTCCTGCAGGGCGTTGCCGACCGAGGAGCCGGGGCCGTGGACCAGGTTGATCGCCTTGGGGTGGACGCCGGCGTCCACCAGGGTCTTCACGAAGTTGGTCCCGGAGAGGGGTACATCGCTGGCCGGCTTGAAGACGACCGCGTTCCCGGCCAGCAGGGCCGGGAAGATCTTCCAGGAGGGGATGGCCATCGGGAAGTTCCAGGGGCAGATCACCCCCACCACACCCATCGGCAGGTGGATGGTGAAGGCCGCCTTGTTACGCAGTTCGCTCGGGACGGTCCGGCCGAAGAAGCGCCGTCCCTCCCCCCCAGCGTAGTATCCGGTGTCGATGGCTTCCTGGATGTCCCCGCGCGTCTCCGCCAGCACCTTGCCCATCTCCCGCGTCATGTCCCGGGCGAAGGACTCCTTGCGCTCGACCAGCAGGTCGGCCGCCTTCTTGAGGATGTTACCGCGGATGGGAGCCGGGACCCGCTTCCAGGCCTCCTGCCCCTCCCGGGCCGCTTCAACCGCCCGCTCCACATCCTCTTTGCCCGACTTGGGGAAGATACCGACGACCTGTTCCCAGTCGGCGGGGTTCCGGTTCTCGAAGGTCTCCCCCCCGAGCGCGTCCACCCACTTGCCGCCGATGAAGTTCTGATACCGGGTGCTCATGCGATGCCCACTCCTGGTTTGGTCCCGTTGGATCCTGCCCGGACACGTTCTCCGGAAAGGAATCGGGCACCCGGCGGGGTGTCAACCCCCACCGCCCGGCCCGGCGCGTCCCACCACCCGGCCCGGAACGCCCGGGGCCGCCCATTCCGATCCCTTCAGAGCAAACCCTCCTCGGCCAGGCTCCGGTAGCGGCCGGTGCCCACGACCAGATGGTCGAGCACAGCGATGCCGAGCAGCCGGCCCGCCTCGCGCAGCTGGGCGGTTACCGCCCGGTCCTCGGCGCTCGGGGTGGGGTCTCCGCTCGGGTGGTTGTGGGCGAAGATCACCCCGGCGGCCGAAGCCCGCACCGCCGGCAGGAAGGCCTCCCGGGGATGGACCACCGAGGCGGTCAGGCTCCCCTCGGAGATCCGCACCTCGCGGATGAGCCGGTTCTTGCCGTCCAGCAGCAGGGCCACGAAGTGCTCCTTGCGCAGGTGGGCCATGCGCGGGATCAGCCAGGCGGCCGCGGCGGCCGCCGAGCCGAAGAGGGGCCGGGGCCCCTCCGCGGTCCGGGCGGTCCGTCGGCCCAGTTCCAGGGCCGCCGCCACCACGGCCGCCCCGGCCGGTCCCAGGCCGGGCACGGCCTGCAATTCCTCGGGGCTGGCCTGGGCGATCTCGGGGAGGTCCCCCAGCCGGACGAGCAGCGCCCGGGCCAGCTCCAGGGCGGTCTGACCGGGGCGCCCTCCGGTCCTCAGCAGTACGGCCAGGAGCTGGGCGGTGGAGAGCTCGCCCGGGCCCAGGGCCAGGAGCCGCTCCCGGGGACCCTCCCCCTGCGGCCAGCGACTGAGCGGCATACGGACCAGCGGCTGCGACACGGACCACCTCCGATGGGGGGCCGGGACAGGCCAGCGCGCGGGGAGCCGGGGGCCGCCGGGGGGCTACCGAGGGGCTGCCGGGGGGCGGGGTGGCGGAGGGGGGGCGGGAACCGGGGGAGGACCGTCCGGGTCCCGGGGGTTCAGGACTCTTCCAGGACCCTGCGCAGTTCGTACACCCGCTGGCTGATCTTATAGGCGATGAAGATACCGGCCAGGATGACCGTGAAGATCAGATGGGCCAGCAGGTTCCGGTGGGCGGTCCACTCCAGCACCCGCAGTCCGACCACCAGCACCAGAGCGATCAGACCGTTGCGCAACCAGTCCGATTCGAGCCCCACCACCAGGTACTTCAGATCACGGGCCAGCCCCCAGAGCAGACCGCGCATGCGCCCCAGGGTGCCCAGTACCACCAGGGCCAGGCCGGCCGTGAAGAAGGCGTAGCCGGTCGGAGTCAGCTCCAGCAGGGCGTAGCCCAGGAAACCGAGGGCGAAGGCCAGGGCATGGAAGAGGAGCGGGCCGTAAAGGCTGCCGCTGCGGTTGAAGAGCAGGGCGGAGGCCAGGCCGATCGGGACCATCAGCATGAGCACGTGGTTCCAGCCGATCCAGGACACGCTCAACCAAAAGAAGAGCAGGGAAAGGAAGGTCCCCCAGGGGCGACCGTACTCCTCGCTCAGCAGGCGCTGCACGTAACCGCGGAAGAAGAACTCGTTGCGCAGGGCCGAGGCCACCACGGCCACGTAACCGACATAGAAGAGGACATCGCGCCAGCGGTGGATGGCCATCAGGTTCCGAGCGTCCGCGAAGGCGGCCGGACGCATCCAGAAGCCGAGCGCGAACCAGAGTCCCATGACCCCGCCCAGGTAGAGGGCCAGGGTCAGATCCCTTGGGGCGGGGCTTCGTTGGAAGCCGAACTCGGTCAGCCGCCAGCCGCCGGTGACCCGCCGGATGAGGACCGGCAGCAGGAAGAGGCCGACCAGGGTGGCCACGATCCAGCCCTGGTGGGTGGTGATCGTCCCGATCGAACCGGGCATTTCCAGTGCCCGCTCGAAGAAGCCGCGCGCCGCGAAGTACTGGCTGATCAAAAAGAAGATGGCGAAGACGAGCAGGGTTTCCAGGACGGCGTTGAACCGTTCCAGGAGTTCGGCGGCGAGGTCCGCATCCGGGGGGAGGACTTTGATCCGATCCATCCTCATCTCTCCCTATACGGCGCCGCCCGGTCGGGGGATACGCCCATCTCGCCGGATCGCTTCACCCCTGAACGGCCACTCCGATGGTCCGCTCCAGCGTCCGGCGCACCACCGCCAGTCCGTTGTCCACATGCTCGTGAGTGGTCTGCAGCGGCGGCCGGAAGCGGACCGAGCGGGGGCCGCATCCGAGGATGAGCATACCCTCCTCGAAGGCCTGCTTCAAGAAAGCGTCCCGGAGCCGGGTCTCCGGCAGGTCGAAGGCGCACATCAGTCCCCGTCCCCGCACGTTGCTGATCGGCGGGAACTCCTCGGCCAGCTCGCCGAGCTGCTCGAGCAGGTAGGCACCCACGCCGCGGACGTTGGCCAGCAGGCCGTCCGCCTCGATGATCTCGAGGATACGGGTGAAGCGCACCATGTCGACCAGGTTCCCCCCCCAGGTCGAGTTGATCCGGCTCGACTCCACGAAGACGTTCCGCTCCACCTCGTCCACCTTGGGACCGGCCAGGATGCCGCAGACCTGGGTCTTCTTCCCGAAGGCGATGATGTCGGGGACTACCCCGAGGGTCTGGTGTCCCCACATCCGGCCGGTCAGCCCGACCCCGGTCTGGACCTCGTCCAGGATAAAGAGGGCTTCGTGCTCGTCGCACAACTCCTTGAGACCGTTCAAGAACCAGGGGCTGAGGTGTCGGTCCCCCCCCTCGGCCATGATCGGTTCGATGATGAGCGCCGCTACCTCGTGGGGGTGTTCGGTGAAGGCCCGCTCGACCGCCTCCAGCGCCTTGACGTCGTGCTCCCGGGCCACGGCCGCATCGACCGGGAAGGAGAGAGCCGGCGGCTCGATGCGGGGCCAGTCGAAGCGGGGGAAGTACTGGTACTTGCGCAGGTCGGCCGTGTTGGTGAGGCTGAGTGTATAGCCCGACCGGCCGTGGAAAGCCCCCTGGAAGTGGATGACCAGGTGCCCCCGCTCCCCCCGGCCGGCCTCCAGGTTCCGGCGCACCTTCCAGTCGAAGGCGGTCTTGAGGGCGTTCTCGACCGCCAGGGAGCCGCCGGAGACGAAGAAGAGATGGGGGAGGTAATCCGGTATGGCGATCCGGTCCATGGCCGCGACCAGCTCGGCCATCTCCACCGTGTAGATGTCCGAATTACTCGGCTTGTTCACCGCCACCCGGCCCAGCTTCTCCAGGAAGTCGGGTTCGATCATCTTCGGGTGGTTCATCCCGAAGGGGGAGGAAGCGAAGAAAGTGAAGAAGTCGAGGTACTCCCGGCCGCTCGCTGCATCACGGATGTGGAAGGGCGTGCTCCTCTCCAGATCGAGCACGATGGGGAAGCCGTCCACCAGCATGTGCCGGCGCAGAATAGCGAAGACCTCGGTGGCGCGTATCGGGGACATAGTCCGACTCCTCGATGCGGTCGTACACTGGAGTACCGACCCGGCGGGCGGGGCAAGGCAGACTCCGTTCCGGAGGGGAAGGTAGTCAACCGGGGGCGTCTCGGCCACCCCCGACCGGATTCCGTCAACCAATCACGGGGACGTTCGTTCAATGACCTTGGAAGGAAGAGGAATCGAGGACCCCGGAGCTGGGAACGACATGTCGGTGGAACTGGGCGGAGATCGCATCGAGGACTTGG
>CAZFHZ010000103.1:0-11507 GCA_964519015.1 uncultured Gemmatimonadota bacterium | reverse complement strand
CCGGGAGCACGGCCACGTACCCCCCCCCCCCGACCCCTCCGAGCGCGTTCCGGGTCAGGTCGATCCCGACCACCATGCCGTACTCGGGGATCCCGGGCGGGACCGTGGCCACCGAGAGATCGAGGGTTCCTTCCACCAGGATGCTGCTCACGGTGTAGACCTGGCCGGCCGTCTCGGGGTCGATCCCCCGGATGACCGCCGTGGTCTGGGCCTGCGGCCCCTTGACCATCCCCTGGGTCTCCACATACGGGGTTACCCCGACCACCCCGGGGACGGTGCGCAGCGTGTCCATGATCGCCCGCCAGCGGTCCCCGGCGATCCGGTGCTCGTGGAAGGTGGTCACCTTGATGTGCGCATCCATGTCGAGGATCTTCTCGCGGACCTCGGTCTCCAGCCCGTTCATCACCGAGAGCACGATGGCCAGGGCGGCCACCCCGATGGCTACCCCCCCGATCGAGAACCAGCCGATGATGGAGATGAACCGGGTACGCCGGCGGCTGCGCAGGTACCGGAGGGCGATAAAGGTCTCGTAGCGCAAGCGGTCCCGCTCTCTAGTGTCCCGAGTCTCCGGTGTCCTGCCCGCCGGTCGACGGCCCGGGACGCAGGGTCGGGAAGAGGATCACGTCGCGGACCGACTGCTGGTCGGTGAAGAGCATGGCCACCCGGTCGATCCCGATGCCGAGTCCCCCGGTCGGGGGCATGCCGTACTCCAGGGCCAGCAGAAAGTCCTCGTCCAGCCGCTGGGCTTCCTCATCCCCCAGTTCCAGGAGCTGCAACTGGGCCAGGAACCGCCCGCGCTGATCGTCCGGGTCGTTCAGCTCGCTGAAGGCGTTTGCGAACTCCATGCCGGCGACATAGAGTTCGAAACGTTCGGTCAGCCCGGGTTCACTCCGGTGACGCTTGGCCAGGGGGGAGAGTTCCACCGGATAGTCGGTCACGAAGACCGGCTGGATGAGCCGGGATTCGACGAAATGCCCGAACGCTTCATCGAGGAGCGCTCCGCGGCCGATCTTGGCGCTCGTCTCCGCCCCCGCCCGGGCCAGCGCATCGAGCAGCTCACCTTCGCTCAGAGTCTTCCCGTCGAGGCCGCTGTGCTCCTTCAGCAGTTCCAGGAAGGGGCGGCGCGGGAAGGGGGGCGCCAGGTCGATCTCTACCCCGTCGAAAACCACCCGGGAACGTCCCTCCAGCACGGTTCCGCACCAGTGGCGGAAGATATCCTCGACCAGGTCCATGATGTCGTTGTAGTCGGCGTAGGCCTGGTAGAGCTCCAGCATGGTGAACTCGGGATTGTGCCGGCGGTCGATCCCCTCGTTCCGGAAAATCCGGCCGATCTCGTAGACCCGCTCCAGCCCCCCTACGATGAGCCGCTTGTGGTAGAGCTCCAGAGCGATACGCAGGTAGAGGTCGACGTCGAGCGTGTTGTGGTGGGTGATGAACGGGCGGGCGGAGGCCCCCCCGTGCAGGGCTTGCAGGACCGGCGTTTCCACCTCCAGGAAACCGCGACCGTCGAGCAGCTGTCGCAGCTCGGTCACCAGCCGGGCCCGCACCCGGAAGACCTCACGGGTCTCCGGATTGGTGAACAGGTCGACATAGCGCCGCCGGTAGCGCAGTTCCTTGTCGGCGAAGGCGTAGAAGGTGCGTTCCTCGCCGCTCTCTTGATCCACCACCGTCTTGGGAGTGGGGATGGGCCGGACCGCCTTGGCCAGCACCTGGAGGGTGCGCGCCTTGACCGTACGTTCCCCCATGCGGGTGACCATCAGGGTGCCCTCGACCCCGACCCAATCCCCGAGATCGAGCAGTTCGAAGACGCGGAAGGTCTCCTCACCCAGGTCGGCTTTCCGCAGATAGACCTGGATCCGGCCGGTGGCATCGAGCAGATCGGCGAAGGTGGTCTTACCGTGCGAGCGCACGGCCATGAGCCGACCGGCGATACGCACCAGCGGCTGTTCCTCTTCCGCGTCCTGGGGGCGGCAGAGTCCCTCCCAGCCGACCGCCAGTTCGCTCACCCGGTGGGTCGGCTCATAACGGTAGGTGAAAGGTTCGACCCCGGCGGCGCGCAACTCGGCCAGGTGCCGGCGCCGCACGGCGATATAGGCGTCGCTCCCCGGCTCCTCCCCGGGTCCCGGAGCGTGGATCTGGTCAGTCACTGGCGGTCGCCTTTCCGGTTTCCATCCCCTCGTCGCTCCCGTCCGTCCGCACGATCTCGGTGATCCCGGCGTTCTCGGTGCTCCGCCGCACGACCCGCCAGGCTGGATCCCGCCGGAGCACGGAGACCAGCAGCAGCACGGTCCCCTGATGGGCGACCACCAGCCGTTCCCCCACCCCGTCCTTCCTTCCCTCATTCGCCGACCAGGCCAGCATTTCCTTCCAGGCCCGGCGGATCCGGCGACGGGCCCGCCAGACCGATTCCCCCCGCTTCAGCCAGGGGAGAAGGAACTGCCGGACCATGCTCCTTAGAAACCAATGTCGGATCGGCCTCGGCCGCCCGTGCCGCACCCCGGTCGGGACCGGGACCAGCTCCCGGAATCCCTCCATCACGACGACCTCCAGTCCCAGGGTCCGGGCCATGATCTCAGCACTCTCCCGGGCCCGGGGCAACGGACTGGAATGGATCGCCGGGAGCGGCCGGTCCCGGAAGAGGGGGACCAGCCCCTCGATCTGCCGGCGCCCGACCGGCGTCAGCGGTGAGTCCTCCGAGGCCACGATCATCCGATCGTACTCGGCGCCGGTGACGGACTCGGCCGGGTCCCGGAGGTTCTCCTCCACCTGACCGTGGCGGACCAGCCAGACCCGTTCGATCCTTCCCTGCGCCCGGGGAGACCGGCTACTTCCCGGCATCCCCTGCCCCGTTCGCGCCCCCCTTCGGGCGGGGTCCGGCACCCTCCACCTTCGTCCAGGTCAGGAAACCGTCGATGAAGAGGTCGATATCGCCGTCCAGCACCGCCTGGGTGTTCGAGGTCTCGACCTCGGTCCGATGGTCCTTGACCATGTTGTAAGGGTGGAGCACGTAGGAGCGGATCTGGCTCCCCCATTCGATCTTCTTCTTGGTCTTGTTGAGCACTGCCTGCGCCTCGCGGCGCTTCTCCAGCTCGAGTTGGTAGAGCCGGGAGCGGAGGATGCGCATGGCCATATCCCGGTTCCGGTGCTGGGAACGTTCGGCCTGCGACTGGGCCACGATACCGCTCGGCAGGTGGGTGATCCGGACCGCACTCGAGGTCTTGTTGACGTGCTGGCCCCCGGCCCCGCTCGCCCGGTAGGTGTCGATCCGCAGGTCCCCCTCATCAACCTCCACCTCGATCTCGTCGTCCACCGCCGGGGTCACGAAGACGCTCACGAAGGAGGTGTGGCGGCGGCTCTGGGCGTCGTAGGGGCTGATGCGGACCAGCCGGTGCACACCCGACTCGGCCTTCAGGTAACCGTAGGCGTAGGCTCCCTCCACTTCGAGCGTGGCGTCCTTGATCCCGGCTTCCTCACCGGGTTGGTAGTCGAGCACCGAGTAGCGGTAATCCGACTGATCGAGCCAGTGGGTGTACATGCGGAAGAGCATCTCGGCCCAGTCCTGCGATTCGGTCCCGCCGGCCCCGGGATGGATGGTCACGATCGCTCCCATCCGGTCCTCCGGCTCGGAGAGCAGGCTGGTCAGCTCGAGCCGCTCCAGCTCCCGGACCATACGGTGCATCCCCTCCTCCAGCTCCTGCTCCAGGCCGGGATCGGAGTCTTCGCCGAGCAGCTCGGCGATCGCTTCCATCTCCTGCAGGTGCCGGTGGGAACGCTGCCACGGTTCGATCTGGGCTTTGACGGTCTTGACCTCGGTGATGACCTTCTGGGCGGATTCCCGGTCGTTCCAGAACCCGGCTCCGGCCATCATCTCCTCCAGTTCCCGCATCCGCTCTTCCCGGGCGGTCACCTCAAAGGAACCTCCCGAGTTCATCCACGCGGGCGCGCAGTTCCTGGAGCTGGTCGGTCGGTACGGTGGGCATGGTCAGCTTCCATCCTTCCTGCGGTCGAACACCGTCTTCAGACGTTCCCAGGTGGCCTCCAGCGCTTCGGAGAGCACCTTGGTGTCACCCAGCACGGGCATGAAGTTCGTATCCCCGTTCCAGCGGGGGACCACGTGCAGGTGCAGGTGGTCGGTGATGCCTGCCCCGGCCGCCCGGCCCAGGTTGAAGCCCAGGTTGAAACCCTGGGCGCCCAGGGCCTCCGCCTGGACCTGGGTGCAGATCCCGCCGACCGCCAGCAGTTCACCGAGCGTGGGCGGATCGAGCTCCTCCAACCGTCCGGCGTGCTGATAGGGGACCACCATCAGGTGCCCGTTGTTGTACGGGTACTTGTTCATGATCACATAGACGCGCTCGAACCGGGCCAGGATGAGCGATTCCTGGTCCGGCGGCCCGCCCGCGGCGGGCAGCAGGCAGAAGATGCATCCCTCGGGCTGCGGCTCGGTGAAGTAGGCGATCCGCCAGGGGGCCCAGATACGATCGGGACCCGGCGGCCGCTCTCCGGTCTGGCTCATCGACTCACCCCGGCAGGTGACAAAACAACCTTCCTGGAATCAACAAATATAAGGGCCGCCGGGACATAGGGGAAACTGAACCCCCCCTCCCGGCGGATCCCCGGTCGGACCGGCTCCGGCCCCCCACTCAGCGCGGCGGGGGGCGGCGCATCCCGCTGCCCGTGCCCGGCGGAACCGCCGGCCGGGTTGGTTCCTGCCCCCCTTCGGGCTTCGCCGGCGGCTTCCAGAAGTCCCCGCCGGCCGGGGTCGCGGCCGCCACCTCCCCCTGGTAGAGAAGGGCATTGAAGAGGATACGGAACTCGCCGAAGGGCTGGCCCCGCCACTGCGGCCGGCAGCCCAGCAGGATCACGTGGCCCTCACCGTGCCTGGTATCCAGCCCGGCCGCATACCCGTTCATCCTCTCCGGCCCCAGCAGGTAGCCGGACATCAGCGGGGAGCCGGCCTCCTGGTACTTGGCCAGTGCCCGCCCTTCGAAGCCCTCTCCGACCGAGAAGACCGGGCTGCGGTGGACCATCAGCATGGCATCGGCGGGCATACCGGACATCACGGGATGGCTCACATCCGCTTCGACGGACAGGATCGAGCCGGCTACGAAGAAGTCCTGGGCGCGCAGACCCTGGGTGACGTCGGTCACCGGCAGCTCGAACGCCTGCATGGCGAAGCGGCTCGCTCCATTCAGGCAGACCAGGGTCCCCCCCCGCCGCACGAAGCGGTCGAGTTCGCGCACCCCTGCTTCTCCGATACCGCCGGCGTAGCGGGCCGGTACGGTGCCGGCCTGCTGGCCCTGGAGGATGCTGCGGGTGCTCAGGTCGGCCAGCAGGATGACGTCGAACCGCCCCTTCAGGTCGCCCGCCAGCACATCGGCGTTGCGCATCGTGACATACTCGAAGCCGTACTCATCGAGCAGCAGCCGGGTCCAGCCCACATCGATGTTCCCCCCCCAAGGTTCGAAAACACCGATCCTTGGCCGGCGCAGCTCGGTCCCCTGGACCGGTCCACGCTCGGCCTGCAAGGCCAGGTCGCTCACCCACCCGCGCATGATGTTCTCGGTCACTCCGCTCACCGCATAGCGGGCCCCACGAGTGCCGGAAGCGGTCTGGAAGCGGACCGTCCCCCCCGCCTGCCAGGCTTCGTTGAGAGCCCGGAAGACGTTGTTCTGGGCGGGGTCGAGGAGGAGGGCCGGTCCGGAGCCCCGGGCCGCCCCCGGGAGCGGCACGATGCCGGCGGCCACCGGATCGATGTCGTAGCCCACATCGGGGGGGGAATCGAACCGGGCCCCGACCGCCTGCGCTGCCCGCCAGTCGACGGGCTGACCACGCACCGGGGTCAGGACAGCCGTGATTCCCTCGTCGAGTGGTTCGTAGGCCGCGTAGACCTTGATGTCGAACTGGTAGGGGAGCGTCCAGCCCGAGACGTCGTAGGGCTGGTCGGGGGGTCCTTCGGGATACTCCCGCAGGTCGGGGTACTCCTGCACCGAGAAGAGCTGGCGCACAAAGTTTGCGAAGGGCTGCTGCATCGGGATCACCCAGGTCCCGGCCGGATGGATGACGCCGTTCACGGTGACCGGGCGCTCGAGCCGGGAGACCTCGATACCGTTGAAGGCCAGCCGGCGCAGCAGTTCCACCGGGGCCACCGGGTCGCGCTGCTGCTGCGGGATGAAGTAGGCGTAGGGTGGGTCAGTGGTGTACTGGGCGATCACGTCCCGCCCCGCCTGGTAGCGGTTGTAGAGCACGTCCCACTTGTACTTGGCGGCGAAGTCGATGACCGAGAAGGAGGCGGTGTGCATGTAGGCCACCGCGTCCCCCAGCCGCCACCATCCCCCCTTCCAGGGGCTGGAGTAGAGCGATTGCGGACGCAGGTCCTGGCTCCCCGCCGGGAAGTCGCGCAGGGTGTAGAAACGTGGTGTGGCGTAGGCGAAGAGCCCCGTCTCGGTCAGGAAGGAGGCGGTGTTGTGGAAGTTATGGGCGTGGTCCATGAAGCCCGGATACCAGTTGTCGAACCCCGTCCCCATGTGGGTGGCCCCCTCCTGTCCGCGTTCCTCCAGCGAGGAGGCCATGGCCATCCCCATCAGATTGACCGTGCGCCACATCAGCGGGTGCACGTAGGGGGAGACCGGCTCGGCGAAGGGGGGGATCCATATCCGGGTCGGGAAAGGCGCGGTCTGGTGATGGTTGTAGAGCAGCTGCGGCTCCCACTCCCGGATGGTGTGGGTCACATAACGCGACTCAGGGACCGAGAGCATGTAGCCGTCCCGGTTGTTGTCGTGCCCGATGTACTCCTGGTAGAGCCAGGGCATCCCGCTGGTCTCGAACTCGGTGCCCAGGTTCTGGGCGTACCAGCGGGGGATCCAGTTCTGGCCGTCCGGGTTGAGGGTGGGCCAGAGCATGACGATGACGTTCTCCCGGATGGCCCGGTATTCCGGGTCGTCATCGGTGGCCACCAGGTCGTAGGCGAGCTGAAGGGTGTGCTGCGCTCCGGCCACTTCCGAGGAGTGCATGCCGCCGTCCACATGGACGATTGCCTTCCCCTCGGTGGCCAGCCGGCGGGCCTCCTCATCACTCAATCCATCGGGATGGGCCAGCCGCTGCGATATCTCCCGGTAGTGTTCGAGGTTCCGCAGGTTCTCCGGGGAGGATATGAGCAGCACCACCATGGGCAGTCCATGGGTACTCCGGCCGACCTCCACGACCTGGAGGCGGTCGCTGGCGGCATCAAGCCGGCGGAAGTAGTCGAGCATCTGGTCGTAGTCCGCCAGGTGGAAGTCGGCGCCCGGCTTGAAACCGAGGACCGACTCGGGGGTCGGGACTCCGGGCTGGGCGGCGGCCCGGGTCGGTAGCAGCACGACGACGGCCAGCAGCAGGGTGGCCAGGGCGGCGGTGGGATAGCGCAGCATCCGTTTCCCCTTCGCGGCAGGGTGGGGTACATTCTCAGAGTCACCGGCTCCCTCGCTCCGACAGTCCGGAGAGAAGTCGGTGGGCCGTCATTATCCCCATCACCAGCGCGAGGTGCAACATCGCGCCGGTCCCAGCCGCCCGGCCTCCCGGGCCCAGGCAGAGGTGAGTCCAACATGAAGTCGATCCCGACCTACGGTCGCATCCGCGCCCTGACCGTTCTCCTGGTGCTGCTGACCCTGCCGGCGTTGACCGCCGTCGCCCAGCAGCCGGCGCAGGAGAAACCGGCCAAGACCTTCACCGACGTGAAGGTGCTCCCCTACACCTCCATCAAGAACCAGGCGAGCACCTCGACCTGCTGGTGCTTCTCGGCTATCAGCATGCTGGAATCGGAACTGATCCGGATGGGCAAAGGGGAATACGATCTCTCGGAGATGTTCGTGGTCGACTACGTCTACCGGGGGAAGGCCGAGTCATACTACCGCATGCAGGGGAACAACACCTTCGGTCCCGGCGGGCTCGGGCACGACGTCTTCGCGACCATCGCCGAATACGGCATCGTCCGGGAGCAGGACTTCTCCGGTCTGTGGCCGTACGAGACGGCGATCAACCACAACGAGCTGCAGAACGTGCTCCGGGCCTACCTGGATGCAGTCCTGCGTTCCCGTCCCGGTCCCACCCCGAAATGGCGCCGGGGGTATGAGGCCATCCTCGACGCCTACCTGGGCCCCCTCCCCCAGCGGATCGAGGTGCGCAACCGGCCGATGCCCCCCAAGCAGTTCGCCGAACAGGTCCTCGGGATCGATCCGACCGCCTATATCGAGATCACCTCCTTCTCACACCTGCCCTTCTGGCAGCAGGTGGAACTGCTCGTGCCCGACAACTGGGTCCACAACGACGAGGTCTGGAACCTGCCGGTGGACGAGGCTATGCGCCTGGTCCGTTCCGCCATCGAGAGCGGCTACACGGTCGTCTTCGGCGGAGATATAAGCGAGAGCGGCTTCGATCAGAAGGCGGGCTACGCGGTCTGGAAGGAAGGGGAGACGATCACCCAGGAGGCCCGCCAGGAGATGTGGGACCGCTGGACGACCTCCGACGACCACGGCATGCACATCGTCGGGATCGCGAAGGATGAGACCGGCGCGACTTTCTACCGGGTGAAGAACTCGTGGGGGGACACCGGCCCCTACGGCGGCCATATCTACATGTCGGAGAACTACATCCGGGCCAAGTTCGACCTGCTGACCGTGTACCGGGACGCCATCCCGGCCGACATCCGGTCGAAGATGAAGACGAAATAGGTTGTGACCGCAACTCCATTCAAGTCGGGTGCCGATCGGACATCTGTCCGGTCGGCACGTCTGAATGATATCCCCTGGAGCCGGACTGATCTGCTGCTCGGGCTTCTGGTATTCGCCTCAGAGCGATTCTTCAACATGTCCGGCTCTGCTGCGACACTCGTTCAAGCAGCACCGGTATTCGGATTCACGGTCCTCTTCGTGGTCCACTTCGCCGATCTCCTGGCTCCTCTGTTGCTAGGGATCAGGTACCGATTCGTGTCTTCGCTTCGACCTGCCGCCTGGCAGACAATCGCTGGAGATATCCTGGCCGCCGTTCCCATTGCTTTCGTGACACTGTTCGTCAGCATCCTGCTGATTTCGGGACTGAATGCCGTAACCCATCTGGGTCTCGAGAACAACCTGGTGCGTGATTTCGCTGAGCGGGCCGCCACTCAGCCGGGGCTGAAGGTCTACTTCGCCGTTGAAGCGTTGGCGGTGGCACCGGTCGTAGAGGAGGTCTTCTTCCGCGGCTTTCTTCTCTGGGCACTTCGGCCGATGACCGGGATACGAGTGGCCATCATCGTCCAAGCGCTCCTGTTCTCCTGCGCCCACTACTGGAGTATCGGGGCGATCTTCTCCACTCTCCCCGCCGGTCTCATCTTGGGCTACCTGGCGGCTGCTCGTCGGTCCCTCTGGATCTGTATTGTGATCCACTTCACCTTCAACCTGCCGGCCTCTCTCCTTGTCCTCTACAGCACAGTGGCCTGAGGATCCCTTCCGGACAGCGAAACCCGCCTACATCCCGGGAGAGGGCGTGGTCGGTCGGTACGAACGCCCGTTGTCAGTGAGTCGTCCGATCATCCGGCCCAGGCCGGAGCCGATTATTTCGTAAAGCCCCAGCACACCGAAGAGCAGGATGGCGGAGCCGATCAGCGCAACCGGGATGGGAACATCCTCGTCCAGGAGGTCAGCTCTGTGCTTCTCGAAATCAGCCGTGTACTGCTCGAGAGTGAGCTGTTCACCTTCGGCGACATTGCGCTTCCCTTCAGCCGCCATCAATAGTCCCATGAGGATGGCCAGCGCCAGTACCAGCAGGGTTTTGCCTATCAGTTCATTCTTCTTGTGCCGTGAGATTGTGAGGGTGATGGCATCGTCCACGGCAATCCGCTCCTGTTCTCCGGTAAACAAGCTATGTACAGATACTGGGCATTCTAGCCGGTTACGCCCGGAGACACGAATCCTTCATCGGGGACTCGGTAGGACCGGGAACGATACTCTGGCCCGGACGGACAGCCGGACCGTAGTTGAGACTCAGGGTTGCCGGGTCCGGAACTCCCCGCACCAGTCGTAGGGGCGGACCCGGCGCCCTAGCGGGAGTAACGCCGGCGGGCCTCCTGGAGCGCCCGTTCGAGGGCCTGGTCGGCCGGCACCGCGATGTCGGGTGCCACCCCCACCCCCTCCCAGTTGGTGCCGGTGATCGGATTCACCGCGCGGCCGTAGGGGACGCTCATGGTGATGGTGAAGGTCCCGAAATCGAAGTTGCGGCCGTTGACGGGATGCGCCCCGCCCCCGGTGGTCTCCCCGACGATGGTCGCCCGCTTCATGTTCTTCAGGTTGTAGGTGAACTCCTCGGCCGCCGAGAAGGTGCGACCACTGGTCAGGATGAAGATCGGTATGTCGATCAGTTTGGGGCCCCGGACCTCCTCCTGGGTCCAGAATTGCTCCCACGAGTCGGTGGCGCGCACGTAGAAGCTGTTCAGGTGCTTCCGCTCGGCGAAGAAGTAGGAGGAGATGAGCTGGATCATGGAAGGTGAGCCCCCCCCGTTGTAGCGCAGATCGATAATCAGGGCGTCCACATTGGCCAGGAAGTTCATGGCCGCCACCGCGGTCTCGCCGGCCAGGTCCGCTTCCACGAATCCGTCGAACCGCAGGTAGCCGATGTTTCCCTCCAGCACTTCGACCTTCTGGAAGAGGTAGTTGCGGCTGCGCATCGTCCGGCGGCGTTGCTCGGGATCGAGTACGGTCCGCTGCATCTGGGCGAGGGGCGGACCGGTCCCGACCCTCAGGTGCCGATCGTGGGTGACCGAGCGGAGGTCCTCCTGCAGCCGGGCGGCGAACGCGGCCGGCTGGGTGATTCCGTCGTAGGTACCGTCGCGGAGCCGTCCTTTGACCAGGGTCTCCATCTCCCTGGCCTTGTCGGCGAACACGTACTCCTCGTTCAGCGCCGCTGTGACCCGGTCCACGATCTGGGAGCGGAGCCGGGCATCGAGCCGCACCGGATCCTGTGCCCGGAGCGGGAGAGCGGTCGTTGCGACCGCCAGCAGGACGACGGCCAGGGCGATCCGCGGGTTCCGTCGGAACATGGGACCAGCCTCCATCCTCAGCCCCGGCGGTCCCGGAATTCCCCGCACCAGTCGTCGGGGCGGACCAGGGGCCAGTGGTCGGCGTCGCGGCGGACCGCCATCACGCCCGAGAGATAGGCCGGCAGGGGGGCGTTGCGCCGGCACTTCCCGGTCGGCCCCTTCTGGGTTACGAGGCTCTGGCCACTGAACGGTTCGTAGAACCGGCAATCGCTGCAGCTGCCGTGATCCGCCATCGGGATTCCCTCCGTCGTCGTGGCCCGCTTCGTCAATGGTACTGCAAGGCATCGACCGGGTCGACCCGCGTCGCCCGGTGCGCCGGCACCAGGCAGGCGGCCACGGTCACCAGCGCCAGCAGCAGGGCGACCGCCGCCATGACGCCGGGGTCGGTGGCGGTGACCCCGTAGAGCTGGTTGCGGATCAGTCGGTCGAGATAGAAGGTCGCCACCAGCCCGATGCCCAG
>CAZFHZ010000102.1:0-11586 GCA_964519015.1 uncultured Gemmatimonadota bacterium | reverse complement strand
TCCTCGAGCGCCCAGTACTCGATGTCGAAGGCCTCCTGCTCGGGCAGGGCGACGTAGCCGCCGAGGGCCTCGGCCCCCCGCATCACCTCCACGGCGGCGACGTAGAATTCGGCGGTGACACGCGACTCGCTCTTGGTCTTCCCCCAGGCGATCATGCCCAGGCCGGGGATGAGCACCACCGTCGGAGCAGCCTCCCGCATCGGCGGGGAGTCGGGCCGGCGGCAACGCTCGTAGTAGGCCCGGTACTCCTCCCGGTAGCTCTCCACCCCCTCCTCCAGGAGCGTCATCAATCCTGCCAGGTCCCCGCCGGCCGGGTCCCAGGGGATGAAGAGCGGCTTGATCTTGGTGCGCAGGAAATGGTCGGGGCAGGAGGTGCCCAGGGCGGCCAGCCGGGGGGCGTCACGGCTCCCGGTGAAGCGGAGCATCGCCTCGTCGTCCTGCACGGTGGCGATCATCCGCGAGGTGCGGGAGAGGAGCCCACGCAGCCAGGGGAGCAGGGCGACCAGCAGCTCGCGCCTCCGCTCCGCGGGCAGTTGGTCATGGAGGGGCCCGCCGAAGGTCTCCACTCCGCGCTCGCGGGCGGCAATGAAGCGGGTCGCCCGATCGATCAGTTCAAGGGTGCTCTCACAGCAGGATCGGTCGTCCTCCCCCCAGCTCAGCAGCCCGTGCTGGCCGAGCACGATTCCCTTCAGGCCGGGCCGGCTGCGGTCGAGCTCCCGCACCATCAGCCCCAGGTCGAACCCGGGGCGCTGCCAGGGGGCCCAGGCCACCTCCCCTCCCCAGATCTCGGCGGTCAGCTCCTCCCCATGGCGGCAGGCGGCTACCGCGATGACCGCATCGGGATGCATGTGGTCGATGCAGCGCGCCGGCAGGAAAGCGTGAAGGGGGGTGTCGATCGAGGCGGCGCGGGGGTTGAGGCCGAAGGTGCAGTGGGGGTAGAGGGCGACCAGGCGGTCCTCCGCCTCGGTCTTGGGTCCCCGCTCCCCGCCGGTCTCATAGACCGCCTCGAGATCCCGCAGCCGGTCGAGGTAGAGCGAGGCGAAGTTGCCCGGACCGGCGGTGCGCAGGTCGCCCCCGCTCCCCTTCACCCAGAGCACCTCGACCTCGGCACCGGTCAACGGGTCGCGCTCGCGAGCCTTGGTGGAGGTGTTCCCCCCGCCCGTGTTGGTGATGCGCCGGTCGGCGCCGAGCAGGTTGGAACGGTAGACCAGCCGTTCCAGCGGACCGAGACCGGCCGCCCGACCCTCGTCCCAGATTGGTTCCCCGTGCACGGTGCGCTCTCCCCGCATGCGGTCCTGATGGATCGATAGTGCTGCTCATCCTACCAGAGCGCTCGCCGGGGGTACAGCACCGGGGCGGAGTTCTCCAGCCTGGGCGATTATTATATTGTCCCGAGTGTAAACGTTACAATATTACGGCTGTTGTTGTTGCAATTTCCCTGGCGTGTCAATACAATCACCCTGTTGCTGAAACATAATATCTTGTCTGAGAACGTGTTAACGTCTTTTCGGGACAAAGCCTGATCAAGAGCAGGGAACGATGAATTACCGTGCCCGTATTGCTGATGTTGAATTGGTCGCATGCCTCTCCTCGACCGGTGCCGTCGTCATCGAAGGTCCCAAGGCCTGTGGGAAGACATCCACTGCCAGGCAAGTCGCTGCCAGTGAGGTTCTTCTGGATGTGGATCAGAACGCCCGCCAGGCAGTCGCTGTCGATCCCGCACTCGTGCTGGAAGGTCGGGTGCCCCGTCTCATCGACGAATGGCAGTTGGAACCGGCCATCTGGAATCATGTCCGTCGCGCCGTGGATGACCGCGGGAAGCCCGGACAGTTCATCCTGACCGGATCGGCTGTTCCGGCCGACGAAGTCACACGACACACCGGTGCCGCACGGCTCACGCGCCTCCGAATGCGGCCGATGACCCTGTTCGAGACAGGGCACGCCAACGGAGCCGTGTCACTGCAGCGACTGCTCGGCGGCGAACTGCCGCGATGTCCGGATCCTGGTTTGACGGTCCCCGCAATCGCAGAACGAGTCGCGGTCGGAGGCTGGCCGGGCTTCCTCAACTACAGCCTGCGCCAGTCATTACGGGCGGTTCGTGACTACCTCGAGGAGATACGGCGAACCGATATCGGGCGAGTCGCCATGACCCGACGGGATCCCGAGAAGGTCGGTCGGTTGCTGCGGTCGCTGGCACGCAATGTGTCGACCCATGCCGCGGCCACAACCCTCGCTGCTGATGCCGGTGGGGCTGATGGTGCACTGGATGATGACACGGTCCGAGAGTACTTGACCGCGCTCGAGCGCCTCATGATTGTAGAGGATCAACCGGCCTGGGCACCCCACCTGCGTTCGAAGTCGATCCTGCGACACGCACCGAAGCGCCATTTCGTGGATCCTTCCCTGGCCGTGGCCGCGCTTCGGGCCACGCCGGATCGTCTATTGAAAGACTTGAACCTGCTCGGTCTCCTGTTCGAGTCGTTGGTCGTCCGTGACTTGCGTGTATATGCCCGGGCAGCCGATGCCGAAGTCTTCCAGTATCGTGATAACACCGGTTTGGAGATCGATGCCATCGTGGAGACGGCGGATGGCCGCTGGGCGGCGTTCGAGGTCAAACTTGGAGCGGGATATGTGGAGGAGGGGGTATCAAACCTGCTGAAGTTCGCCGAGCGTGTAGATGCCGGCAGATGCGGCGCCCCGGCTCTTCTGGCCGTAATCATCGGAACCGGCTATGGCTACGTACGGGATGACGCCGTAGCGGTGATTCCGATCGGTGCCCTCGGACCGTGAGTCATGAACGAATTGGATGACGGCGCCGGTGGATCGCCCGAAAGATCATTATCGAGATCCTGCGCCGGCTCGAGATTGATCTTCCCGGCTCGGCCCGTCAGGGAGTGAAGAGCCGCGCCACCTCGGAGGGCTTCGGAGTGGCACTCCAACTGCACCACCCGCGTCTCACGGCGCCTTGGTGTTCGCGCGGGTTGCTTGAGGCCGTGAGGGGCCTGACGGCGCGTGGCGGCCCGCGCCGAGCACGATCCGCACGCGATGCTCACGTCCATCATCCTCGAGCGGGATCGCCGCCGGGTCGACGGGCGATCCATCGAGCTCCACGCTCGCCACGCCCCGGCAGCGTCGCTCGGGGTTCTCCACGACGATCGCATAGTGCGTCTTCCCGAAGCGCCATTCGATGGTGTAGGTCGGCCACGACGACGGGATGCACGGGTTCAGTGTGAAGAATGCGCCGCGGCGCTGGAGCCCGAGGATCCCTTCCAATCCAACCCGGTACATCCAACCGGCCGAACCGGTATACCAGGTCCAACCGCCTCGGCCCCGGTGCGCCGGGTGGTCGTAGACATCCCCAGCGACCGAATAGGGTTCGGTCATGTACTGCTCGACCTGGCCGGCCGTCCGCGAGTGGTTGATGGGGTTGAGCATATGGAAGAGCTCCATCGCCTCGTCGCCGCTCCCGAGACGCGTGAGCGCGAGGACGACCCACGCCGCCGCATGCGTGTACTGCCCTCCGTTCTCGCGGATCCCCGGGATGTAGCCCTTGATGTACCCCGGGTCGAGATCCGTGTGATCGAAGGGCGGCGACAGGAGCAGGATGACGCCCGAGCCGCGCCGGACCAGGTGGGTGCGTACGGCACCCATGGCGCGCTCGGAGCGTTTTGCCGGTGCGGCGCCCGAGAGAACGGCCCAGGTCTGGGCCACCGAGTCGATCTTCCCCTCGAAGTTATGGGACGAACCCAGCGGGGTGCCGTCGTCGAAGTACGCGCGCCGGTACCACTCGCCGTCCCAACTTTGCTCCAGCATGGTTCCCAGACGCTCGCGTACGGCGAGGTAGCGCGCCGCTCTGCGCGCATCACCCCGCTCCTTGCACAAGGGGGCAAAGGCTCCCAAAACGGCGTGGAGAAACCATCCGACGAAGATGCTCTCCCCGCGACCCTCGGGACCGACATTGTTGTAGCCGTCGTTCCAGTCGCAGCTCCCAATGAGCGGGAGGCCGTGCGCGCCGACGGTGAGCGCCCGATCCACCGCTCTGAGGCCGTGCTCGAACAGCGTGCCCGTCTCGCGGGAGATGACCGGGATGCCGTACGCTTCGGTCTCTCCGGGCGGGACGGCAGGCGCCTCCAGGAAGGGCACCTGTTCGTCGAGGACGGCGCGGTCTCCCGTGGCCTTGACGTACTCGGCGGCCGCGTAGGGCAGCCAGAGAAGATCATCCGAGCACCGCGTACGAATGCCTTGGCCGCCCGGGGCGCTCCACCAGTGCTGAACGTCCCCCTCGACGAACTGGCGCGCTGCCGATCTCAGGATGTGCTCGCGGGTGAGGTCCGGCCGCGTGAACATGAGCGCCAGCACGTCCTGAAGTTGGTCGCGGAAGCCGTACGCACCGCTCGACTGGAAGTAGGCGGAGCGCGCCCAGACGCGGCACGCCAGGTCCTGGTAGAGGAGCCACCTGTTCACCAGGACGTCGAAGGAGTCGTCGGGGGTGGTGACGCGCACTGCGCCCAGCGTGTCCTCCCATGACGCCTCCACCGCGACGAGTTCGGCCTGGGCGGCTGCCGCGCCGTCCTTGCCCGTGAACCGCCCCAGGAGCGCTCGGGCCTCCGCCGCGTCCCGCCCCTGCCCGAGTAGGAACACGATGCGCCGCGTCGCGCCTGGCTCGAGGTCCACCACGGTCTGCAACGCCGCGCACGGGTCGAGGCCGGCGCCGAACCGGTCCAGCAGTAACGGCCGGCCGAATGCGGCGGCACGCGAGAGCGAACCGTTGCGGCCGAGGAACTCCAGACGGTCCCCCGTGGCGGAGAGAAGCGGCTCGCTCGCGGCGGCGAACGCCACGCGCTGCCTTTCCGGGCGGTACAGGTCGCGGGCCAGGACCGCGTCGGTCTCGCCGTCGCGCTCGGTAGAGACAAACCTCGGGCCGCTCGCAATGGGTGAGCCGAGCAACCATTCGCTGTACGAGAAAAGGGTGAGGCGCCGCGGCCGGTCGGAGCGGTTCGTCAAGGTCAGAAGGGACAGCTTCACGGGCTCGTCCCGCGCCACGAAGACCGCCAGTTCCTGGCCAATGCCGTGCGCGGCGCGGGAGAAGCGGGTCACGCCCGGTGCGTGGCGCACGATCCAACGAGGAGAACGGGGCGTGCGCCGCAGGGGTGCCGGTGTGGCGCCCCACAGGGCGCCGCTCTCCTCGTCGCGGACGAAGATGGCCTCGGCGGTCGGGTCGGTGACCGGATCGTTCGCGAACGGCGTGAGCCGGTTCTCACGGCTGTCCTCGCACCAGGTGTGGGCCGCCCCGGAGGCGGTGACGATGCTCCCGAAGCGTGGGTTGGCGAGGACGTTGATCCAGGGAAGGGGTGTCTCCCGTTCACCTTCGAGGACGACGACGTACTCGCGGCCGTCACGCGTGAAACCCCCGAGACCGTTCTCGAAGAGAAGTGGCGGTGGCTGTGGTTGATCTTCCGGCCGTCCCGCGTCCGGGGCCTCGTCGACCGGCACGATGCTCAACGGGGTTGGAGGCTCCTCCTCCGGGCGATCGAGCTGCTGTTCCAGAGTGCCGCGGTCGCCGGAAAGGACCGCCTGGGCGACCACCCTCAGAAGGACCCTCTCGGCTTCCGGGATCGAATCGGCTTGGAGAAGAAATACGCCGCCGGGCTTCCCTTTCCAGGCGCTCCACGGGCCGCCGTCGATGAGCTGCGTGAGCCCTTCCTTCGTCTCTTCGCGGTAGCTTACCGGGTTCTCGTTCAGGATCACGGCGTCCGCCTTCAGCCCCATCAGGCGCCAGTGCTCGTGGGCAATCAGGACTTGCCGAACGAGCTGCATGTCTTCCGGCTCCTTCACACGGACGAGGACGATCGGGAGGTCGCCCGAGATGCCGAACCTCCAGATACCCTCCTGCCCGAGCGTGTTCTTCGCCAGGGTCTCCCCGTCGGCCCGGAGGGACTCGTCGGAGAAGAAGACTCGGGAGGCGAGCCGTTCGGTGAGCTGGGCCTGTTCGACGGAGATGCCGAGATGTCGTTGCGACATCTGCGCCTGAGTGTAGGCCAGGGCGAAGACGCGGGCGCTGACGCCGTGGTCGTGGTACTTCTGAGCGCAGGCCCGCGCGGTCGGCTCGTCGACGGCAACGCCGGTCGTGAAGGAGACGCGGGCGAAGCCCCCGGGTGCAAGCCGAAGCCGGGTCCTCAGGGTCAGGATCGGGTCGAGTACCGCGCCGGTCGTCCCAGAGAGCGCGCGCCCATCCATGGCCTCGGGGTTGTCGGGGCCGCGCCCGCGCCCCAGGAAGCGCATCCGGTCGGTCTCCCACTCGACTTCTGCTTGCGTCGGTCCTTGGATGGAGAGGACGTGGAATGCGACGAGCGCCGGGTCGTGCGGTCCGCGACGCCGGCGCCGCGCGAGGAGAGCCGTATTCTCGGCAATCCACTCCGTCTCGACGAAGAGCTTTTCAAAGGCCGGGTTGGCAACGTCTTCGGCGATGGATCCCAGGCCCACTTCCACGTAGCTCGTCAGCTCGATCTCGCGGGGGCTGTCGCTCTGATTCGTCAGCGAGACGCGCCGGACCTCGGCGTCGTCCCCTGGTGAGACGGCGATCTCGAGACGCGTCGCGATGTCGTAATCGAGCCGTTCGAAGGTTGCCTTCTCGGCGAGGAATTCCACAAGGTAGCTGTCGGGCTCCTTACCGATGGGCTGGTAGGCCGCGGACCAGACGGCGCCCATGTGGACATCGCGCAGATAGACGAACTGGCTTCCAGGATCGCGGGTGCGGTCCTCCCGCCACCGCGTAACCGCATGACCGCGGCAGAAGCTCGTTCCGCCACCCCCGTTCGTGACGATCGCGACGTACTTGCCGTTCGAGAGGATCTGGGCGCGCGGGTAGAGGGTGTGGGGCGAGCGAAGGCGGCGCGGGGCGCGCGCAAGCGCGGGGGGTTCGATGGGGGTCTTTTCGGCCGAACGCGGCTCAATGGTGGGCGCCTCCCGTGGGACGCGCTCCTGCAAGAGGAGTTCGGTCGCTTGGATTCGCCGGTCCGCATGGAAGCGTTCGACCATCACGTCGCCCAGAAGGACGTTGGCGATGGCGACAAGGATCATCCCCTGGTGGTGCGCCAGGTGGGTCTTCACTATGACGCCGGTACCGGGTGGTACGGCCGCAGAGTCGCCGACTTCCGTCGGTATCCGCGCCGTGTAGTCGATAGCGTCGTAGTAACCGAGCGCTCCCTCGGCTCCATCCTCCGTCAGCCGTCGCAGGTTTCGTGCGGCTTTGGCCGGATCCAGGAGAGCGGCCAGCGCCGTCGCGTAGGGAGCAACGACGAGTTCGTCGGCCAGCCCTCTCTTCAATCCGAGGCCCG
The DNA here is from genome assembly GCA_964519015.1 of uncultured Gemmatimonadota bacterium. Lineage (GTDB taxonomy): Bacteria > Blakebacterota > Blakebacteria > Blakebacterales > CAYUVJ01 > CAZFHZ01. The sequence continues at coordinate 4,249 of CAZFHZ010000102.1, read as the reverse complement.
GGACGCCGAACTCCTTGTACTGGTAGTTGTTGAACCGGTCCATCAGGTTGTAGGCGGACTCGGAGATTCCCCATGGGACGTGCCGCTCGCGACCGTACCGGATCTGCTTCCTGACGACCATGCGGTAACTCTGGCCGAGGAGCGTCCCAGGATACGTTCTCATCAAGAGGAGCGGCATGAGGTACTCGAACATCGTAGCGCTCCAGGAGACAAGCGTCGGGACCCCTTCCACGCTGACGACGAGCCGTCCGAGGTGGAACCAATGACTTTGCGGAACGTCGCCCTTGGCGATGGCGAAAAAGCTCGCCAGACGCGACTCCGAGGCCAGGAGGTCGTAGTAGGCGCTATCCGCCTGCCCCGGCCCCCCGGCGTCGGCCATGCGATAACCGATCGAGAAGAGCTGACGCCGGTGGTCGTAGAGGAAGGCGAAGTTCATTCCGTCCGCCAGAGCCGCTGCGCGACGGGCGACGTCCGACAAGCGCGATGCCAGGTCCGGTCGCGACGCACCCAGCTGACGGCACCCTTCCGCCAGAGCGAGAAGCGCCCCCGCGAGATTGCCGCTGTCCACCGTGGAGATGTAGCGAGGGAGAAGCGGCGAGAGGTTTTGCGTGTCGTACCAGTTCAGGAGGTGCCCTTCGTGGCGCTCCAACCCTTCGACCGTGGTCAGCGTCCGGTCGAGCCTTTCGGCCATTGCATCCGCCGGCAGCAGGCCCAGATCGTGCGCCGCGAGCGTGGAGAGAAGGCCAAGCCCTATGTTGGTCGGCGAGGTCCGGTGGGCCACCATGGGCTCCCGGTCTTCCTGGAAGTTGTCGGGGGGGAGCCAGTGATCCTCAGGGCCGGCCAGAGTCTCGAAATAGTGCCAGGTCTTTCGCGCCACCTCCATCAAGTGGTCGCGGTCCTGGGGCGACAGATCCCGCCGGCGTGGCACAGTTGGCTGGCTGAGCCAGTACGCGCAGGCGGGCGCCGCAGCCCATAGCATGAGGAACGACAGAGCCAGGGGAAGAGCGCCGGGATGCCCGGCGATGATGAGGGCCAGGAGCCCCACGGCCACGATCGGGCTCGCGGCCATCTCAACGAAGAAGGAACGATTCCCCGTTCGAGAAAGACCCGCCGCCCGTATCGCCTGCAAGGCCGCTGTCTCCCAGTCCAGGAGGTGGCGGTGCGTGATGACGAGCCGAACGAGTGTCAGGGCTATGGCATGCACACTCTCCCAGGCGTGGAATGGTAGGAAGACCAGCGTCAGGAGCGCCTGCGCCAAGGCGGTGCTTATGTCCTCCAGGAGGCCTCGAAGGTGGACGCGAACCGGCTCGTGCGCTGGGCGCCGCTTCAGGAGTTGGAAAAGAGCGGCTACGAACGGGAACGCAACGACCGCCAGACCGCCAAGGGTCCAGGCAAGAGGGCTCCCCGGCAGGAAGGTCCACGCGGCCGTAAAGAAGGTGAGGAGTGCGGGCGCCATGAGGCTGCGCCGGAGGTTGTCGAGGACCTTCCACCGACTGATGAGCGGCAGGCGGTTCTTCGCGAAACCCCTTGGTGTCGGGACCATCGGGAAGAGCCAGGCGAGGATCTGCCAGTCGCCGCGCACCCACCGGTGTTGCCGCCGCCCGTGCGCGAGGACGTTGGCGGGGTAGTCGTCCACCAGCTCCACATCGGAGACGAGCGCGGCGCGTGCGTACAGCCCCTCGAAGAGATCGTGCGACAGCAGTGCGTTCTCGGGAACGCGCCCGCCGACGGTCGCCCGGAAGGCGTCGACGTCGTACAATCCCTTTCCTACATAGCTTCCTTCGCTGAACAGGTCCTGGTATGTGTCCGAGACCGCCGTCGTATAGGGATCGACCCCGGTGTGCCCGGCGTACACCCGCGCGAAGAGCGAACCGGCGGCGCTGCCAAGGTCAACGCTCACGCGCGGCTGGAGGATGCTATAGCCCTCCGTGACCCTCCGTAGGACGGGGTCGACCACGGGCCTGTTGAGCGGGTGCGAGATGATCCCGATCAGGGTCCTTGCGACGCCCCTCGGGAGCCGCGTGTCGGCGTCCAGGGTGAGGACGTAGCGCACCGACGGGAGGATCGAAAGGTCCCCGACCTTGACGGAGAAGCCGGTGTCGGCAGAGGAACGCAGCAGGCGGTTGAACTCCTCGATCTTCCCCCGCTTGCGCTCCCAGCCCATGAAGACGCCCTGTTTCGGGTTCCACATGCGATCGCGGTGGAACAGGAAGAAACGATCATTCCCATCGGGCACATGCCGGCGGTTGAGCGCCTCGATACCAGCCACCGCCGCGGCCAGGATCTCGTCGTCACCGGCAACCGAGAGTGTCAGCGCGTCCTTGAAATCGCTCAGGATCGCGAAGTGGATCCGGGGATCGAGGTTGCCGAGGGCCTGCACCTCCAGGTGCGCCAGGAGCCGCTCGACGTCCCCTACGCTACTGAGAAGTGCGGGCACAACCACCATCGTTCGGGCGTTCTCGGGGATCCCTTTGCCGAAATCGAGTCGGGGGAGCCGCCGCGGCGGCACGAGTGCGGCCGTGATGCGCTGGACGATGAGCGTAGCGAGTTCGCTCGAGGGGAGCAGCGCGAGCAGGGCCGCGGCCGTCGCCATTCCGGCGGCACCCGCGATACCTGCGTAGGTGTACGCAGTCAATACGCCGATGCCGGTCAGGAGACCGATACCGCCGAGGTACGCCGCGGTTGTATGGGCGAAGGCCCAGCGGCGGAGCCGCTGAGCGAGGCGCTGGTGGTACGCCACGTCGGTCTCGAGGCCACGCCGGCCCGGGCCGATCAGGTGATAGCCGACGTGCGCCGCCTTCTCACCGATTCCCTTCTGCTGTGCAGCCAGTCGGGCGTTCTCGACGGTGCGCAGGGCGACGCGCACCTGCGCCTCTCCGGTCGGCTCGGCGAGATCCTCCAGGGCGTGCCGGTAGCGGTCGCGACTGGCGAAGTCCATCCGTGGGTACACCCCGGCCGGATCCCGCCGCAGGATCTCCTCCATCGGGCTGACCTGTTCTACGAAGGAGCTCCAGTCGAGTGTCGCACAGAGCCGAAGACTCGTCACCGTGTTGCCGGTGGAGACCTGGTCGGTCGCATGGCGCTGGTTCTCGGAGCGGACCGCATCCTCGGGTGTCATCCCTCGCTCGGCCAGCGCCTGCTCCACCGCTGCGACGAAGGGAGATACCCGGGGGTCGTACTCGCGCATCCGTTGCCAGAGCTGCGCCACAAATGCGTTCGGGAGCGGGTCGGGCAGAGGACCGGGATGACCACCGTGTTCCAGCCGCGAGAGAGCGGCGTCCGCCTCCAGGCGTGCCGTCCGTCCGGCAAGGATTCCGTCTGCCAGGAGCCTCAGGTTATCGACGAGCGCGAGCTTGAGCATGATGGGCCAGGCCCATAGCTCTCCGATCGTCAACGGGGTTACGGTCTGAAAGGCGAGGAGGAAGCGCCTGAGCCGCTCCGCGTCGAGCCGTCCGTCGCCGTGCCTGATCAGCTCGATCGCCATCGCATGGATGCGGGCCTTGCCCGAGAATTCCCGTGCCGCGAGCTTCGGCAGTTTTCGGTAGTACCGGACGGGGAGGTCGTGCCGCACGGCGCTCACTTCCGACTCAACAAGGTGAAAGTTGTCGAGAAGCCACTCGGCGGCCGGAGGAACTGCGATGCCCCGGTGGATGTCTTCGGCGAGGGAGCGGTACGCCGCGTTCAGGACGCGGATGTTGCCTTCCAGCTGCAGCAACACGTTGTGTTCGCCCGAACGTGAGGTGGGTACCAGCGTGAAGACGGCGGCGAGCCTCTTCGCCCGCTCCTCGAGGCCGGCGAGGCTCAGGACCTCACCCCTCAGAGGCGGGGCTCTTTCTAGACTACGCCGTCTGAACAACGTTCACCTCCTGCGTGGCGTTCAGCGTCTCGCCGGCGCCGCAAACGGAGAGAAACGCCTTTGCATTGATGACCCATCGTTAAATATGCCGCTTTCCGCCTATCTCGTGAAGCCCCTGTTGATAGTGCATCCTCAGAAGAAGGCTGGGAGGCTCTTGCAGAAAGAATGTTGCACGACTCGTTGAGCAGCCCGCGGTCGCACCGGATCAGGCGTCCGTCAGGGGGTGAAGAGCCGCGCCACCTTGAGGAAGAGGACTCGGTCGGGTTCGCCCGTTTCGAGGGCCCGGCCCAGGTCGTAGTGGTTGTAGGCCAGGTAAAAGACGCTCCCCGGACCAATCTCATAACCCAGCAGCGCGTTGAGGATGAGCCGGCGGTCCACCTCGCCACCGTCCAG
>CAZFHZ010000101.1:0-11703 GCA_964519015.1 uncultured Gemmatimonadota bacterium | reverse complement strand
CGCGCTTCCTGGAACTGCTGGAAGCCAACCCCGAGCTGGCCCGCTGGGCGGCCCAGGGTCCGATCGTCGAGGTCCAGCTCGGCCGGCAGGGCTACCGGTTCGTGCTGCCGGAGTAGATAGCGTTCCTGGGTTCAGAAGGACCGGGGCATAGGTCCCGCGAGGGACCGAGAGCCTGTACCGAAGGATGTGACGGAATCGGGCGCTGCCGTCCGGGGATGCCGACGGCGGCGCCCGTTTTGTTACCTGGCGATATATACCTTGAATAATTAAAACATACATAACATAATAACCCCGTATTACTAAATGTTCATGGCAGTTTTCCCCCGTAAATTGCCATTTTCTCCGCCCTCGCCGGCCTCGACGGCTTCATGAGGGGCAGGATCGCACTGGGGGGTATCATGAAACGCCTGGTCGAGCAATCCCTTGAAGAGTGGAAAGAGAGCTCCCGCCGGAAGCCTCTGATCATCCGGGGAGCGCGGCAGGTCGGGAAGACCTGGTCGGTCGAACACTTCGGCCGGGACCGATTCGATCAGGTCGCAACGATCGACCTGGAGCGGAACCGGGATTGGCATCGCGTGTTCGAACCCGACCTCGCCGCGGCCCGGATCCTGGCCGAGCTCGAAGTTCTCACCGGCCGGACGATCGAACCGGGCTCGACCCTGCTTTTCCTCGACGAGATCCAGAGCTGTCCGCGTGCCCTCATGGCCTTGCGGTACTTCTACGAAGAGCTCCCCGACCTGCATCTGGTCGCCGCCGGTTCTCTGCTGGAGTTCGCCCTCGACGAGATCTCCTTTCCGGTCGGGCGGGTGCAGTTTCTCGATATGCATCCGATGACTTTCGCCGAGTACCTCTGGGCGACCGGTCAGGACAAGCTGGCCGATATCATCCAGGGTGAGCCGGGCAGGGTCCCCGATGCCGTTCACTCCCGGCTGTTGGCCGAATTGAGAACCTACTGTTTCATCGGCGGCATGCCTGAAGCCGTTGCCGCTTATGTTCGAACTGCTTCGATCCAGGAGACCGCGGCGATCCACGCCGAACTCTGTGAAGCCTACCGGCATGATTTCTCCAAGTATGCCCGACGATCGGACCCGGACTGTCTCGAGGCGGTCTTTGCCGGAATCGCCCATCATCTCGGCAGGCAGGTGAAATACACGCATCTGACCGATGTCTGCACCTCTCCGACCGTGAAGAGGGCGATCACCCTGCTCGCTCAGGCGCGTATCATCACCCGTGTTCCGGCCGCCTCACCGGCGGGCCTGCCGCTGGGCGCTTCGGCCTCGGACAAGAAATTCAAGGCCATCTTGCTGGACGTCGGGCTCTGGCAGCATCTGAGTGGCCTGAACCGTGAGACCGCCTTCGCGGAAAGAGATCTGCTTGATGTTTATCGCGGAGCCATGGCCGAGCAGTTCGTCGGTCAGGAGATGATGGTCACGCAGGACTCGAAGCTCTATTACTGGGCACGTGATGCCAGGAGCAGCACCGCCGAAGTGGACTACCTGGCGGTCGTGGACGGATCCCTCTACGGCGTCGAGGTCAAGAGCGGGGCGTCCGGCCGGTTGAGAAGTCTTCACCTTCTCCTGAAAGAGTACCCGAACTGCTCCGGTGGCCTGGTCTTCTCCAGCGCCCCATACACCGAACTCGCGGACCAGAAACTGACTTTTATCCCGCTCTATTTCGCGGGTGCCGCGACACGGTCATCACCACAATAACCTAGTAATAATGCAGCATAGAAACCTAAGGATCGTACGGAACCGAGGCCTATTACCTCGACAAGGCTTATGGCGACACCGCAGGAAAGACTGGCTGAATCCCTTGAAGCTCTGAGAGCGCTTCAGGACCGGGGCGTCGTTGCTATCCGCGACACCTCGCAGGTGCTGGATCGCCTGGGCCGATTTCAGGACTGCGCAGGCAGCGTTCAGGCCTTCAGAACTTGGGCTCCGGCGAGCCGGCTCATCCGCTGGTCGAACGTGAAGGTGGCCTCACACCCTGCATCCAGGTTGCCGTAGACGATCAGGGCATCGGCGAAGTCTGAGCCTCGATCTCTGTATGCGCGTAGCGCCTGCCAGATCAGCTCGATGTCATCGAATTCCAGCTCGGCCGTCCGGAGCAGGTGCTCAACCACTTCGGCGATCGCCCCACGGTCGTATCCGTAGGCACCTTCCAGGACCCAGACCAGTTCACAGAGCACGATCCGGTTGATCCAACCGGGAGTCTCTTCCGTGCATCGGCGCTTGATCAGTTGTCCGGCCGCGCGTGATTGCTCAGGATCGTCTCCGACCAGGTAGCGCACCAGAATGTTGGTATCCAGGCCGATCATGTGCTCCGGCCCCGACCGCGGATCGCCCGGTCCATCTCTTCGAGCGCGACCGGCCGCTGCGGTGCCGGCAGGCAACCGGCCAGATCCGCCAGCGAGAGTGTCGCCGGGATGATCACTACCCGGTCCCCCTCCTCGATCAGGAACTCGATGCGATCACCCGCCTTGAGGCCCAGGCGGTCCCTGATCGCCTTCGGAATCGTGGTCTGTCCCTTACTCGTGATGGTCGAAGAGGCCATGGTTGACTCCTTACCATTATAAAGAATCCTTACATTCTGATAATAGTAAGGGAAGAGTGGCCTTTCGTCAATCCGCCGACGCCTGCGGCTCCTCAACGATACCGCGGCGCCTCGAATCACCATCAGGCAGGTACGATCTCATCCGACCAGAGCTTCCGGAGGAACTCCTTCCAGGGAGTAATGCGGATCCCGCCTGCCAATCGCTCAGCAGGTTCGTCGCAGACGACGTAGGCCGCCCGGGGGGAATACTCCTCAGCGAAGGTCCGGATCGGTCGTAGATCGCTGTGATCTACCCGGTCGGTGCCTTTCACCTCCAGCGCGACCTCCCCATCACCGAGCACGAAATCGACTTCCAGTCCCGACTTGGTGCGCCAGAAGCGGATATCGTAATGGTGACCGCTGTAGGAGGCGTGCGCGACCAGTTCGGTGAAGATGAAATGTTCGAATGCCCGCCCGAAGGCATCCCCGCGTGTCCCGACGGGCGAGCGGCGGGTCAGGAAGTTCGCGACGCCGACGTCGAACAGATAGAACTTGGCCGCCTTGGTGATCACCTGACGGCCGCCGCTGCGGTTGATAGGTTCAACGAAACGGCCCAGCAGGGTGTCAGCGAGGATCTGGTAGTAGGCCTTCACCGTCTTCGCATCGATGCCGCAGTCGCGGGCGATGTTGGCATAGTTGGTCAGCTCACCGTGGCTGAACCGGATCGCGTCGAAGAACCTTGAGAAGGCCGGATGATTCCGGATCAGCCCCTCGTCGAAGACCTCTTCCTTCAGATAGTCCCGGACGTAGGCATCGAGGGAACGACGGTACTCTTCCCGTCCGTAGTGGTCCGGGATCGTCCCCCGATTGAGAATGCGCCCCAGGTCTAGGTCATCCCAGGGACCCAGTTCGGGCGTCACGAGAGGGAACAGTTCGTAGCGCCAGGCGCGCCCACCCAGGAGATTTCCATGTCCACGCTTGAGCTTGCGGGCGCTGGAACCGCACAGGATGAACCGCAGTCCCCGGTTCTCGATCAGCCAGTGGACCTCGTCGAGGAGCGCCGGCACCTTCTGGATCTCGTCCAGGATGATGAGCTGCGCCAAGCGCTGCGGGTCCTGGGCGAGGAGCTGCTCGCGAAGCAGGTAAGGGCGGCGCAACAGATCCAGCATCACATCCGTCCGGAGCAGGTCGTAGGTGATGCTCCCGGGAAAGGTCTCCCGAAGCAGGGTGGACTTGCCCACCTTGCGGGGACCCCAGAGGAAGGCGGATTGCCGCTCGGGGAGGTCGATTTTCAGCCGCCGCTGGAAGTGTACCATAATGGCCCGTATTCCTGTTTAGTATGACTATACAGGAATATATTCCGCTATAGTATGGACGTCAAGTCTCCCCGTGGTCGCACTTTCACCCTTAGACAGCTGTTTCCCGATTCACCAGGTGGGAGTAGCTTGGTCGGCATGAGATATCCCAAGTCCCGTCGGGAGTGGATCGGCGGCTGTCGCGCTTTGAGTGCGTACGTCATGGACCGCGATGAACCGTACAGGCCCGTGCTGGTCGTCTGGTTGGAGGCGCCTGACGGATTGGCCGTCGGCCACGACGTGATCCCTCCCGAAGAAGGGCCGGGTGCCGTCGGCCGTGTGCTGCGAGCCGCCTTAGAGCGGCCGCTCGCCGGTCCCGTGCGCCGGCCCGACGTGATCCGGGTGGAAGACCGCGTCCTGGCGGCTGAAGTACGTGAGGTGGTAGGGGACGATATCCCGGTGTCGGTGGGCCCCACGCCGGAACTCGATGCCGTTGTTGAACTCATGATGGAGGGGGTGCCGGAAGCGGAGGCAGAAGAAGATGCCGGCTATCTCGATGGCGGGCGCATCCGGCCTGGGACGGTCAAGGAGCTCTTCGTCGCCGCCCGGCTCCTCTACGGCATGGCGCCCTGGAAGACAGCCACGGACGACCAGGTGCTGCGGATGGACATCCCGGCGCTCGGTATCAACGGGGCCTGCGTCTCCATCATCGGGAATCTCAGCCTGAGCAGGGGACTGCTCATCAGGACCTGCTCTCCGCCTGGGCGGAAAAGGGGGAGCGCGGGCCGGCGCCCGCGCCGCCCTCGCCGGAGATGGAAAAGCTCGCCTTCGAGTACAAACAGCGCCACTACGCCGACTGGATCGACCATCCTCTGCCGGCCCTGGAGGGGAAGACGCCCCGCGAGGCGGCCCGGAACCCCCAGGGGCGGGCAGCCCTCGACGTGCTGCTCAAGGACATGGAAAACCGCGAGCAGCGTTCGTCGCAAGGCCCCCCCTTCGATTTCGGTGGGATCCGCCGCCAACTCGAGATCGAGTAGCAGTACGGCCGGTCGGGTGTGACGATTCTCCGGTCCGGCCGTCCTGTACTCGGGTGCCGCAGTTCTGGATTGCCTCATTCCCCGTGACTTCGTAAATTATGTGACGTATTTTACGAATCAAATGTTATGATGCGTATAAATCGTAATCAGGGACGGTGCCATGCGGAAGAACGAATCGGTCATCCGAAATCCCTTCGAGTATGGACGGGAACTCGATCGAGAAGAACTGGTCGACCGTGAAGAAGAGCTCGCGGAGATGGATACCGCGATCCGAAACCGCGGCAAGCTATTCCTTATCGGCCCCCGGCGATTCGGAAAGACTTCGCTCCTTCATGCCTGTGCGCTCGAGGCGGAGCGGCAGGGCACGATCGTTCTGCGCTTCGATGCCGAGAAGTACGAATCGCTGGCACTTCTTGCCCAGGCGATCTTGAGCGCGGCCATCCGTACCATGAAGGGTCCTCTGGATCGGATGCTCCGTTCGATCTCCGAGGCGGCCACCCGCCTGCGCCCCAGACTCACAGTAGACGATCAAGGCAACATCTCGGTGACACTCGATATGGCTGGAGAGGCGGAATTGCCCATCCTTGCCGATGTGCTGGATACGATCGAAGCGCTGGCGAAGAAGCTGGATCGTCCTGTGGTGGTGATGCTGGATGAGGTTCAGGCGATCGTGGTCGACCATGGTCTTGAGGCGGAGAAGCAGCTTCGGGCTACGGTGCAGCGGCACCGGCAGGTCAGCTACATCTTCGCCGGCTCCGCGACCCGCTTGCTGACCGCGATGACCTCGAATCCGGACCGTCCCTTCTACCGCCTGGGTTCCCGGACCTTCCTGGGTCCCGTCCCGCGTGAGGCGTTCATCTCCTTCCTGCATGACGGATTCACCGGTGCCGGTTTCGATGTCGATAGGCCGGGACTCGAGGCGGTTCTGGAGATGGCCGAGGAAGTGCCCTATAACGTTCAGCGGCTGGCCTCCGAGGCCTGGGAGATGCTGCGTTCAGGCCGGCTCGACTCGCTCACACCGGACGGCGTCCGGGCGGCGGTGGAACGGATCGTGACCAAGGAGGACCCGGCCTATTCCCAGAGCTGGACCCAGTTGACCCGGAACCAGAAGAAGGCTCTGAGAGCGGTCGTCGAACAGGGGGGCGAGGGACTTCAGTCTATGGATGTGGTCGGCCCGCTCGGCCTTTCCACATCCAGCATGCATGCGGCGCTGGAGGCGCTCGAGGCAGCGCACCTCATTCGAGCCTCGAGAGAGAGCGGCCGTCTCCGATTCCGGTTGGTGGATCCGTTCCTGGCCGCCTGGCTGACGCGGGCCCCGGTAAGATGAGGTTCTCCTCCAGGCCTCGGACCCTCACTGCGCGTTGTCGGCCCACCGGAGCTGCGCGGTCGTGGCCGCTACTCCGGCCAGGAAGGTGATCACCACCACGACCAAACTTCCCGGGGCGAGCGACTCGACCCGGGGACCAGCCACCCCGGCGAAGAGCGGTACGATCGACCAGGGGAACCACTTCCCCCAGCCAGTGACGCCGAACACGTTGCCGAGCACCAGCATCAGCATTGCGAACCCGAGAGGGGGCAGATAGCCCTTACCCAAGGAGGCAATCCAGGCGATCACGGGGGTGAGCAGGTAACCGATCGAGGAGGCCAGTACGACGTCCCGCACCCCGGCCGCCGCCACTCCCACGGTCAGACCGGGTAATCGGAGGAAGGTGCCGACCACCAGGGCTTCGGCGAGCATGGCGGCCACCAGCAGCGCCCACCAGGCGGCTGTCACGATGAGCTTGGCCAACCCGAACCAGTGCCGGCCGACCGGCAGCGCGAGCAGGTTCTTGGCGGTTCCGTCGGTGTACTCCCGCCCGAAGACGTAGGCGGCGATGACCGCCAGCAGGAGCGGGCCGGCGGTCCCGACCATCTGGATGAGCAGGATGAAGTAGGCGGGCCAGGAGGCGGCCAAACCGACCAGGCTCGCCTTCGTGCCGAGCAGCCCGAGCCGGCCGGCCCGCTCGGGTTCGATCGCGATCCACATGAACAGACCGCCGGCGAGCGGACCGATGGCGAAGGCGAGGAAGGTGAGCAGGGGCACCTTGCTGTGGCGCAGTTTGAGGAACTCGGTGGCGAGCACCCGGGCGAACATCACCCCTCACCTCCCGTCCGGCGCAGGAAATACGACTCGAGGTCCTCCCGCTCAAGGGTGAGCAGGGAGAGGTCGAGCCCGGCTCCGATGAGGATGCGGGCGATCTCCGGAACCCGCTGCTCGGCGTGGAAGATCTTCAGGTTGCCGTCTGCGCGCTCGATAGGCGCCAGTCCGGCCGCCGCAAGCAGCGACTCGGCGCGGCCGGTATCGTTCACCTCCACCTCGACATAGGGCCGGGCCTTCCGGTGCAGTTCTTCACGGTCGATCTCCTCGATCAGGCGGCCGTGGTGGACGATGCCGATGCGGTCGGCCAGGTGGGCGATCTCGGCCAGGATGTGGCTCGAGATGAAGACGGTGACACCCTGCCCGCCGGCGAGCGACCGGAGGAGTTTCCGGATCTCGACGATCCCGGCTGGATCGAGCGCGTTCGCGGGCTCATCGAGGAGGAGCACCTCGGGGTGGTGGAGGAGGGCCCGGGCCAGGGAGAGCCGCTGCTTGTTGCCGAGCGAGAGCACGCCGGCGCGGCGATCCACCTGTGAGGCGAGCTGCATCCCGGTGATGACGTCGTCCACCGCGGAGTGGGGCGAGCCCGTCAAGAGACGCTGGATCTCGAGGTTCTCCCGCACGGTCAGGTTGGGATAGGCCGTGGCCGTCTCGACGAGGAAGCCCACCCGGGCGAGTACGTCAGTCGTACCGGGCTTCATCGGGGTGCCGAGCACGCGCACCTCGCCTGCGCTCGGCCGGACCAGCCCGAGGAGCATCCGGATGGTGGTGGTCTTCCCGGCGCCGTTCTGTCCCAGGAAGCCGTAGATCTCACCCCGGCGCACCTCGAGGTCGAGCCCGTCGACGGCGACGACGTCGCGGTAGCGCTTGGTCAACCCCCGGGTGGTGATGGCGTTGTCTGTGTTCATGGGCTGGGTCCCGGGTAGCCGAGTGTGCGCAGCGCGCGAGCGGTCACCATATATACTGGGACTCGGCCCGGCAAGGGAAGGAGCGACCGGATGCCATCGCCCTTCATGCCACACGACGATAAACGCTACCGGTGGTAAAATGGTCCCCCCTCTGGAAGCCACCGCTTCTGCGGAAGCCGCCGCTCCTGCGAGGAGGAGTAAGATGAATCATGAAGACACCGTTCCCGCGTCCGGTACCACTCCCGGACCGGGCCAGCCCACTCCCCCCGAGCCCGCACCGGGTGGACCGCCCGCCTCCCAACCAGGGGGACCGTCCACCCCCGGACCAGCCGCACCCAGGGCGTTCCTATCCTGGCCGCCGCCGGGATTGGAGTCGATCCAGGGAGCGCTTCTTCCGGCGGCCGGAGTACTCGCCGCCGGAGGCGCCCTGCTGGTGCTCCCCCTGCTGGTGGCCATCGGCTCCGAGTCCGGATTCCTGAGTCCCGGCCCGTTCGGTTCCCTCTGGTGGCTGCTGGGGACCACCTCGGTGCTGGGAATCGTCTTCCTGCTGGAGGGCTTCCACCGGCTCTTCCGGATCCTGCGGACCGGCAACCTGGCCGTGAAGGAGGGCCACGGTTGGATGACGGTCCTCCAGACGGTGGCCGACGGGGCGCGGGATACGGGCTTCCTGCTACAGGGTGCCCGCCAGTTCACCGGCTTGAATGCGCCGGTGCGGGAGGGTCTGCTCCGGCTGCGCATGTTCGGGATGGCTGCCTACGGGCTGGCCGCGCTCTGGCTCCTGCTCGGGTTCGTGCTGGGGATCCTCCTCGCCGCCCGGGGCGCGCTCGGGCCGAGAGGACTCTGGCTGCTCACCCTGCTGCCGGTGATGCTGTTCGTCCTGGCCGGGCTGGGTCTGCGTCTGGCCGCCGCGCTCCGGTTACGGAACGTGGAGCGGAGCGTGCGCGAAGCCGCGGAACAGGAAGTTACTGACCTGGTTGGTACGTGGACCGAACTGGCGGACCGGCTCACGGGAAGCGGCTGGCTGGGCCGGGGGTCCCGCCACCGGCTCCTCCATCTGCGGATCGTGGGTGTGGTGGCGATCGTGGTGGGGGCCGTCATCCTGCTCCCCCTGGTGCTCTTCGCCCTGATGGGAACCGCGGTGCCCGTGGTCCTGCAGGAAACCTTCCCCCGCTTCCGGGGGATCCAGGAAAAGGCGGACCTGGCCGAGCCGCTGCGCCCCTACCGGCTAACTGCCGATCCCGCCATCACCCCGCTCCAGGCCGGCGAAGCGATGCAGGCGCTCAACTACGCCAGTACCCTGGGCCCACCGGCAGCGGATCTGGAACGGGACCCGGTCCGGCGCTACGGCACGGCCTGGGCTTTCGGCCGCCGTTCGCACCAGAGTAACAAGCGGCCCACCGAACTGCTGGAGAAGCCCACCTCCCAGCTGACCGCCGAGGATCGGGCCCTTCTCGACCAGGTGGCCGCCAATCCGGCCCATAAGGAGTTCGAGATCCTGGGCCGGGCCGGCGCGGCCGACTTCGCCGGTGGGCTCTGGAAGTTGCCTTTCCCCGACGACCTGTCCGGGGTGACGATACCGATCCCCCGTTTCCAGGGAGTCAGCGACGCGGCGCGTGCCCATGTGGCGCTGGCGGCCTGGGAACTCCACCACGGCCGGCCCGCCGCGGCCGAGACCCGGATCCGCGAGGTCATTTCGACCGGTTTCCTGATGATGGATGAACATCCCTCGTTGATCGGGAACCTGATTGGGGGCGTGCTGGTCGGGATCGGGCGGGATGGGCTGGTGACCCTCTACCGGCGGACCGGCCGGGCGGCCGAGGCGGACCGAATCGAAGCCGAGTACAAGCAGGCCGAGGCGATGCACCGGTACGGCAGGAGATTCTACCAGGAGTCCACGGACATGGATGCGGCGCTCTCCGAGGTGACCCGGACCGTGCTCGATCCCAAGTCGCTCCGCGGGTTGCGGTGGGAACTCTTCCAAACCTCCAACACGATCGTCCCCTTCGTGAACCTGAACAACGCGGTCTACGGAGCCGGTGCGGACTATCAGTACTGGCTCGATCGGGTGGAGCAGGAACTGGTCCGTTACCCCGGTGAGGCGGAACTCTTCCGCTTCGCGAAGCTGGGGCTTTTGATCTCGCCCGAAGCCGCCGCCCACCCCGACCTGACGGCCCGGCTGCTCGGGCTGGTCTTCGGACGCTCCGGTTCCGCCACCAGCTTCCTGCAGGCGGTGGAAGCGCTGCGGTAGGACCGGACATAAGACACGGAGCCGCCGTGTCAACAAGGCCCGCGGCGATTCCGTCCAATCATCGGGCCATGGGGATGTATATCTTCCCCGAGACCCTTACGGCGCGGCGAACGCTGGAAACCGCGCCGGACAAACCGGAGGGCCCGGTGTACCCATGCACATCGGGCCCTTCCTCTGCACATCGGGCCCTTCCTCTTACTTACATCCGCAGTAACTAAGTCAATACGGACAAGAGCAAACTGAGGGGCAGTGTCTATTCTAAATATACGAAAGCAGCGGTCCAAATTCGCCCCTGTCAGCTGCTTTCAGGGCTTCGATGTACCGTTTACGAGCTGTACCCTTGGTGACCAGACTTGTCGCGCCCCAGTCGATCCGTGGAAGGTCATGGTTGAATAACACGATATCGGCAAGAAGTCTGGCATGTCGGCCATTGCCATTCGCGAAGGGATGGATCCAGACCAACCGATAATGCAGCCGTACAGCAGACTCCTCGATGCTGTAGGTCGAGTTATCAATCCAGTACTCGGCATCGGTCACCAGTCTCTTTATCTCGACAGCTATGTGTTCCCAAGCGATGCCGATGTTCTTGTCGCTTCTCCGGAACCGTCCCGCCCACTTCCAGGTCTCGTCGAACATCCGCCGGTGCAATTCTTGGACGAATCCGATGGTGAGGATATCATTCCTCTTTCTCGAGAATCCCCAGGACACAGCGTTCTGTATGTTCTGGCTCTCCCACTCGTTCAACTCGCGCTGTGTCGTGATATGGCCAGGGATCAGGCCTGTGGCCTCATCCTCATTGATCGGCGTCACCCCTTCCGGGTAGTCGAAGTTCATTCCTCGCTCCAGAAATCGGTACTCGGACTGGCCAGGAGATCCCGGGTGATCTTCTCCACCCGGCGCTCCTGCTCCTGCCCGGAGATACTCTGATCCTCCAGGTCCATAGAGACCGAGACCGAGTTCACCATGGACCGCGCGCGACGCAGCGCCTGTTCCTTCATAACATCGGCCAGACTGGTCTTTGGAACGAGCGCGTAGACCAGATCACACTCCAGACCGCGAGCCAGTTTCTTCAGCGAGGAGAGCGTGATCGTTTCAGCCACCTCACTGGCTTCGAACTGGGTGACCGCGGATTGGGTGACGCCGATCCGTTTTGCCAGTGTGTCCGCGGACATGTTCAGTGCCGTTCTGATAGCCTTGACCCAGCCTTCCGGAGGTGACTGCGGCACATCGTCGCGATGAAGAACATGCATTTTCTCATCCAGATGCTTTCGCTTGAGTTCCCGGAAGTCCTTTTTCATGAGAACCTCTCCTTCCACTCTTCCATAAGCTATAGCTTATACTACCGCTCCTTCCACTCTTCCATAAGCTATAGCTTATACTACCGCCGAAAGTATATAAGTTACAACTAATCATTTTAAGGAACTCTCATTAGTTATAACTTATGGTTTTACGTGCGCGCAGAATACAGGTTTCCGAAGTAACGAAAGAGGTGGGAATTCCACGACACGGGAATAGGGGGAATTCCACGACACGGGAATAGGGGGAA
>CAZFHZ010000100.1:0-11706 GCA_964519015.1 uncultured Gemmatimonadota bacterium | reverse complement strand
GCGACCCGCTCCTGCTGCTGCAGGCCTGGCTGGAATCGACTCTCCTCCGGCCGCAGTTGGGCTGGGTCCCCCTCCCGCGGTTGTGGGCGGGGATCGAGCAGCGGGCCAGGCTCCGGGCCGGCCGGCCGGCCCCCACTCCGGAGCAGATCGCCCGGATCGTCTGGCTGACCGAAGTGGCCGGCCGCTACACGCTGCCCCGGGCCACCTGCCTGATCCACGCCCTGGCCGCCGCCCGCCTGCTGGCCGGCCAGGGGGTGGCCACTCGGCTCCAGATCGGGGTGCAGATGGAGGGGCGGGCGCTCCATGCCCACGCCTGGTTGGAGTCCGGCGGCCGGCCCCTCACCCCCATGCCCCCCGGGACCGACTACCGGCCGCTGGAACCGGCCGGCGATACCGGTCGCTGATACTCTCCAGTCCGGTGACAAAGAGATGTATAATACGACAAGCCCTTATCAGGATCTGTCCGCCGGAGAGGATGAACGACCATGGACTGGGATCGTGAGCATACCCGAGCACCGTACCGGGCGCCCCGACTCACCCGCTTCGGAGAACTGCGCGATCTCACCCGGGCGAAGAGAGGAAAATCCAACGACGGCGGAGGGAAGCCCCAAACCCGTGCCAGTGGTAAGAAGACCTGATCCGATCCGTCTCTACGGCTGTGACCTCCAGAGCGAAATGCCCCTTGAGGGCTTTCTTCCCGACGGGCCACCCCTGGCTGCGGTCCGCTTCAGGGAGGTCGACCGGGACGCCTTACGCATCGCCGGCGCCCCGGTGGATGAAGCCTGCGCGGATTGGTTCCTCTGCCGCCGGCTGCCGGACGGGAGTGACTACCTGCGCTGGAGCGGTCTCTTCGAGTTCGTGGTGACGCCCGACGGAGAGCAGGTGGTGGCCCGACCGCTCGAGGGGGCCCTCGAGGAATCCTTCCGGACCTACCTGCTCGGGCAGGTACTCTCCTTCGCCCTGCTGCGGCAGGGGATCGAACCCCTCCACGCCACCGCCGTGACCGGCCCGGCCGGGGGGATTGCCTTCCTGGGGGATACAGGAGCGGGTAAATCGACCCTGGCCGCCGCCTTCCTGGTCGCCGGCCACCGGCTGCTGACCGACGACTTGCTGGTGACGGCGCAACGGGGGGAGGGCTTCGTCGCCTTCCCCGGTCCGATGCGCCTCAAGCTCTACCCGGAGGTGGCCGCCCGGGTGCTGGGGCGCACCGACCCCGGAACCCGCATGAATCCGGACGTAGAGAAACAGGTGCTGGCCCTGGCGCCGGAGCAATGCTCCTCCAGCGGCGGGCCGGTCCCGCTGGCCGCCCTCTTCGTGCTGGACGATGAGGCGGAACCTGCCCCGGAGGTGGCCGTGACCCGGCTGGATCCCCGGGAGGCCTTCATGGAGCTGACCCGCTGGACCTTTAATGACCTGCTCACCCCTCCGGAACGGCTCCGGCGGCAGTTCACCACCGCCGCCGACCTGGCCGAAGCCCTGCCTGTCTTCGGACTGCGCTACCCGCGCGATCTCGACCGGCTCCCCGAGGTGCGGAGGGCTGTACTCGAAATTCTCGCCGGATGAGCGCGCCCTCCCTGATCGAACGGGTGCGGGAGCGGGCGGGCTCCGACGAGCCGGTCGCGCTGCTCGAGGTGGTCCGGGCGGAGGGCCTGACCGCCCTCCTGCACCAGGAGGGTTCGGCCGAGGGGGATTTCCGCCGACTCCTGGAAGCGGAGGCGGCCGCGGTGACCGCCCGGAACCTGCTGCTGACCGATGAGCTGGCCGCGGTGCTGAACGCGCTGGATGGGGCCGGGGTAACTGCCGGCCTGCTGCGGGGACCCGACCTCTCGCTGCGGCTCCACGGCGATCCCACCCTGCGTCCGAGCGGCGACCTCGACCTGCTCATCCGGCCGGAGGAGCTGCCCGCGGTCACCTTCGCGCTCGGCGCGCTCGGATATGCATCGATGGACCGGCGACCCGGCTTCGCCCGCGACTTCTACTACACGGCCAAGTTCTTCCGCAACCGGCTCGGTTGGGTGATCATCGAGCCCCACTGGAGCCTGGCCTACCCCCCCTTCCTGGAGCGGCTCGACATGGCGCCGGTCTGGGCGCGGACCACCCCGGCGGAGACGTTCGGGGCCCCGGTGCACCGGCTCGCCGCGGACGACGAGCTGCTCCACCTCTGCCTCCACCGGGTCCATCACGGCCCGGCCGCACCCCTGCTCTGGGACCTTGAACTCGACCGCTACGTGCGCCTGACCGGCCCGGGACTCGACTGGGAGCGGTTGAGGGAGACCGCCCGGGGAAGCGGACAGGCCTTTTTCCTGCGCCGGGCGCTGGAGCCGGTGCGGGCGAGCTTCGGAACCCCGCTGCCGGAGGGCTGGCTGGAAGAGCTGCCGGACGAACCGGACGATTCCCGGGAGGGGCGCCTGGTGCGGCTGCTGGCCGCCGCCCCCGATGTGGACGGGCGGGAGAGCCTGGCTGTCTGGTTCACCCTGCGCGGCCTCCGGCGACGCTCGCGCTACCTCTTCGCGCTGCTGGTGCCCACCCCCACCTTCATGCGGCTCCAGTACGGACTGAGCCGCCGCCGGCAGCTCCCGGCCGCCTACCTGGGTCGCTGGTCCTACTTCGCCCGGATGGCGCTGCGAGGCCTGATGCACCTGCGCCGCCGGTGAGCGGTGGACCCGCTGGCGGCGCCGCTGCTCCCCTGCTAGGATGGTTCGGCCGGTAGGTCGCATCGGTCCCTTGAGACGGGAGACGTGTCCATGCCAGCGTTGAAGGACGTCCTCGCCGGACAGATCCCCGGGCTGCGCGCCCGCATCACCGAGCTCGTGCGCGAGCATGGCGAGCAGGTGATCTCCGAGATCACGGTCAAGCAGGTCTTCGGCGGCCTGCAGGGCGTGCGCGCCCTGGTCTGCAGCACCTCCTGCGTCGACCCGAAGACCGGTCTTTCGATCCGGGGCATCCCGATCGCCGAACTGAAGGACCGCCTGCCCGAGGAAGTCTTCTGGCTCCTGGTGACCGGCCTGCTCCCTTCCCGGAAGGAGCGGGAGGGCCTGCTCAAGGAACTGCAGGGACGGGCCGGCTTGCCGCCGCACGTGGTGCGCGCGGTCTCGGCGCTGCCCAAGAAGGCCCCGGCGATGAACCTGATGGTGAGCGGGCTGCTGGCCATGGAGGAGGGCTCGGTCTTCCGCCGCCGCCTGGAGGCGGGGCTGGTCCCCGAGGAGCAGTGGGAGGCCGCCCTGGAGGACGGTCTCGACCTGATGGCGCGCCTGCCGGCGCTGGTCGGACTGATCTACCGGAAGAAGTACGCCGACGGCAAACCGCGCGGAGCCCGCTTCACTCCCGACTGGACGGCCGGCCTGGTGCGGATGATGGGGCTGCGCAGCGAGGCCTTCATGGCCATGCTGCGGCGCTACCTGGTTCTGCACGCCGACCACGAGGGGGGGGACTTGAGCGCCTTCACCGCCCACGTGGTCGGGTCGGGACTGGCCGACCCCTACTTCGCGGTGGCGGCCGGCCTGTGCGGGCTGGCCGCGCCCCTGCACGGACGGGAGAGCGCCGAGGCGACCCGCTTCCACCTGTTCGCCCACGCCCGCTTTGGGGGCCCCCCCACCGCGACTCAAATGAAATCCTTCGCCCGGGAGTGGCTGGCCGAGCAGGGTCGCATCCCCGGCTACGGGCACCCGGTGCTCGAGGTCGTCGACCCCCGCTTCACCGTGATGCACGCCTACGGGAAGAAGAACTGCCCCGGCGATACGCTCTTCAAGACCATGGATGTCGGGAGCCGGGTCATCCCCGAGGTGCTGCGGGAGGCGGGGCAGCCGGTGCGGCGCTGGCCGACGGTGGACGCGGCGGCCGGCTGCATGCTCCATCACTTCGGGTTGAACGACCCCGACTTCTACCCGGTGCTGATGGGCACCAGCCGCGCGATGGGATTGATCGCCCACCTGGTGCTCTGCCGGGCGGTCGGCACGCCCCCGGCCGGGCCGCGCTCGGTGACGCTGGAATGGGTGAGCACATGCATGGCGGCCACCGAGATCGCCCTCACCCCGGGGGACTGAGCCGGCACAGCGGAAGACGGAGCAGCCTCAGTCAGGGGGGAGCAGTCCCAGGGTGCGCAACTCGACCAGGGCGCGCGCGATCATCTCCTCGATGACCTCCTCCCGCCCCGGGAGGACGTGGGCCGATTCCATCCAGACCAGCCGCTTCGGCTCCCGGGCCGCCTCGAAGAGGGCGCGCGCGTTCGACTCGGGGATGCGCTCATCCCCGGTGGCGCTGATCTGCACGTAGGGGACCGGACTGATGAGGGGGGCCAGCCGGGTCGGCTCCAGGGGCCGGACCAGCAGGCCGAGGAGTGCGGCCACCGGCACCGAGAGGAGAGGGGTGCCCACGTAGCCCCCGCTGCGCAGATTGACCTCGAAGAGGGAGGTCAGGCGGCCCCCTCCCATGACGGCGATCACCGCCGCCGGCCGGTGGTCGAGGGCGCCGGCATCCACCATGTAGAAGGCCCCGAGCGAGCCTCCCAGCAGCACGATCCGTTCCGGGTCCACCTCGGGACGGGTGAGCAGGAAGTCGACCGCCAGCCGCACCGCCTCCACCCCGTCGAAGAGGGCCTCGCGCACCCGCGGGATCCAGGGGAGCATCTCCAGCCCGCGGAAGGAGCGGGGGCCGTTGTAGGGGTAATCGAGGGTGAGGAAGACGCCCAGCCGGGCGGTCCCGGGGCGGGCGCTGATCAGGCGCATGACCTCGCGGCCGGTGCGGATCCCCCCCAGCACGACCACGGCCAGGCCGGGCTGCTCCGACCCGGTCGGGCGCGACCAGTAGCCGTCGAAGGCCACTTCGGGTGTCTCCCCCGAGGAGCGACGGAAACCGGAGACGCGCAGCGGCTGCACGAGCGCCTCCCCCCGCGCCTCCGCTTCCCCGAAAGTGACCTCGAACCGGGCCGACCGGCGCGCCTCGAAGAAACGCACCGGGTCGCGGAGAGCGGGGGCCATAATCGCGACCACAAACCAGAGCAGGAAGAGGAGGGGGAGGGCGAACAGCAGCCACCGGAGGATGCGGCGCACCGGACCGGGGGAGGGGGGTCCGGTGCGTTCGTCCTCTTCGCTCATGAGGGGATCACCCCGAGGCCGGCGGGTCGTTCGAGACCGCTCCCTCGATGGTGAAGGGGGGGGGACCGGGGATCTCGGGCCGGAGTCCCTTCCGCTTCTCCTTGGGGAGCAGGCCGGCCGGCTTGGCGTAGCGTTGCTTGCTCAGCCGCAGGTAGTCGAAGACCAGTTCCCGCTTCATGAGCTGGATGGCCCGGCCCGGGTCGACCCCCTTGGGACAGACCGAGGAACACTCCCCGGCGTAGTGGCACGACCAAGGACCGTTATCACCCGACAGGATCGCCTTCCGCTCCTTGAACGCGCCGTCGCGCGAGTCGATCAGGTAGCGGTAGCCCTGGGCCAGCGGCTGCGGCCCCGGGTAGGTGGGGTCGGTGGCCACCACCGGGCAGGCGGCCATGCAGGCGCCGCACTTGATGCAGTAGGAGAACTGCAGGTAGTTCTCCAGCTGGTGGGGGGACTGCCAGTATTGGTCGCTCGGCTCCGTCATCTCTTCATCGTCGGCGCGCGCGATCCAAGGCATCATCTGGCGGTGGGTCTCCAGCATGGGCGCCAGGTCGGGCACCAGGTCGCGGATGATGTCGAAGTTAGGCAGGGGGGCCAGCAGCAGCACGCGGTCGGCCACGTCCAGCACCTGCGTGTTGCAGGCCAGGGTGGGGCGTCCGTTCACCAGCATGGCGCAGGAGCCGCACACTCCCATCCGGCAGGAGGCGCGCCAGGCCAGCGTGGCGTCCAGGTGCTCCTTGATCCACCACAATCCTTCCAGCACCACCATCCCATCCGGCACCGGGACGGTGAAATCCTGGTAGTACGGCTCGGCGCCGTTCCCGGGGTCGAACCGACGCACGCGGAAGATGATGTCGCGGGTCGTTGGGCTCGTCTGGTTCATCCCATCCCTCCTACTGCATGAGCGCCAGGGCCGTCGCGCGCGAGGCGATGGCGGCCCATGAGCCGAAGATGAAGAGTCCGATCCCCACCACCAGGAAGGTCCAGGTGAGAAAGGTGCGGAGCCCGGGTGAGGGGTTGAGCTCGAAGAGGATGGTGCGGGTGCCGTAGAGCCCGTGATAGAGTCCGGCCGCCAGCACCAGGACGTAGATCACGGCGAAGGCGATCTGCTGGGCGCGGAAGACCACGTTGGCCCAGGCGATCGGATCGTCACTGTAGGGATTGAACCCCACCAGGTCGAGGATCCCGTTCAGGTGCATCATGGCCATGTGCAGGCCGACGAGCACCAGCAGGACCACGCCGGCGATGACGTGCCAGCTCCACAGCTTGGTCTGTCGAATGCTCACGATGCGCCTCCTAGTGGATGCTGAAGACGTCCAGGCCGCCCAGCACGATGAGCAGGGCGGCCAGGATCATCATCACGATCATGAACGGGCGCTGGACGTTCAGCGAGGTCTTGTACGGGTAGGTCGGTTCCTCGGCCTTTCCGGTCAGCCAGCCGAGTTCGATCAGGATCAGGCGGATCCCGTTCAGGGCGTGGAAGGCGAAGCCGACCACGATCAGGAACTCGCCGAACGTGAAGACGCCGCCGGAGACCGCGCCCATCGCACGCTCCCACCAGTCCTGACTGAACGCCCGGCTGGAGGTCACCACGATGTGCATCAGGAGGTAGGCGACCAGACCGAGGCCGGTCAGACGGTGGAGGATGAAGAGGTAGCGTTCCACTCCCCATCGGCCTCCGACGACCCAGCCCTTCAGGCCGAGGCGGTTGGGATAGGTAATCTTCTCGGGCATCGTCATCTCCTCAGTACTTACGCTCGACCGGCTTCCACTTGGTGATGGTCACCGGCTTGTAGTCGAGTTCCAGGCCGCCCGCGCGTTTCCAGGCCAGCGTGTGTTTCAACCACTTCTCATCGTCCCGTTCGGTGAAGTCGCGGCGGGAGTGCCCTCCCCGCGATTCCTGCCGGGCCAGCCCGCTCTTGAGCATGACCTCGGCCAGCTCGAGCAGGTTCTCCAGCTCGAGCACGTGGAAGAGGTTGGTGTTGTAGTAGCGGGTCTTGTCCTTCACGTGGATGTCGGCGAAACGGCGCTTATAATCGGCCAGCTTGCGCAGCCCCTCCTCCATGAGCTCACCGGTGCGGAAGACCCCCATGTGCTTCTGCATCATCGCCCGCAGCTCGCGGCGGATGGCATAGGGGTCTTCCTTCCCGTCCTTAGCCGGGATCTCCTCGAAGAGCCGCTTCTCCTCGGCGGCCACCCGGTCGGCCGGGACGGCCGCGAGCTCGGCGCCCGGCTGCAGATACTTGATAACCTCCTGGCCGGTGATGTCCCCCCAGACCAGGCATTCGGCGGTGGAGTTGCTCCCCAGCCGGTTGGCGCCGTGGAGGGAATGGCAGGCCGCCTCGCCGGCCGTCCAGATGTTGGGCACCCGGGTGCGGCCGTTGATGTCCGCTTCCACCCCGCCCATCGAGTAGTGGGCTACCGGCCGGACCGGGATCTGCTTGGTGATCGGGTCAAGGCCGAGGAACTTCATGCAGACCTCACGGATAAGCGGGAGCGCCCGGTTGATCCGGTCGGCCCCCAGGTGGGTGAGGTCGAGCCAGACGTGGGGGATGCCGTCCGAACCCTCCGCGCCGCGCCCCTCCAGGATCTCGGTCTGCTCGGCCCGGGAGACCATGTCGCGGGGAGCCAGCTCCATCTTGCTGGCCGCGTAGCGCTCCATGAAGCGCTCCCCCTCGCTGTTGCGCAGGTAGCCTCCCTCCCCTCGGCAGGCCTCGGTCATCAGGATCCCGCTGGGGACCAGGCCGGTGGGATGGAACTGGAGGAACTCCATGTCTTCCAGGGGGATCTGCCCGGTTCTCAGGGCGTAGATCAGGCCGTCCCCGGTGACCGTCTGCGAGTAGGTGGTGAAGCCGTAGATGGCCCCGGCCCCGCCGCTGGCGATGATGAGCGCCTTGGCGCGCAGCACCAGCAGTTCCCCGCTCAGGGCGTCGATGGCCGTGAGGGCGGCGAACCGGTCCCCCTCCAGCAGGATCCCGGTCACGAACACCTCGTCGTAGCGCTGGAAGTTCCGCCACTGGAGCAGGGTATCGTACAAGGTCTGCATCTCGAAGAAGCCGGTCTTGTCGGCCGCCATCGTGGCCCGCGGGTAGGAGTGCCCCCCGAAGGGCCGCTGCAGGATCTTGCCGTCCTCATCCCGCGACCAGGGGATGCCCCAGTGGTCGAGGTTGAGCAGTTCGCCCGGCGACATGCGGACGAACCGGTCGACCACGTCCTGGTCGGCCAGGAAGTCCGATCCCTTCACGCTGTCCCAGGCGTGCAGGTCGAGCGAGTCCCCCTCTTCGGGGTAGAGCACCGCGGCGGTGCCCCCCTCGGCGCAGACCGAATGGGAGCGCATGAGCTGGACCTTGCTGACCAGCCCCAGGTCGACCCGGTCCTCGGAGCGGCGGGCGATCTCGACCGCCGCGCGCAGCCCCGCCAGACCGGTCCCGAAGATGAGGACGTCGTGGGTGCGTTCCACTGCCATGGGTGCCGACTCCTTCGGTGAGTACTAGCGCCAGCGATAGCCGTCGGACCCTCGTGCCGGCCCTCGATTGTGAAGATTGGCACAAGTCCGTCCGGACGATATATCAGACCCGGTGGTTGGAAAAAGCGGAAATCAACGATACCGCCAAGAACGGAGATCGGCCCCGGGGGGAGCATACGCGAGCACGTGGGCGGTCATCTTCTCGACCAGTTCCTGCCCCCGGGGACCCCAGCAGTGCGGAGCGCGCGGCTGGTAGACGACTTCACCCTTGTAGTAGGGATAGCGGGTGGACTCCAGAAAGGTCTCGAGCAGGTGCACGCCGTCGTTGAGATAATAGGAGTCCATATCGCCGACGTAGACATGCAGCAGCCCGACCAGCTTCGGCCCCAGGACGGACCAGTCGCGCTCCAGGATGTACCGCAGGTCGTAGTGCTCCCGCCACCACTCGGCCGTGGCGTGGTCGATCACCCCGGTCCGTTTGTCCCAGATCCGCTGCGGGTAGCCGTCGGTTCCGACCGGCGAGAAGGTGGCCTCCCAGATGTCCCACTGCCCGCCGCTGCGGGAACGCTCGCCGACCACCAGTTCGAAGAGGTTCTCGTCCTTCATCATCGAGCGGATGGCCCCGTCGGGCTGCCGCTGGTTGGGGCGCTCCACTCTCGTCCAGCCCATCTCCAGCCAGTAGGCGTTGGCGTCCCTGTAGACGTTTACGATCTGGTGGTAGCGGAAGTCGACCGGGTCGGGACAGCTCGCCCACACCCCACCGTAGAGGTCGGGGTAGAAGACCTGGTGGGCCAAGGCGATCCAGCCGCCCGTGGAGCCGCCCGAGAGGAGGCGGGCCCAGCGTTCCGGGATGGTCCGGAAACGGCGCTCGATCTCGGGGATCAACTCCTCGGTGATGGCGCGGCCGTAGGGCCCGTTGTTCTGGGAGTCGACTCCGTAGGAGTCGTCGTAGTAGGGGGAGGGGTGCTGGAGGGTGACCCAGATCCAGCGGGGAGTGTCGGGATCCTTCCAGTAGCGGTCGAAGGCACCGTCCCGCCCGAATCCCCCCGGTGCGCCGAGGGAGAAATGCCCCTGGATGTAGTTGACCGGGTAGCGCACCTCGGCGTGCTGCTCATAGCCCTCGGGGAGCAGCACCACCGCTCCCAGGTAGATCGGCTGCCCCCACCACTCGGAGAGGATCCGGCTCTGGATCCGGATCCGCTTCACGTACTCGGTGTCGGCGGGCACTTCGACCTCGGGGACCACCCGGTCGCAGACCAGCCGGACCGTCCCTCCCCGGGCCGGGTCGAGGCTCACCCGGACCGGTTCGCTGTAGAGGTTGCCGGGGGAGCGACGCCAGTTCTGGCCTTCCCAGCGGTCGAGATGCACCCAGACGGTGTGCCCGTCGGCCCGCCGGCACTCGGTGTAGACGTTGACGAAGGCCTGAACCCAGTACTCGCCGGCCGGCAGCTCCTCCAGGCTGGCCAGCGGGTGTCCGAAGGTGGAGCCGTCGATGACCGCCGCCCGGCCGGGGGCCAGCCCCTGCACGTCCAACCCGAAGAGAGGGACGCCGGTCGATCCCGCCTGCTGGATGGGAGCGCGTTCGTTGGTCCGGCTGATGGCCACCAGTACACGCCCGGTGACCGGGCCGGTGTGGGCCGCGGCGGTGAAGGAGACCTCCAGGCGGAGGCCGGCCGGGCCGCCGATCGGGGCCGCGGCGCCGACGCCGGCGGCCGATATCGGCAGGAGGATGAGAAGGAGGGAAAGGATCGGTATCCGGCGCATGGGACATCACCCCCGAGGTTGTCCCGGACGGGGCCGGGAGTTGGGATCGGCAGGCTGCCTGGAGTTTAGTGCCCCCCGGGGGTCCGTCAAAGCGCTGGTGGTGATTCCGAGACACTTCTACCTGACCTATCCGTCATCCCCGTTCACACGATGGATAGTCAGGAATCTCCTGCTGGCTCTCGTGTAAATCCTGACGCTTGGGCAGACGTCATAGAGAAGGTGGGAAAGGGGGATCATAATGTCCCGCCGCGGAGAGGTAATTAACTAAAGGTGCTTGATCTCTCGACAGGAAACAACAGGCAACTCACATTCTAAGAAGAGGAGCAGAACTAACTCTGTACAAGATGGAAGAAAAATAATGAATTCAAGAAAGAAAGTATTTCTTATACTTCCCGTTAATATAATAACAGTTACTATTGCTATTTCCTGCTTTATCTCCTGCATGACAATTGGTTCAATAACTATATATACCGGCGATCACCCTATTATACCGTTTGATGTCTATGCCCATTGGTCACCTGTAGATTCTATCTTAACGTACCATCAAGGTTATGATAAACCGGGCCGTCCGACTGGAATCTACAAACTGAATATTAATGATGGTTCTTCAACACTCTTGATTCCTCATGGATGGTATTCCCGTATTTCCTTTGATGGAACGGCCGTGCTCTACACCTCATTCAAGGATAATGCCATACACATATATCACCTCAATACGTCATCAGACAGTCTTGTTACGTCCGGCTTGTATCCGGCATGGCACCCGAATGGTGATTCGTTCTACTACGTGTTTAACGGTAGTTCCGTCTCAGGTATAGGCATCTGGACGCAGAGCCTGACATCAGGACTTAGGTCGAAGGTAATATTCGCTAGCCCTGGATATTTTCATATGAGTCCCTCAGGCGAGCACATCGTGTTTGTTCAAGGTTCTTCTACTGAGATATATCAATATCTAGTTACCTACGACATGAATACTGCTATTATGGACACCTTATTGAGTGCCAAGGAATTGGAAGCAACCCGACTGTATTATCCATCATTTTCCAACGACGCAACAAGGATATTGTATCATTCCTTAAACAATAATACAGCCCTATTTTATTGCATATGGATATATACAGTAGATACAGGAGATAATACGTTAGTCTATTCAGGAGGTGCATATGCCACCTGGAGTCCGGATGGTACTCACATATTATTCACTAAAGATGATGTAGATTATCAAGTTCCTGGAAATGGAAAATTGTGGCTGTATTCCTTGCTGACTGGGGAGATGCGTCAGATTACGTTCTGACCGTGATCATTGCCGTAACCAATGATTCACCCGCTCCGGGTGCCCAGGCGCACGGCGGTGCCGGCGGCGGTGACCATGAGCATCCCGTT
>CAZFHZ010000099.1:0-11917 GCA_964519015.1 uncultured Gemmatimonadota bacterium | reverse complement strand
GTGGGAATGGCCTTGGTGTTTTTGCACTTAGGGTAGGCGGAGCAGGCCAGGAAATCGCAGCCCAGGGCATGCACATCCACCACCAGGTGCGGCACCAGGTGGACCGCGTCCACGAAGGTCCACGCCCCCACCCCCCGGGCTGAGGCCACCACCCGTTCCAGGTCGTTGATCGTGCCCAGGGCGTTGGAGGCCCCACCCACCGCCACGATGCGGGTGCGGGGAGAGAGGGCCCGGGCCAGGTCCTCCAGGTCGAGCCGGCCGGTACGTACATCGAAGTGCACGGCCCGCACCCGCAGCCCGAAATCGACCGCCAGGGCCCGCCACGGGTCGATATTGGCATGGTGGTCGAGTTCGGTCACCACCACTTCGTCACCGGGGACGCACCAGCGCGCCAGAGCGCGGGAGAGGTGGAAGGTCAGGGTGGTCATGTTGGGGCCGAAGACGACCTCGTCGACCTCACCGCCGAGCAGGTCGGCCATCGCCTGACGGGCCCCGGTCACGATCGCCATCGTCTCCTGGCTGGTGGCGAAGGGCCAGTGGGCGTTCCCGTTGTGGTGGAGCAGGTAATCGGTCACCGCGTCGGCCACCGGTCGGGGTACCTGGGTGCCTCCCGGGCCGTCGAAGTAAGCCACGGGGTGTTCCCCCTCCCGGCGCTGCAGGGCAGGGAAACAGGATCGGAGGGTTTCGACGTCGGGGATGGGGTCTCGTCTGGTCATGGTTTCTGCTCCCGGCTACCTGTTTATTATGCATCCGGGCCGGTCCCACCCCTCACGCCTTTCCTACGGATACATGCCATGCTGGAAGAACTGATCCGCCGCAGCCGCAGTTACCGACGGTTTGACGGCACGGTCCCGGTGACTCTCAACACCTTGGAGGAACTGGTCGCCCTGGCCCGTCTCTCCCCCTCGGCGGCCAACGCCCAGCCGCTCCGCTTCATCCTGAGCGCTGATCCGGCCGGCAACGCCCGGATCTTCCCCCACACCGCCTGGGCCGGTTACCTCAAGGACTGGCCGGGTCCCGTCGAGGCGGAGCGTCCGACCGCCTGGATCCTCATCCTGGGGGACCGCGAGGTGCGCAAGAACTTCGGGTGCGACCATGGAATCGCCGCCCAGACGATCCTGCTGGGGGCGACCGAACGGGGCTTGGGGGGGTGTATCTTCTCCTCGCTCAACCGGGCGGCGCTGGCCAGCGAACTCGAGCTCGAAGACCGGTACGAGATCCTGCTGGCGCTCGCCCTGGGCCGTCCGGTCGAAGAGGTCGTGCTCGAGGAGGCGCTCCCCGGCGGGGATATCCGCTACTGGCGGGATGAGCGGGGTGTCCACCACGTGCCGAAGCGGCCGCTCGAAGAACTCATCCTGAGGCGTCTGGGTTGAGATCCCGCCCGGACCCGACACCTACTGGGTGGACGCATCCTTCCTGCTGAGGCTGCGGGTCAAACCCTGAGAAAGATGCGCTTCCGGTAGAGCAGCCCGGCCAGGGCAAGCCAGAGCAGCAGGTAGGCGACGGCGAAGCCGAGCGAGCCGTTCAGCGGACCGAGCCAGGGAGCGAAGAGGCTCCGGTAGCACCAGGCGTAGAGTGAGGTGGTCCGGCCGTCCAGCGGCACCCGGACCCGGGTCATGATCTTCACCACCAGGGTGGCCAGGGCGAAGATCGTGAGCGGATTCATCCCCAGTGCCACCGCCGGTCGGGCCCAGCCGCGCCGGCCCCGCACATCGATCAGCCAGTAGCAGACCCCCAGGAACTGCAGGGCGGCGCCGGCGGTGAAGAGGACGTAGGAGGAGGTCCAGAGGCTCTTGTTGATGGGGAATACGAGGCCCCAGGCCAACCCGGCCAGGATGCCCAGCCAGCCGTAGACGAAGAGTCGGGCAGTCAGCAGGTTGCGGTCGCCCCCGGTGCGCAGCACCTCGCCGGTGAGCTGACCGAGCAGGCAGGTGGCCACCGCCGGGATCGTGCTGAGCAGCCCCTCCGGGTCCCAGGTGGGCCGCCAGAGATGCCCCTCCAGCAGGAGCCGGTCGAGGAAAGCCCCCAGGTTGCCGTCGGGACTCAGGTTCCCGGCGCCGTAGCCGGGCACCGGGACCAGCATCATCAGCCCCCAGTAGGCCAGCAGCAGACCTCCGGCCGTGACGGCCCGCCCTTTGAGCGAAGTGCGCAGGGTGATCAGGGCGGTGAAGAGGTAGACCAGGGCAATCCGTTGCAGCACCCCGTAGACCCGCACCGAGCCGAAGTCGAAGCGAGGGAAGGCATTCAGGAAGAGCCCGATGCCGAAGATGAGCAGGGTGCGGGTGAGGATCTTGCGGTGGAGCGCCCGCCGGTCGGCCCCTGCCTCGAGGCGGCGGGCGAAGGAGAAAGCCATGGCCACGCCGACGATGAAAAGGAAGAAGGGGAAGACCAGGTCGGTGGGGGTCCACCCGTTCCACTCGGCGTGTCGCATCGGGGGGTAGACCTGCGACCAGCTGCCCGGGTTGTTGACCAGGATCATCCCGGCGATGGTCAGTCCGCGGAAAGCGTCGAGGGAGACCAGCCGCCCCGCGGGCAGCCCCCGGCCGGTCATGGTTGGATCTCGGCTCCGTTGTCCCAGCGCTCGATCAGGTAGTCCTTCATCTGCTCGAAGAGCAGGGCCTGCTCCTCGACCACCGCCTCGGCACCGGCGGCGTCCATGTCGCGGGTGCGGTTGACGAACGAAGCGATACGGGCGAAGTAGAGGGGGGTCATCAGCCCGACCAGCAGGTCACGGCTCCCCTTCCAGTGGTGGTAGGCCGCCGCCAGGTCGTAGAGGATGCGCACCCAGGCCTCGGTGGGGAAGAGGAAGTCCTTGAGCGGGATGTTGTAGAGCTGTTCGATGACCGCCCAGCTCTCCGGGGCCACGATCTTGCGCCAGAGCTCCCCGTAGTTGTCGCATCCGGTCTTGAAGTCGGCGACCAGCTTGGCCACGTTGATCTCGAAGGCCACCGGTTCGATATCCACCTCGGGACCCACCACAGGAACCGGTTCGCTCCCCCGGATCTCCTTCCAGACCTGATCGTGCTCCTCCATCAGGAGCAGCAGGGTGGAGACCACCTGTCGGAACATCGGGCCCAGCGCCTCGGCCGGGTCCTTCACGTCGTGGATCTTCACCCCCAGGTTGGCCTGGGCGATCCGGGCCCTCCGCACCATCGCGATGGTGGTCAGCCAGATGTCGATCCCGAAGCGAGCCACGTCCGTCTCCCAGACCGGTTCCTGGATGTAGGTCCGAGCCAAGGACAGGGAGAAGGCGAAGTCCCCCCCGATAGGCTGACGGACCCGGTAACCGTAGAGGGAACGGGTCAGGTTGTAGACGATGTTGTTGGTGATGGTCCCGTCGTACTTGTAGCGCTTGTAGTACGGGGCGACGAAGTCGTAGCCGTCTTCCAGGACCGGGTCGGCCACCCACTTCACCCAGTCGGGGGTGATGGAACGCAGGTCGGAGTCGAAGAGCAGGGTCGCCTTGGCTCCTACGATGTCGGCCACCTCGAAAATCCCCCGGACCGCCGTCCCCTTGCCCGGTACCCCCCGGTAGGAGGAGACCACCCGTTCCACCCAGGGACTGTGCTCGAGCTGACCCGCGACCTCACGCGTGTCGTCGGTGGAGCCGCCGTCGGAGACCAGCACCACCGAGCGGTGCTCGGGGTAGTGCCGGTAGAGACCCTCCTCCACGGTCCGCACCACGTACTCGATGGTGTCGTCGTTGTTGAAACAGGGGACGCCGACTAGCAGGTCGACCTCGCCGAGTCGTTCCACCTGGCGTCGGGTCGGCTCCCTCAGGGCGGTACTGAAACGCATTTCCTCCCCTTTGTTCGGATGATCGGCCATCTCACTCCATAACTCCGGCCAGGGGTGGGAGCAAGGACCGATGTTCGGACGGGAGACTGTGAGGTCAGCGCGAAGGGCTCCAGCGGGCGATCGCTTCGGCCACTCCCCCCTCGTCGTTCGAGGCCACGACCGGGAAGCGGGCGCGCAGCTCGGGGGGGGCCCCTGCCACCACGTAGGCCGCACCGGCCCACTCCAGCATATCGAGGTCGTTCCAGTCGTTGCCCACCACCATGACCTGCTCGGGACCCAGCCCTTCCCGGGCGGCCAGCCAGGCGACTCCCTGTCCCTTGGAGACCTCGGCCGGGAAGACCTCGATCCACATGGTCGCATGGTCGAGCGGGGAGGTGGTCCGGACCACGTTGAACCCCGGCCCCAGCGCCGACCGGATCTCCGGCAGCAGCGCTTCGCCCCGGGCCGGTTCCACGATGGCCAGGAGTTGGGAGGATCCCCCGAGCCGTTCGGTGTCGGCCGGCAGGGGCTCGCAATGCCCGCGGTAGAGTTCGATCCGCTGGAGATGGTCGGGATGGTTGCCGCTCAGCGGGTGGTAGCCGAACCGGTGGTTGTCGGGAAGCGGCTCGTGGACCGCGAAATCGATCTCCAGCGTCTGCAGGAAACGGGCGGCCCGGCGGGTGCGTTCTTCATCCAGGTTGAGGGCCCGCACGAGTTCTCCGCTGCGCACGTCGAGCACACCCGCCCCGGTCGAGAAGACCAGGTAGTCCTGGGGGAGTTCCCGCTGGACGCTCCGGCGGAAGGAGAAGAGGGAGCGGCCGGTCGCGACCACCAGCAGCAGCCCCCGCCGGCCGGTTTCCTCCAGCGCCGCCAGATCGACGGCGTTGAACCCCCGGTCGCTCCGCAGCAGGGTCCCGTCCAGGTCGGTGACCACCATACGAGCGGCCATCAGAAATAGACCCGCAGACGGATGAACCCGCCGGCGCCCGAGGTCCCGAACTCGGTCCCGTCCGCACCCAGCGGGAGGTAGGCGTTGAAGATGAAGTCGACGTCCTGGGCGAAGGCCCAGGCGAGGTTGGGGATGAGCACCATGCTGCGGTCGCCGGTGTTCCCCACCCCCGCCAGACCGTAGGTCCAGAGTTCCCCCGGGTGGCTGAGCATCCCGAAGAGCATCCCCTTGCCGAGGGTGCGGCGCGCCCCGGTCAGGCGGCCCAACCAGGAGGTGAGGGGATAGGGGGGAGTCCACTTTCCCCGGCCGTCGTAGTAACCCTCCAGGGTGACGAGGATATCGCCTGGGAGCGTGTAATTCCCACCCAGGGTGAACTCGATCCACTCCTGCCCCTCGTGGCTCGACCAGGTCCCTTCCAGCCAGACGCCCAGTCCGAGGAGTTCCCCCGAGAGGTCCCCGCCGAGCGTGATCCGTCGGCGGCGCGGACCGGCCAGCCCGCCCAGATAGCTCGTGCCCACACCCTGGTGCAGCTCGGCCGCCAGGGCGGAGAGGTCGAAGCCGGCCAGGTGCTGACGCACCCGGAACACCTTGGCGCTGGTCTGGAAGCTGCCGTCGGGGACCAGCACCGCCTGCACGTCCCCCAGCGCACCGGTGGTCGCCCGGAGCGTGATCGCCCCGATCCCTTCCCGCTCGTAGCCCGGCTCGAGCAGGTTCTTGGGGCGGAAAAGCTCGGTGGGATTGAAGGCGGCCGCCCTCCCCCAGGCCAGGTACTGCTTGCCCACGGTGAGGTCGAAGACACCCGTCGGGATCACCGCGTAGAGATGGTTGAGGTAGAGGCGGTCCTCGATCGTGACGGCCGCGGTGGGGGCAAGGGGGCGGTAGACCTCCGGGAGCAGGTCGCGCAGGCCCACGCTGGTGTTGCCGCGGAAGAGCTGCCAGACCGCGGCGGCTTCCACCCGCGAGCCTCGCCCTGCGACCGCCGCCAGATCGAGCCGGAAGCGGTCGTAATCGAGCTGGCTCCAGCCCGCGCTGGTCTGACTGGCCGAGTACTGGTGCTCCAGGTATCCGGAGAGGCGCGGCGGCTGCTGGGCATGGACCCGCCCGGCGTCGGGCACCAGGGAGAGGAGGAGGATGACGGGAAGGACGACCGCGGGGCGCGGCCTCACCGGCCCCCCTCGAGATGGCGGAGGGTGAAAGTCTCGGCGGGGATGGCGACCCCGATCTGGATGTCCACCACCTGGAGGACGGTGGAAGTGTCGGTCTGCAGCAGGTTGTTGAGGCTCATCCGGAAGGGGAACCAGCGCTCCCCCATCGGCCGCACGTCGCTCATGGTGAGGCGCTTGAGCAGCTTCCCGCTGAGGGCGAATCGCTCCTCCTGGAGGGGGATCCAGCGCTCGGCGTCCACCCATACCTTGCGGGTCGGATAGGAGAGGTCGTCCCGCTTCGCGGTGAGCCGGAGGACCCAGACCGGCCGTCCCTCCAGGGTGTCCCGCCCCTCCACGACCGCCTCGTAGTCATCGGCCATATGCGGGTTCTCGGAGGCATCCCCGTAGGAGAAGTCGCTTCCCATCAGTCCCTGCCGGAGCATGTGCCCCTGGATCCGCACGCTCTTGCCCACCCGGGGGAGGTAGATCCACATGGCGTCCTGCATCCTCAGGAACCGGCTCCCCGCATCCCGGGCCGGAGCGGTGAAGGTCAGGAAAGAACGGTCCCGCCCCTCGCTCCAGGAGTCGAACTCGAGCACCCGCTCGTCCCCCTCCCGGTAGGTGATGGTCATGCGCGCCTTCATGCGCGCGGTGGTGTAGGTCATGTTCCGGTCGATCCGCTCCAGGATCTGGGTGGCCGGGGGCTGGGCCCGCACCGGGCTGACCAGCGGTGGGAGCAGGACCAGGGTGAGGAGCGCGACCGCGATGCCGGGCTGGTACCTCATGATCGGAGCGCCTCCGCGGGCTGGAGCCGGACCGCCTTCAGGGCCGGGAAGAGGGCGGCCAGGACGGCCGTGAACACCCCTATGAAGAGGGCCACGACGGGATAGAGGGGCTTCAGGTGGGGATAGATCACGTTCGGGAAGGGGAGTTCGATGCCGGAGGCGGCCTTGGTGATGTCCAGGCCGGTGTGCTCCACGATCAGGGCGATGGCGCCGCCGAGGAGCACGCCGGTGACCGCGCCGATCAGTCCGATGACCATCCCCTCGCCCAGCACCAGCCGGAGGATGTCCCGCCGGCGCATGCCGAGCGCGTTGAGCATCCCGAACTCGGCGGTCCGTTCCATGACCGACATGAGCATGGTGTTCACGATGACCAGCCCGGCCATGAGCATGAGCAGGAAGATGATGATGCCCCACATCGAATTGATGCTGTCCGCCAGTTGCATGAGGGGACCCTGGTCGCGCCAGGAGAGGACCTCCAGCCCCCCCTCCACCAGCGGATCGAGCTCGGCGGCCAGCGAGGCGGCCAGGACCTCGGCCTGATCGGGGTCGCGGGCAAAGACGAGCACCTCGGTGGCTGCATCGTCCAGGAAGGTCATGTACTGGGCCTGGTCGAGCGGCAGCAGGAGCAGGGCCTCATCCAGGTAGGCCACCCCGGTGCGGGCCAGTCCGACCACCGTGCAGCGCAGGCCTCCCAGGGACCGGTAGGCGGTCTGGCCGAGCAGGGTGAGGGTGTCCCCCGGAGCGACCCCGATCCGCCCGGCCAGTCCGGTCCCGACCAGGGCCTCAGCCCTCCCCGGGACGGGGAGACGCCCCTGGTCCATCATCCCGCCCGGTCGCAGGATATCCCGCTCCCGCTCCAGGTCGATCCCCCAGACCAGGGCGGGGCGGTTGGAGTCGAGGCCGTCCACCAAGGCGGCGGTCCGGATGCGGGCCACCGCGGTGCGCACCGCCGGGTGGGAGCGGATGATGGGAAGGAGTTCGCTCAGCCGGGGGACGTTCTTGTCGAGCGGGAGGAAGCGCTCCCGGTCGGTATAGCCGCGGGCGGTGATGCGCACGTGCCCCGACTGGATGCGGGCGTAGGTGTCGACGATCTCGGCAACCACTCCCCCCAGGTAGGCGAAGGCGAAGGTGAGGGCGGCCGAGGCCACCAGCACGGCGCTCACCGTCAGCAGAGTGCGGCGGCTGTTCCGCCGGGTGTTGCGCCAGGCCAGGCGCAGCAGGGGGAGACGGGGATGGACGTCAGACATGACGCAGCGCCTCGGCGGGGTCGAGCCGGCTGGCCCGGGCGGCCGGGTAGAGCGACGCCAGGGTGGCCATCAGCCCGGTGAAGAGGATGACGGTGAGCATCCAGAGCAGGTCGATCGCCGGGTAGATCATGTCCTTGACCGGGTAGCCGATGTCCATGTCGCCGTACATCGCTCCGATATCAATCCCGATCGAAGCCAGCCAGAGGATGAGCCCGAGAGCGGCCAGACTGCCGAGCAGACCGCCGGCCAGACCGGTCAGGGCCCCCTCGACCAGGAAGAGACGGCGCACCCCGGCCGGGCGCAGCCCCAGGGCCATCAGCGCGCCGATCTCCCGGGTGCGTTCGAAGGTGGCCATCAGGATGGTGTTCGTGATGCCCACCAGGGCCAGCAGCACGAAGATGCTCATGAAGATGGTCGAACCGGTGCGCTTGACCTTGGCCAGGGCCAGGAAGCTCTCCTCCAGTTCGCGCCAACCCCGCACCTCGGTCCCCGGGACCGCCTCCAGGCTCGCCCGCAGGCGGTTGAGGGTGCGCAGCTCGAGGGTGGTGCTGCCGAACCGCACCGCGATCTCGGTGGCCATCCCGGGCATGCCGAGCATCCCCCGGGCGGTCTCGAGCGGGAGCATGACGACCGACTTGTCGATCAGGGGGTTGCCGGTCCCCAGCAGACCCCGTACCGGCAGGTCGAGCGCCTCATAGGCCCCACGGCGGGTGCGCACCAGGACGGTCAGCCAGTCGCCCACCTGGACGGGGAAGTGCCGGGCCAGGTCGGCGCCGATCAGCAGGCCCTCCTCCCCCGGCTGCAGATAGGAACCGGCGACCACCGCCTGGGCGATGCGGTAGACGTCGCGGTCGCTCCCCGAGACCGCGATCCCAACCCCGGTGACCGGGATCTGGTCGACGCCGTTGGAGAGCTGGGCACTGAACTCGATCCGCGGGGTGGAGGCGGCCACCCCCGGGACGCCGTCGATCCGCTGCTCGAGCGAAGCGGGATCGGCCAGGACCTGTTCGAGCGGGAACTCCTCCCGATCCTGGTAGTACCCGGCCGCGAAGACCTTGGCGTTGGCGGTCTGGTAGCGGATCAGGTTGTCGAAGGACTGCCGTTCGATCCCGAAGAGCAGGGAGGAGAAGCATTGGAGGAGGAAGACGGCCAGGGCCACCGTGGTGGCCGTGATGGCCGTCCGGCGGCGGCTCCGGGTCAGGTTGCGCCGGGCCAGGTGGAAGGCGTTGCGCAACGTCAGCCCGTGGGGCGCATGCTCGGCAACCATCCGATCAGCTCCCCTGGCTCTCGTCGGACTCGATCCGACCGTCGCGCAGCCGCACCAGACGCCGGGCGTGGTCCATCACCAGGCGGTCGTGGGTGGAGAAGATGAAGGTGGTCCCCCGCCGGGTGTTCAGCTCCTTCATCAGGTTGACGACCTCCAGGGCGGTGGCCGAATCCAGGTTGGCGGTTGGTTCGTCGGCCAGCACCAGGGTCGGCCCCTTGACCAGGGCGCGGGCGACGGCCACCCGCTGCTGCTGTCCCCCGCTCAGTTCCGAGGGGCGCCGGTCGGAGAGTCCGGCCAGACCGACCTCCTCGAGCAGGGCTTCCACCCGCTGACGCCGCTCGGCGGCGTCAGCGACGCCCTGGAGCTGCAGGGGGAACTCGACGTTCTCGAGCACGGTCAGCACCGGGATGAGGTTGAAGGTCTGGAAGATGAATCCGAGGTGCTGGTTGCGGAAGTCGGCCAGGGTGGTCGGGTTCAGGCCGGCGGTGGCCCGGCCTCCGATCTCGATCTCTCCCCGGGTCGGGGTGTCGAGGGCGCCGAGGAGGTTGAGCAGGGTGGTCTTCCCCGACCCGGAGGGACCGGCGAAGGAGAAGAACTCCCCCTCCTCGATCTCGATGTCCACCCCCCGGACGGCCGGCACCTCGATGGCTCCGACCCGGTAGGTCTTGTGGACGTCGGTCAGGCGCGCGGCGACAGCCATGATGGCAGCCCTCCTTACGGTCCGGTCCGTCCGGTCGGATCCTCAGCGACCGCCGGGCGGCACCTTCTCCTGGCCGAAGATCTCCGGATGGAGGGTCTTCACCTCCGTGCCGGGAGCCACCACGGGGATCTCCAGTTCGAACTTGTTGGTGTACGGCACCAGGCAGACCAGGTCGGTGCAGGCCTGGAAGAAGAGGCTCATCTTGACCCGCAGGGGGCCGGGGACGGCTTCCTTGGGGAGCCGGCCGACCAGCCGGAGGACGATCCGGCCGATATACTGCTCACCGACCAGTCCGGGCACCTCCACCCCGGGCACCGCCTGGTCCTCCGGGTAACGGATGAAGGGCCAGCTCACCGCTCCCCCGGTCGGGATCTCGAGATCGGTCCGGAGGAGGTTGGGGTCCTTGACGGTGTGGGCGTTCAGATGATAGCCGTCCATGATGTCGACGATCAGGGCCGCCTGGAAGGTCTCCCCCGGGGTGAACCCGCTCTTGGGCAGGGCGGGGGTGATGCGCACCACCTCCTCGGGGCGCGCCAGCTGGGCACCGGCCGGGTGTGGGGCCAGCGAGACCGCCAGCAGGACGAGGGCGAAGACCGGCCCGCCACGGATGATAAGCGGCTTCAATTCCGTTACCTCCTCGATGGTCATCCGGGCCCATGATAGGGACACCCCACCGGGGCCGCTACGACGAAACCCCCGATCACCCGATGACCTCCTGCCCGCTGTAGGTATATACGGACACTACCGACGCTCGTTCCGCCACCCGTGAAAGGAGTCCCTCATGCCCCGTCCCCACATCCTCCGGCGTCCGGCCGCGGGTGTCGCGGTCGCCCTCCTCCTGCTCGCCCTGCCGGCGGTCCGCACCACCGCCCAGGGGCCGGCCCGGCCGCTCGAGGTGGAGACGATCATGCAGGACCCGGCCGGCTGGCTCGGTGAGGCCCCTTCCGGGCTGGTCTGGTCGGACGACAGCCGATGGCTCTACTTCCGCTGGAACCCCCGACGCGAGGAGACGGCGGGCGTCTGGCGCGTCGCTCCCGGCGGGGGAGAGCCCGAGGAGGTCCCTTACGAGGAACTTAACCGCCTGCCGGGCACGGTCTCGGTCGGCCGCCGGGGGCTGGCGCTCTCCCTCGGCGGGGTGTGGGACGCCGCCCACCGCCGGCGGCTCTTCGTGC
Organism: uncultured Gemmatimonadota bacterium; assembly: GCA_964519015.1. Classification (GTDB taxonomy): domain Bacteria; phylum Blakebacterota; class Blakebacteria; order Blakebacterales; family CAYUVJ01; genus CAZFHZ01. Next base: position 875 of record CAZFHZ010000099.1, on the reverse strand, counting down.
GCGACGGCGACCTCTGGCTCTTCGATCTGCGCGGCGGGACGCAGACCCGGTTGACCTTCACCGCCCAGCCGGAGTCCTCCCCCACCTGGTCGCGCGACGGCGAGCGGGTCTTCTTCACCAGCGCCGGCGACCACTACGCCCTCCACCTGGGGAGCGGCGAACTGCGCCAGTACGTCCGGTTCACCGAAGAGACCGAGCGGGGGGGGAGCCGGCCCGACACCCGCACCGAGCTCCAGAAGTGGCTGGCCGGCCAGGAGGCGGGACTGCTGGCCTTCATCCGCGAGCAGCAGCAGCAGCGGGAACGCTACGAGGCCTACCGCGCCCGTTTCCCCTCGCCCGAGCGGCCCCTCGAGATCTCCGTGCCGGCCCGGCAGCAGGCGGCCGGCAGTGTCATCACCCCGGACGGCCGGTTCGTGGTCTTCCGGCTCCGCCTCCCTGCCCAGGGGGGGAAGCGGACGGTGGTACCCGACTACGTGCGCGAGGACGCCTTCACCCAGGACATCCCGGGGCGCACCAAGGTAGGGGAGCCGCTCGACCGGTGGCGGCTGGGGATCGCCGATACCCAGCGCGACTCGGTCTACTACGTCGACTTCGCGCTCCTGGATGAGCAGGTGGCCGACCCGCTTGGGCCGGCCGGGGAGAACGGCGCCTGGAAGAAGGAGCGGGGAGCGGTCATCCCCATCCAGCCCGGCCTACCCATCTTCGCCCCCGACGGCCGCCGGGCGCTGCTGGAGGTGAACGCCCTCGACAACAAGAGCCGTTTCCTGCTCGGACTCGACCTGGAGACGGGTGCGCTCCACATCGCCGACCATCAGTACGATGAGGCCTGGATCGGTGGTCCCATCTACGGGCTGGGCTGGCTCCCCGACGGAGAG
>CAZFHZ010000098.1:0-12300 GCA_964519015.1 uncultured Gemmatimonadota bacterium | reverse complement strand
GTTCCCTCCATTCTGTTCATTCCCTCCATCCTCCCCCATCGGGCCGTCTACTTCCGGCGGTCGGTAGAAGGCGTTCATCCGGCGGATCATTTGTTCCAGGTCGGCCATGCGCTCGGACTGGGAAGTCGGCTCAGTTGCGGTCTCCCCCCGCCAGCCGGACTGGAAACGGAGTCCCTTCTCCCAGGTGTGGTAGGCGGTATCGACCTGGTCAGTGGCCAGCTGCAGGGTGAAGGTCACATAATCGTAAGTGGATTTAGACATCCCCTTCATCTCCGGGCTGGCCTCCAGGACCTCCAGGACGCGGCGTTCCAGCACTCGGAGGGATCCGGCTACCTCCTCGGACTTGAATCCCATATCGAACCGGGCCGGGGCCAGTTCCTCCATATAGGCCGCCAGAAGCGTGCGGTCACCAGCCCGGACCGCGGCTTCCAGCAGGTTACAAAGGATCCCGACCAATCGTTCCAGATCGGTCAGGTTCATGCGCTGGTAGTGCCGGAAACGCTCGGCGTTGTCGGGATTGATGAGATCATGCAGCACACTGGCGATGACCTGTTCCTTGGCCTCGGCGATCTCCCGGGCGATGGTCAGGTTGGGTCGAACGGTGACCCGGCGCAGGGTAGCCTCATTGAGTAATCGCCATTCATCGGGGCGACTGCGCTTCTTCTCCAGCAGGAAGGGAAGTCGTCGCTCGATGAACAGATGAGGAGCAGGCTCCCAGAGCAGGGCCTGCCGGGTGGCCGAGGCATCGACACGCAACTGCTGGTCGGTATAACGCACCATCCAGAAACGCTCGAAGGGCACTCGTCCCAGTAACCGCAGGATGGCGTTGCGCAACGGCAGACCGATCATGGCCAGGGACCGGGGGACCAGGAACGGGCGCCGCACCCGCCCGAATCGGTAGCGATTGGCCAGTTCGTAAAGGTCCTTGTGGGTGGTACAGCCGTCCGGGCTGGCGCAGTAGGTCGCCAGTGCGGGCAGATCGTGGCTCCGATGCAGCAGATGGAGCAGCAACCGGCAGAGTTCGCCGACATGGATGAAAGGGACGGCCGAGAGTCCTCGCCCCCCCAGGATGCGGGCATCCGGCCGGCGGCTGAGCCAGGTCTCCAGGAAGGTATAGAGTGGAGCATACTCGCAGTAGTCACTGAAGACCGCTGCGAAGCGGACGATCGCGCACGGGAACCACCGGGAGTATTGGGCGACCATCTCCTCACCGGCCTTCTTGCTCCGGGCGTAATGAAAGGGAGCGACCGGGGGGGTCTGCTCGTCCAGCATCTCGCCGGGTTTCGGGAAAGGACAGGCGGCGAGCGAGGATGCGAAGACGAAACGTCGCACGCAGAGCCACTTGGCCAGTTCCAGCATATGCCGGGTACCGACCACGTTCGACCGGTTGTACTCAGGATGGTCCCGGTAGGTGAAGTCATAGTAGCCGGCCAGATGCAGGATATAGTCGGCACCACCCTGTCGTTTGATGTTGTGCATCACCGCCTTGAGGGTGGGCCAGGAGGCGATGTCGACCTGGATCCAGGTCACGTTGGGATGCGCAGGCACGTGGGCCTCGCTCTGCGACCTCCGGGCTACCGCGTAGACCTGGAAGTCCTCCCGGGCCAGATCGACCAGGTGGCGTCCGATGAATCCGGACGCACCGGTGATAATGAGCACCGGCCGGTCCATCACCCTGCCCTCTCCTCCGTGGGCCGGCGCCACGACCGCCAGGCCCAGAGCACCAGCAGTCCCATGGCCAGGTCGGTCAGACCACTGAACAGCACCATCCAGATCGGCTCCACGAACAGCCAGAAAGAGAAGAGGAACACCGTGGCTATCATCTTGGTGGCCACCACCAGGACCAGTATGGGCTCATACCGTTCCGGTGCAGCGGCCGGCAGCAGGTAGGCGACCGTCATGACCAGGTGGAAGACGCCCCCCTGAGCCGGGAAGAAAGGCTCATGGATGGTACCGAAGCCCATGAAAGTCATGACCGGCGGCAGGGCCAGGATCAGGCCGACTCCCACCCCGGCGGAATGGAGTGCAACCATCACCAGCAGGGCCCGCAGGCGTTCGCGCGGAACGGTCCAGTACTCCTTCATTGCTTCATCCCCCGGGATCGGGGCGGGGCATCATTCGGGTCGGTGCCAGCCCCAGAAATCGCCGTAGAAGTCACGGATCCGTCGGGCATCCTCCTGACTGATGGTGGAACCAGGTTCTTTCATCATCCTGATAATGACGTCCCAGCGCTCCTTCGGCCCCAGGATGGCCAGTTCTTTCAGCCGGTCCTGACTGTGACAGTGAGCGCATTTCATGAAGGTCAGTGCGGCTTCGACCCGTGGTATCTCCTCACTCCTGAATCGAGTCCCGGAGAGTTCGCTCATCCGCTGGACCAGGTCATGGACGTTCTCGGTCATGCCATGGGCCTGAGCGAAGGTCTCCTCGGTATGGCAGTCGGTACACGTTCCCTCCAGGGCGACCATGGCCGGGTCGGTGGGACCGAAGTTGACCGCGAGGTTCATAAGGTCTTCCTTGGTGGCCAGCTCGTTCCGCTGGGCAATCACTTCCTGATGCAGCCGGATCACCATGTGGATCAGGAATACCTGCAGCATCACCGCGAGCACTATTGCCACCGTGGCCAGCATCCGCATGCCGCTTCCGAGGCGGCGCCCGGTGGTACTGCCCTGTTCCATTGCTTCCATGGTCACACCTCCGGGGCGCCGGCGAACGAGGAGGCCGTTGGTTCGAGCGGGGTGGGCTGCGAAGCAGCCAAATCGGTGGGAAAGCTCCTCCAGGTTTCCGGATACACGGGGAAGAAGTGTACGATCAGCCGGTAGGCCAGGAGCCCCATTGCCAGCAGGCCCACCCCCATCACGTACTCCAGCCAATACGGCACATAACGGGGATATTCGGGAACGCTCATGCCGACCATCGTTACGCCCACCCGATGAACCACGATGGCCAGCACGCTAGAGAGTGAGGCCAGCAGCAGGGTGATCTTCCGCGGGAGGGAATCGAGGTTGGCGTAGAGCGCCAGGGAGATGACCAGCAGGTGCATCTCCAGCCAGAACCAGGCGCTCTGCCCGGTGATAGTCACAATCTCGAAGACGACTCCCCTGGCGATCAGGTCGGCCACTCGTACCAGCAGATAAAACCCGATCACATAGGGCATGGCCCGGGCGATGCTGGTGATGACGTCCAATTCAGGTTCACGCCGACGTATGCGGGTGGTTAACAGCCGTTCCAGCACCACCATGCTCGGCCCGACCATAACGGCCGAGGTGAAGAATATGAAGGGGAGCAACGGCGAGTACCAGATCGGGCTGAGTTTGTCGGAGATCAGGAAGAGGCTGCCCAGGGTCGACTGATGGAGCGTGCTGAACATGATGCCCGCCATGATCAGCAGCAGCGGCATCTGGTGGTCCCGCGGCATGATCCCCTGCCGCATCAGGACCTCCCACAGGAGGGTGAGGGCGAAGACCACCCCTGTCCAGAGCAGCGTCCCGGTCATTACGAAGGTGAAGAAAGTGAGCATGGCGATAATCAGATACGGGACGTACTGGTGGAAGGCGTCCAGGGCCCGCTGCAGCCGGTACCGCTCCAGGATGACCGGGGTGAACTCCAGGAAGAGCACCCCACTGTACATCATCACGCACCAGGCCACCTCGAACATGGGTGAATAGTGATTCCAGGAGAAGATGGCCCAGAAGAGGTTCCAGGGACGCCCCAGGTCGGTAATGAGGGCGCTGATGAAGAGCAGGTAGCCCAGGAAGGCGGCCAGGATGGCCGAGCGGGCGACCCCATGGAGTCGACGGCCTCCGAAGATGTGGATCACTCCGGCCATCACGAAACCGCCCGCGGCCAACGCAATCTGGGAGAGTTTGTTGACGGCGGTCAAGAAACCCCAGGTGTAGCCGTCGGTCAGGTTGGTCACCGGCCCGAGGCCGACCACGAAGCGGTAGGCGATAGTCACTGCACCGATGAGACTCAGAGCGACCAGGATCTTCAGTCCCAGCGTCCAGCGCAGAGGGAGCTGTTCTGAATCAGTCATGACGCACCCCCCTTCTTACCATCCGCCGGGCCCGGTTCCCCTGTTTCCCCGTGCTCGGTCCTGGTCTTCGTCTTGTTGACCATCCAGGCGACACTTCCCAGCGCCAGGGCCAGACTGCTCAACACATAGGGGACGGAGAGCATCGAGGGTTTGGTGTATTCCCGGTACGACTGGTAGGGGAGGTTTCGCCGGTAGCCCAGCTCCTCGAAGGGACGTCCGGCAAGGTGGAGAAAAGCGGTCCCGCCTGCTTCCTGCTCGCCGTAGACGTGATGTACATAGTTGCGGGGACTCGCCTCGATTCGGGCATGGGCTTCGATCAGAAGTTCTTCCCGCGTGCCCCAGCGCAGCGCACCGGTCGGACAGGCTTCAACACAGGCCGGCGGCTGGCCCTGTTGCTGAAGGTCCCAGCACATGTCGCACTTGCGGATATAAGGGTTCCAGGTATCCCACTCGAAGCGCGGTACCAGGAAGGGACAGGCCAGCTCGCAATAGCGACAGCCCAGACACTTATACTGATTGTAGATGACCGGACCTTCCTTGGTCTTCTCCAGGGCCTCAACCGGGCAGGAAGAGACACAAGCCGGCTCGATACAGTGCATGCATTGGACCTTGCCCCAGGAAGCCGTACTCGGGTCCCCCTCGATCTGGTGGAAGGTCACATAGGTCCAGACATCGGGAGCCAGGGCCCGGGCATCCTCGGCCGGTCGACCGGCGAAGATCTCATCCTCACTTCGTCCGAGCTGGTTGTCTTCGTTGCAGGCGAGTTCACAGGCGCGGCAGCCGATGCAGAGCGTGGCGTCGTAGAGTAGCGCAGCCTGCCCGGCGGCCTTTCGGGCGAGCTGAGAGAGCTCCTCGGAGATCACTGCTCCCTGTTCGTCTGCAAAGGTCCGCGGCGCGATGATGGTGAGAGCACCCGTCCCGGCCCCGAGGCCGGCGATCAGGCGCCCTCCCGTGCAGAAGAAATCCCGACGGGACAAACCACTCATGATCCGTGCTCCTCCCCAAAAGCGGGATGCGTTTGGAAAGAACAATAATCGAGTATCTTGTCTTAAACTCGATTATGTCTACAAATATAGTGCGATGGCCGTCTGAGGACGTAAAGTGAAAAGTGGAACTAGCGGAACAATTTATGCAGATTATAACCGGGGTACACTGCGGAAACGCAGGGTGTTGGACGCCGTTCTACCACTGAGTCTATCACTGACAACGAGCTGCAATTCATACGCGCCGGGAGGGGCAAGGCGCATGTCCACCTCCAGCCAGGCCGGCTCCTCGGTCCGGATCCCACTCTGCTCGATGCGGCTGCTCAATCCGGCCAGTCCCGAGACCGGGCGGACCAGGTTGCGGATCCCCCGCCAGAGCATGCGGGTGAATCCTTCCTCCTCGGGGGCTTCCACCACCGAGTACTCGATGACGTAGTCGGTGGCTCCGTAGGCGTCCTTGGTCAGGTTGTAGATCTCGTAGTAGATAAAGAGCGATTGATCGCGGTAGATCGTGCTTCCCGGCAGGGGGAGCACCTCGACTTCCCCGCGTACGAACCGCCCTTCCCGTCCCCGCCCCACCTCCTGGACGGCGGCGGCCGGCAGGATGTCGCTCAGCATCAGATCGCTTCCGCTGTAGTCGGGGAGTTCGATATCCTCTTCGACCGCGGCCCGGTCACCGGTTGCGGGATCCATGAGGCGGGTGGCCAGTACATAGTGGCCCGGCCGGGCCTGGACACGGGTGGCGTCGACAAATAGCGGCACCCCGCGGATGCGCATCTGGGGGATGGTCTCGATCCGCCGGGCCGGCTCGGTGGCCCCGACCACCGGGATCCAGCCCGGCGAGTAGAGCTGGATGTCCACATCCAGCTCGGCATACTCACCGGTCGGGCTGCGGAAGGCCCCGAAATCGTCCGGGAGCAGGGCGTAGGCGTATTCCAGCCGGGTCATGCCCTCCGCCCCCCGGAAGGTGACCAGTGACTGCAGCGGCTCCAACCGCCCGATGCGGTCCTCCTCGACGCTCAACGAAGGGAGGTTTTCCTCAAGGCGTTCGACCAGCATGCGCCCGTGCGCACCATTGACGGAGAAGCGACCGCTGGAGACCGGGTCCTCGAAGGTCAGGTCGAGCCCCCTGTCCAGGTAGATCCAGCGCTCCGGCTGGCGCTGGGCGCGGGACCGGCCCCCTTCCTCGCGGTTGCCGATCCCGTTGAGGGGCATCCCGACTTCCTGCTCGAACTTCCGGCGCCGGCTGATGTACTCCGGGTCCTGGTCGATCAACTCCTCCGCGAAGGGCCGCCCGTATCCGATCCTCCGGTCGGGCTCCCCGTAGCGCACGTACATATCCCCCCGCTCGTCCCACGGCCAGAGGAGGCGGCCGAACTCCAACCGCGCGTAGGCCACGCGGGCATAGTGCTCCAGCAGCCGCTCGTTGACCGGGGTGGTGGGATCGGGGTCGCGCACCGACCAGTAGCGCTCCCGGTAGTACCGGCGGCCCTCTTCGTCGAGGGCGGTGTACTCGGCCGCCTCTTCGACGCTGAGCACGGACCCGAGGTCGAGATAGAGGGAACGGTCTCTTCCATCGAGCCGCTCCAGGTAGGACTCGAAGACCTCCATCGCCCGCTCGCTCTCCCCCAGCTTCCAGTGGGCGGCGGCGATATAGGGGTAGGCTTCGAGCACATCGGGGGCCCGCTCCAGGATCAGCTCTCCGGCCCGGGCGGCGCCCCGCCAGTCCCCGGCCGCCATATGGGATTCCAGGAGCTGCTGCCGGGCCTCGGCGTGGGACGGCTGCGTCTCGAGCTGTTTCAGAAAGGCGTCGGAGGCCCCGGCGACGTCGGAGTAGAACTCCTGCCGGAGCCGACCGAGCTGGTACCAGGCGTCCGCGTGGCTGGGGTTGAGTTCCAGCAGGCGCTCCAGGTCGATCTGGGCCTGGCGGGCGTTGTCCCGTCCGACATCCCCGGGAGCGAGCCGCAGGTGGGCAAGCGCCTTCTGATAGCGGGCCTGTTGGTTGTCGGGCTCCAGGCGGACCGCCCGGGTCAGGTACTCGACCGCACGTCCCCCGCCGGCCTTGGTTGCCAGCATGACCCGCCCCATGCTCACCAGTGCCGGCACCGACCTCGGATCGTCCTTGAGGACCCGCTGGAGCAGAGCGTAGGCCCCTTCGACGTCGCCGTGGGCGAGCAAGGTGTCGGCCCGGCTGACCAGGAGGGGGACCGGGCCGGGAGGAGGGTCCGCCTGGCGGGCCAGGACACCGGGGCCGGCGAGAAAGAGGATCAGGACCAGGAGTGTCCGGACCGCCCGGACCACTCCCCCACCGGCCGGGATATGACGGTGCCCCGTCGGTCGGGAAGGGATCCTCTTCAGCTGCCCGGTCCTCATCGGTAACCACCCACCGGTCGTTCGGGGTCGGACGCCCCGCCTCCTACAGTATCGGGACCGGGAGGCACCCGCCAGCCGATCCCACAGGTGAGACGTGCCCTCCCCCCGGCCTGTTCATCGAATCGTCGAACGGATTCCTCCAGCGGCTCTCCCGGTCGGGCCGGGAGGGATCAGCGCGCCGGCAGGGTGCGGAAGAGGATGCGCCGGGAGGCGGTGGCTCCGTTCAGGTTGTCCTTGGCCGTGAGTTCCAACAGGTAGGTACCGGCCGGGAGCTGACTCATGTCGATCTCAAGATACTCACCGATGTCGCTGCGGATGTCGCTGCGCGGCACGGTGGCGGTCAACACGCTCCGCCGTCGCCCGGCCCCCACCAGGCTCCTCATGCCCTGGAAGAGCCGGGCCCCCAGCCCGCTCTGTTCGGGGGCCTCCCCCACCGCGTAGGAGATCTCATAATCAGTAGCCCCCACCGGGTCCTTCTTCAGATTGTAGACTTCATAGTAGATGAAGAGGGGCTGATCGGCCTGGAGGGCCCGCCCGGGCAGCGGCAGCACCTCCAGATTGTCCCGCACGAACGTTCCCGGCGTGCCCCGCGGCACCTCGCGGATCGAGGCCGCCGGCAGGATGTCACTCACCATCAGGCCGGATCCGGAGTAGTCGGGCAGGTCGACCAGTTCTTCGGCCGTCCCCCGCTTTCCCGATTCGGCGTCAAGCAGCATGGTCGTGATGCGATACTCCCCCGGCGCTACCTCCAGCCGGGTGGCGTCCACGAAGAGGGGGATACCGCGGATCTTCACCTGCGGCACCGTCTGGAGGCGCCGGGCCTGCTCCCCCGCCCGGGCCACCTCCTGCCAGTCGGGGGTGAAGACCCGTACATCCACATCGAGAGTGGCGTAGATCCCGGTCACCGAGCGGAACTGCCCGAAATCGTCGGGGAGGAGGGCGAAGGCATACTCCACGGCCGTTTTCCCGTTGCTCCCCCGGAAGGTGAAGATCCCGTCCATGGGATCGATGAGCTGGATCTTGTCCTCCTCCTCGGAGAGGGTGGGGAGTCGTTCTTCCATCTGCTCGACCAGCATCCGGGAACGAACGTCGGAGACCACATACTTCCCCCGCCCGATCGGGTCCTCGAAGTTCAGATCGATCCCCTTGTCCTGGTAGACCCAGCGCTCGGGCGTGGCCATGGAGCCGCGCATGGCGCGGCGCTCCGCATCGGTCACGGCCTGGTCCCAGATCGTGTCGGGGGTGGGACGCTCGCCCGCGCCGGCGAAGGACATCTGGACCTCGCGCCACATCGAGTCGGCGATGGCCACCACCAGCCCTTTCGGGATGCCGAAGGGAGCGGTGAAGGCCGGCTGGTCGAAGATGCCGCTGGAGGAGATGTTGGAGGGAAGCCCCATCTGCCGCTCGAACTCCCGCTTGCGCCGGGTCCAGGCGGGATCGTCGTCCACCAGTTCCCAGGCCACGATCCTTCCCCGGCCGCTGCGCACGTCCGGCTCGCCGTAGCGGATGTAGAAATCCCCCCGGGCGTCCCAAGGGAAGACGCTCTGGGCGAACTCGAGCCGGGCCCAGGCCACCCGGATGAAGTGCTCCAGCAGCCGCTCGTTGACCGCCGTCTTCGGGTCGGGGTCGCGGGTCGACCAGTAGTAATCCCAGAAGGTGCGCTGCCCGGTCGGATTCAGGGAGTGGTAGCTCTTCGCCTCCTCTTTCTCCAGGACCGGTTCCAGGTCGAAGTAGAGGTCGCGCTCCTCGGGCGGCGCCACTCCGAAGTAATCTTCGAAGACCCGCATCGCCTCGTCATAGCGCTCCAGTTTCCAGTAGGCGCCGGCCAGGTAGGGGTAGACCCGCGGATTGTCCGGGGCCCGGCGCTTCAGGTCCTCCGCCTGGGTGACCGCCCGCTCGAACATCCCCATGTCCATGAGGGCCTTCACGTACTCGAAGCGGGCCTCCAGGTTGCCCGGAGCCGCTTCGGTCTGCTTGCGGAAGGCCTCGGCCGCCTTCTCGTAGTCGTGGAGCACTCCCATCAAGAGCAGGCCGAGCAGGCGGTAGGCATCCGGGTGGGAGGGATCGAGCGCAATGACCGTCTCCAGTTCCCGCCGGGCCAGGTTGGCGTTGTCCCGTCCCAGGTCCCCCTGGGCGAGCCGGAGGTGGGCCCGGGCCTTCTGGTAGTGTGCCTCCGGGGAAGTCGGGTCGAGGATGACGGCCCGCGAGAAGTACTCGAGCGCCTGGGCGGTCCGGTTGGAGGTCTCCATGAGCACCATGCCCATACCGATCACGGCCCGGGGGTAGTCCTTCTCCCGGGTCAGGGCCTGCTCGTAGAGGGCACGGGCGCCGGCCACATCCCCCCGCTCCAGGCGGGCCCGGGCGGAGTCGCAGAGCGCCGGTAGCGGGGTCTCCTGGGCGGCCGCCGGGCCGGCGATCGAGAGCACCGGGACCAGCACGAGGGCCGCGATGCGGGGGATGGGGAAGCGTCTCCGGATGTTCTTCATCTCAGTTCACGATCTCCGCCTACCGGAACGGCAGGGTGCGGAAGAGCAGGCGCTGCGAGGTGCTCACCCGCGTCAGCCGGTCGGTTACGGTCAGTTCCAGCAGCCAGGTCCCGGCCGGCACCGCGCTCATGTCGATCTCCAGGTACTCCCCGCTGTCGGTGGTGATCCCGCTCCGTTCGACCCGGGCGGTCAGCACGGTCCGCCGGCGCCCCACCCCGACCAGGCTCTTCAGTCCCTGGTAGAGCCGCGCCCCCAGGCCCCCCTCGTCGGGCGCCTCTCCCACCGCATAAGACACCTCGTAATCGGTCGCCCCTACGGGGTCTTTGCGCAGGTTGTAGACCTCATAGTAGACGAAGAGAGGCTGGTCGGACTGGAGCGCCCGTCCCGGGAGGGGCAGCACCTCCAGGTTCCCCCGCACGAATCGCCCCTCCGTGCCCCTCGGCACCTCCCGGACGGCCGCCGCCGGCAGGATGTCGCTGACCATCAGCTCCCCGCCCGAGTAGTCGGGCAGGCTGACCTCCTCTTCCGTCCGGGCCCGCTGCCCCGACTCCGGGTCGAGCAGCAGGGTGGCGATCCGGTACTCACCGGGCGGCACCTCCAGCCGGGTGGCATCCACGAAGAGGGGGATGCCCCGGATCCGGACCTGGGGCACCGTCTGCAACCGTTTCGCGGCCCCTCCGGCGCGAGCCACTTCGGTCCACTCCGGGGTGAAGACCCGCACATCCACGTCGAGCTGCGCGTAGAGACCGGTGTAGGAGCGGAACTGACCGAAGTCCCCCGGCAGCAGCGCGAAGGCGTACTCGACCGCCGTCCGCCCCTCCTGGCCCCGGAAGGTGTAGACCCCGTCCATCGGGTCGACATACCCGATCTTGTCCTCCTCCTCGCTGGCCACCGGGAAGCGCCGCTCCATCTGGTCGAGCAGCATCGTGCTCATGTTCTCGCTCAGGTAGATCCCGCTGCCGATCGGGTCGTAGAAGTTCAGTTCGATCCCGCGGTCGAGGTAGGCCCACTTGCCGGTCAGGTTGCTGAAGAGCTCGGACGCGGCACCGGTCGGAGTGGAGGTGTCCTCCTGCGCATCGGGAGGCATTGACCGACCCAGAGCGAAGACATAGGCGTAGGGCATCCCCATGGCCAGTTCGAACTTCTGCCGCCGGTCAACCCACTCCCACCAGTCCCCCACCGCCAGGTCCCAGACGATGGCGCTCCCCCGCTCCGCCTTCAGGTCGGGTTCCCCGTAGCGCACATAGGCGGGCCCCCGCTCGTCCCACGGCCACTTCTTCTCCCCGAAGGCGACCCGGGCCCAGGCCACCCGGATGAAGTGCTCGAGCAGCCGCTCGTTGACCGCCGTCTTCGGGTCGGGGTCGCGCACCGCCCAGTAGTGGTCCCACCACCCCCGGCGCCCTTGAGGGGAAAGTCGCTCGACCTCGGCGATCTCACCGTGATCGAGGATCAGGGTGAGGTCGAAGTAGAGGTCCCGCTCCTTCGGCTCGATCCGCCCGAAGTAGTCCTCGAAGATCCGCATCGCCTCATCCCCCCGCCCCAGCTTCCAGAGCGCGCCGGCCAGGTAGGGATAAGGACGCGGGTCCTCGGGCATGCGCCGGAGCATCTCCTCGGCATCGCTCACCGCCGCCTCCCACTCCCCGTAGTCCATGAAGGTGCGCAGGTTGTCGTAGCGCGCCTCGGTGTTGCCGGGATCGGCGGCCACCTGGGTCCGGAAGGCCTGCGAGGCCTTGTCCGGGTCCCCGATCACGTCCCGGTAGAGGATCCCCAACTGCCGCCAGGCATCGGGATGGGAGGGATCGAGCACGATGACCCGCTCCAGTTCGCGGCGGGCGGCCACGGCGTCGTCCCCTCCCCCGAGACCGCGGGCCAGCCTCAAGTGGGCGAGGGCCCGCTGATAGTGGGCCTCGGGGGCCTCGGGCATCAGGCTGGTCGCCCGGCGCAGGTACTCCAGGGCATCGTAGGCCCGGTTGGGGATCTGCAGGATGGCCCGCCCCATACCCAGCACGGCCGGCGGGTAGTTGCGGTCACGGCTCAGCACCTGCTGGTAGAGGGTCCGGGCCCCTTCCACATCCCCCCGCTCCAAATGGGCCCGGGCGGAGTCGCACAAAGCAGCCAACGGGAGCGGGTCCTGGGCCTGGACAATACACGGACCGATGGTCAGTGTGAGGAGAAGCAGGAGTGAGAACAGGAGCAGGAATCCGCGCCGGAGGCTCAGGGGCCGATGCGGGCCAGGTAGAACGATAACGGCGGACCGCATACAGGTGCCTCCGTGGTCGCGGTCCCGGGCCCCTCTCCCGATCTCAGGACGGTTTGGAATCGTCCCGAGTGTAGTCCCAACGGCTATCTGCAATCAATCCCGGCCCCTTCACCGCACCGGCAGGGTGCGGAAGAGCAGGCTCTGGTTGGCCGTCTGCCCCGTCTG
>CAZFHZ010000097.1:0-12344 GCA_964519015.1 uncultured Gemmatimonadota bacterium | reverse complement strand
GACGAACCGGTCTGCCCTGATTGTCGATGCAGGCCCAGGTTACCTCGGCATCGGCGACCGGTTCGTCGTGCCGGAAGATCCGCTGGCTGAACAACACGCGGGCTCTTTCTTTGCGCACCGGTCGGGTCACGAGTGCGAAGATGGACAAGACCGTGATCGTGACCGTGGACCGCCTGGTCCGGCACCCGCTCTACGGGAAGACCATCAAGCGTCGGACCAAGTTGTACGCGCACGACGCGGAGAACGTCTGCCGGGAAGGGGACATCGTCCGGGTCATGGAGACCCGTCCGCTCAGCCGTTCCAAGAGGTGGCGCGTCGTCGAGGTCGTCCAGAAGGCCGGCGTATGAACGACGGGGCTGTGGGGAGATCGTCATGATCCAGGTCGAGAGCAGGCTGAAGGTCGCCGACAACACAGGCGCCAAGATCATCGAGTGCATCAAGGTGCTCGGTGGGACCCGGAGGCGGTACGCTGGGGTCGGTGATGTCATCGTCATCAGCGTCAAGGACGCCATCCCCGGCGGCACCGTGAAGAAGGGTGAGGTCAAGAGGGCAGTCATCGTCCGCACGAAGAAGGAAACCCGTCGCAAGGACGGGAGCTACATCCGCTTCGACGAGAATGCCGGGGTCCTGATCAACGAGGCCGGCGAGCCGATCGGGACGCGCATCTTCGGGCCGGTGGCCCGTGAGCTGAGGGACAAGCGTTTCATGCGCATCGTATCGCTGGCCCCCGAGGTGCTCTAATCATGCACATCCGCAAGAACGACACGATCCTGGTGATCGCCGGGAACGAGAAGGGGAAGACGGGCAAGGTACTCAAGGTCTTCCCGGAGACGGGGCGGGTGGTGGTGGAGGGAGTGAACTTCCGCAAACGGCACACCAAACCGACCCAGAACCACCCCCAGGGGGGTATCGTGGAGCGGGAGATGCCCATCCACGCCTCGAACGTGATGGTGGTGGATCCGCGATCGGGCGAGGCATCCCGCACCCGCAAGATGATGATCGCCGGAAGCGACGGGAAGGAACGTCGCGTCCGGGTCAGCACCAAGAGCGGTGAGATGGTGGGGGGTGAGCAGCGATGAGCGCCGAGAAGCCGCGCGTCCAGAAGAGATTCGAGGACGAGGTGATGCCCGCCCTGAAGACGCGCTTCAAGTACCGGAACGACCACCAGGTACCGCGGCTGGCCAAGATCGTCGTCAACCGCGGGGTGGGCGACGCCATCGGCGACCCGAAACTGCTGGAGAACGCGCTCAACGAACTCTCCATCATCACCGGTCAGAAACCGGTGGCGCGGAGGGCGCGCCGTTCGGTGAGCAACTTCAAGCTGCGGGAGGGGATGGCGATCGGAGCCAAAGTCACACTCCGGCGCCAGCACATGTGGGAGTTCCTCGACCGTCTGATCGCGACCGCCCTGCCGCGTGTCCGGGACTTCCGCGGTGTGGACCCTAACTCGTTCGACGGACGGGGCAACTACAACCTCGGTCTCAGAGAACAGATCATCTTCCCCGAGATCGACTATGACAAGGTGCCGCGGATCGACGGGATGGACATCGCCATCGTGACGACCGCGCAGACCGACGAAGAGGCCTTCGAACTGCTCAAGGGCCTCGGTATGCCGTTCCGCAAGTAGGAGGGCAAGGGACCAGTGGCACGTAAAGCGATGGTCGAGAAGATGAAGCGGAAGCCGAAGTTCGCAAGCCGGCAAGTGAACCGCTGCCGGGTCTGCGGGCGACCGAGGGCCTATATGAGGAGGTTCGGGCTCTGCCGGATCTGTTTCCGGAACCTGGCACTCGAAGGGAAGATCCCCGGGGTCCGCAAGGCCTCCTGGTAACGAGGAGCATACGGCACTCATGAGTATGACCGATCCGATCGCAGACATGCTGACCCGGATCCGCAATGCGGCGAAGGCGGGGCACAAGCATGTCGATATCCCGGCCTCCAGCGTGAAGCTGGAGATAGCCCGCATCCTGCGGGATAACTACTACGTCCAGGGATACAAGAAGATCGAGGACGAGCGTCAAGGCGTCCTGCGGGTCTACTTGAAGTACACCGAGGAAGAACAACCCGTCTTCCACGAACTCAACCGCGAGAGCCGCCCGGGCCTGCGCCGCTACGTCGACGCCCAGGGGATCCCGCGGATCCGTAACGGACTGGGGATCGCCATCATCTCCACGTCTTCCGGGGTGATGACCGACCGTGAGGCCCGCAAGCTGGGCGTGGGCGGCGAACTGCTCTGCTCGGTCTGGTAGGCGGGAAGGAGCTCAGAGAAAGATGTCGCGAGTAGGCAAGGAACCCATCACCGTCCCGAAGGGTGTGGACGTGAAGATCGACGGCCGGCTGATCACCGTGAAGGGGCCGAAGGGGGAGCTCTCCTGCGAGGTGCCCGAACCGATCGAGGTGGTGCAGGAGGAAGGCACCATCCACGTCCGTCGCCCGTCGGATATGCCGCTCCACCGGAGCCTGCACGGGCTTTCCCGGACCCTGGTCGCCAACCTGGTGTCAGGCGTGACCGAAGGATTCACCAAGGTGCTCGAGATGGTGGGCGTCGGTTACCGGGCCGAGGTGCGCGGCCGGAGTCTGCTGCTCACGGTGGGCCTCAGCCACCCCGTCCTGGTACGCCCACCGGAGGGGATCACCTTCACGGTACTCGATGGCGGTGCCATCAGCGTGAGCGGGATCGACAAGTACCTGGTCGGGCAGACTGCGGCCAACATCCGGGCGCTGCGTCCCCCGGAGCCCTACAAGGGGAAGGGCATCCGGTACAAGGGTGAGTACGTACGCCGAAAGGCCGGCAAGACCGCCGTGGGCGGCTGATAAGGGAGCAGGAGCATGCCAGTCGGACATGTGGAAGTCAATCCGGTCATCCAGCGCCGGCGCCGGCGGAGCCGGATCCGTAAGAAGATCCGTGGCTCCGCAGAGCGCCCCCGGCTGGCGGTCTTCCGGAGCAGCAAGCACATCTATGCCCAGCTCATCGATGATGATCTCGGGCACACCCTGGCCCAGGCCTCCAGTCGGGACCTGGACCGCAAGGGATCGTGCAAGAACCGGGAGGTTGCCGGGATGGTCGGCAAACTGCTGGCCCAACGGGCCCGTCAGGTCGGGCTCGAGAAAGTGGCCTTCGACCGCGGTGGTTACCTCTACCACGGTCGGGTGAAGGCCCTTGCCGAGGGTGCCCGTGAGGGCGGACTCGTCTTCTAGAATTTCTGACTCGGGACACTAAGGCCGGATAACGCAGGAACCCAGGAGAAACCGGAGTGGCCAGGATCAATCCAGAGAACCTCGAACTCGAGGAAAAAGTCATCTTCATCAACCGGACGGCCAAGGTCGTCAAGGGGGGGCGCCGGTTCCACTTCAGCGCTATCGTGGCCGTAGGCAACGGTGACGGGATCGTCGGAGTGGGTGTCGGCAAGGCCAACGAGGTGGCATCCGCCATCCGTAAGGCTACCGAGAACGGGCGGAAGAATCTCTTCCATGTCCCCTTGCGCAACGGCACCATCCCACACATGCAGATCGGCCGGGCCGGTGCCGGACGGGTGCTGCTCAAGCCGGCCAGTCCGGGTACCGGCGTCATCGCCGGTGGACCGGTGCGGGCGGTCATGGAAGCCGCCGGGGTACGGGACATCCTGACCAAGTGCATGCGGAGCAACAACCCGCACAACGTGGTCCAGGCCACTATCCAGGGCCTGAAAGCACTCGAGACCCCCTCCGCCGTGGCCCGGCGCCGACGGGCCCCGGTCTGGGAGATCCTGGGTGTCGATGAGGAGACCTGGCGTCAGCGGAAAGAACTAGAGGAGCAGCGTCTCCTGAAAGAGGCCGAAGAGGCCGCCAAGCGGGACGAAGTGAGCCAGGAGCGGGCGAAATCCGATGCCCGTACCAAGGTCGAGAAGCGCCGCCGGGACGACCGTCGGCAGTCGCGGGGCCGGGGCGCCACGGAGGGCGGACAGGAGAAGGCCGCAACTCCGGCCGGATCGGACACCACACCCCCCGAGGCGACCGCAGGGGAGAGCGACGACCATGCCTGAGAAGAAGAAGGCGGCCGCGAAGAAGAAGACGACCGCCGCCCGGAAGACCGCAACTCGGAAGACCACGGCGAAGAAGACCGGAGCGCGCAAGACAAGCGCCCGGAAGACCCGGACTGTGAAGGCACCGCAGGTGCAGGTGGAAGTCGCCGACGCGACCGAGAGCGGACCGGTCCGGCTGCGCATCACGCAGACACGCAGTCCGATCGGGCGGCCCATGAACCAGAAGCTGACGTTGCAGGCGCTCGGCCTGCGCCGCATCGGCCATTCGGTCGAACATGATGGGACTCCGAGCATCCGCGGCATGGTGAACACGGTCGTGCACCTGGTGCGCGTTGAGCAGATCCGCTGAGACCGGCGGTCATACGGGAGCAGGAACGGATGGGACGCTACGAAATCAAACCGGCCGGGGAGAGCCGACAGGCGAGGAAGCGCCTGGGGCGCGGTCCCGGCTCCGGGCTCGGCAAGACCTCCGGCAAGGGACATAAGGGGCAGAAGTCCCGCTCCGGGTACAAGAGCAAGCCGGGGTTCGAAGGGGGCCAGATGCCGCTGCAGCGCCGGGTGCCCAAGCGCGGCTTCAAGAACCCCTTCCGCCGGAGCTTCCAGGTGGTCAACCTGGCCGATCTGCAGAAACTGGAGGCCGCGACCGTCGACCAGACGGTGCTGGTAGCCGCCGGTCTGGTCCGTTCGGGGAAGCAGCCGGTGAAAATCCTGGGAGGCGGGGAGATCTCCCGCCGGATCGAAGTGATCGCCGATGCTTTCTCGGAGAACGCCCGCAGGGCCATCGTGGCTGCGGGTGGGAGCTGCTCGGTCGGCCGTCCGGCCGGCACGGGTGAGGACGCGAGCGCCGCAGGGGCCGGGCAGGTCTGAGCCCCTGAGGCTGGAGATGCGTGGATAGCATGCTCGATCAGTTCCAGAACATCTTCAAGATCCCTGAACTGAAGAGGCGCATCCTCTTCACCTTGGGCATCATCATCGTCTACCGGTTGGGGGGGCACATCCCTTCGCCGGGCATCGATCCGGTCGCGCTGGGTGAGTACCTGCGGGCACAGTCGGGGTCGCTCCTGACCCTCTACGACATGTTCAGCGGGGGGGCGCTGGGGCGCGCGACGGTCTTCTCACTGGGCATCATGCCCTATATCTCCGCCTCGATCATCCTGCAGCTGATGGGCGCCACCATGCCCTACTTCCAGCGGCTGCAGAAGGAGGGGGAGGAAGGGCGCCGCAAGATCACCCAGTACACCCGCTACGGCACGGTGATGATCTGCGCCCTGCAGGCGTGGGGGGTCAGCATCTGGCTGCAGAACCTGGTCACTGCTGGCAGCCAGCTCCCGGTCGTCCCGCGGTCCGGTCTGGCGTTCAGCCTGCTCACGATCATCTCCTTCACGACCGGGACCATCTTCATCATGTGGCTGGGAGAGCAGATCACCGATCGGGGGATCGGCAACGGCATCAGCCTCATCATCTACATCGGGATCGTGGCCGTCTTCCCGACCGCCGTGATCGACGAGATCCGCCAGGTTACGGCCGGTAACAAGACCCTCATCACCTTCGTGCTGACCTTCTTGCTCATGTACGTGGTCACCATGGGGGCGGTCCTGCTCACCCAGGGGGTGCGTAAGATCCCGGTACAGTATGCCAAGCGGGTGGTGGGCCGTCGCATGTACGGGGGGCAGAGCACCCACATCCCCCTGCGCATCAACACGGCCGGAGTGATCCCGATCATCTTCGCACAGGCGCTGCTCTTCCTGCCGCAGACGGCCCTCACCTTCTTTCCGAACAACCCGGTCTTTGTGACCATGCAGAGCTGGTTCAACTTCAACAGCCCGGTCTACTGGACGATCTACAGCCTTCTGATCGTCTTCTTCGCCTTCTTCTACACGGCAGTGGTGTTCAACCCCGTGGAACTGGCGGAGAACATGAAGAAGTACGGCGGATTCATCCCGGGCATCCGACCGGGGAAGAAGACGGCGGAGTACGTGGAGCGGGTACTGGCCCGCGTCACCCTGCCGGGCGCCATCGGGCTGGCGCTCCTGGCCGTGCTCCCCTATCTGCTCATCGCCTACTTCAACCTGAGCGTCTCGATGAACGACTTCTTCGGGGGCACGGGACTCTTGATCATCGTGGGGGTCGCGCTGGACACGCTCCAGCAGATGGAATCACACCTGATGATGCGTCACTACGAGGGCTTCACCAAGGCGGGTCGCATCAAGGGACGCATCGGGCGTGGCTGATCGGCAGAACGAAAGGGGAGGGAAGCAGTTGCTCGCCGTCTTGCTGGGCCCCCCCGGGGCCGGGAAGGGGACCCAGGCCGGGAGGGTCAGCGACTCCTTCGGGATTCCCCAGATCAGTACGGGGGATATTCTGCGCGAGAACGTGCGGACCGGGACCCGGCTCGGGGAGCGCGCGCGCGCTTTCATGGAGAAGGGGGAGCTGGTCCCGGATGGGCTCATCGTGGACCTGATCGCCGAGCGGATCGAGCAGCCGGACGCCGAAGGCGGATTCCTGCTGGATGGATTTCCCCGGACGATCCCGCAGGCGGTGGCGCTCGACGACCTGTTGCGACAGAAGCGGCGCACCCTGGACGGGGTCGTGCTGATTGATGTGGGGGACGAGGAGATCGTCCAGCGTATCGGCGGCCGCTATCTTTGCCGCGGTTGCGGCCGTGACACCAACATGCCCGGCCTGGAGTCGGGCCCCGGAACCTGTCCGCACTGCGGCGGGGAACTCTATCAGCGGGACGATGACCGGCCGGAGACGGTTCTCCGGCGCCTGAAGGTCTACCGGGAGCTGACCGCTCCGCTGGTGGAGTACTACGAAGGGAAAGGGCTGCTGCAGGTGGTGGACGGCACCGGTTCCGTGGATGAGGTCGGGGGGCGGATCCTGCATGTTCTTCACCAGATGCAGGTGGAGCACGTGAAGTGATCAACCTGCGGTCGCCCGAGGAGATCGACTTACTCCGCGAAGCGGGTCGGCTGGTCGCTCTGGCGCACCGCGAAGCCGCGCCGTTGCTGGTACCGGGTACCCGGGGCGAGGCGATCGATCGGCTGGTCGAGAGCTTCATCCGGGACCACGGAGGCCGGCCGGCGTTCAAGGGGTACCAGGGGTTCCCCTGGAGTGTCTGCCTGAGTCTGAACGACGAGGTGGTTCACGGATTCCCGAACCGACACGTCCTGAAGGAAGGGGACGTGGTGAGCATCGACATCGGGGTGGAGAAGGACGGCTACTACGGGGACTCCGCCTGGAGCTACATCGTGGGCGAGGACAGGCAGGGAGCGGTGGAACTGCTGGCGGTCACCGAGGAGAGCCTCCACCGGGGGATCGCCCAGGCGATCGCGGGCAACCATCTCTTCGACATCAGCCACGCCGTCCAGCAACATGTCGAAGGACGGGGCTACAGCGTGGTCCGGGAGATGGTGGGGCATGGCATCGGCACCCAGATGCATGAGGAGCCCCAGATCCCGAACTACGGCCCCCCCGGCCGGGGACCGGTGCTGAAGAGCGGTATGGTCTTCGCCATCGAGCCGATGGTGAACCAGGGGACGCATGAGATCGTGATCCAGCGCGACGGGTGGACGACCGTCACGAAGGACGGTGGGTTGTCCGCCCACTTCGAGCACTGTGTGGCGGTTACCGACGGGGAACCGCGGATCCTGACGGTGCTCTGATGGGTACGGCGAGATCCTGACCTGGAGGAGAGATTGGCCAAGGAAGAACCGATCCTGATGGAGGGCACCGTGATCGAGCCCCTCCCGAACGCATCGTTCCGGGTGGAGCTGGAGAACGGTCATGAGGTCCTGGCCCACATATCGGGGAAGATGCGGATGCACTATATCCGTATCCTGCCCGGGGACCGCGTCCAGGTGGAACTTTCGCCGTACGACCTGACACGCGGACGCATCACCTACCGCTACAAGTGAGCGGGGCGGGGGCCGACGCGGGATCGATCCGACACGGCTCGGAAAGGGAGCAGTCATGAAGGTCAACAGTTCGGTCAAGAAGATGTGCGAGCACTGCAAGATCGTAAAGCGCAAGGGAGTGGTGCGGGTGATCTGCAAGAACCCGCGTCACAAGCAGCGCCAGGGCTAGAGAACCAGGGTTTCTGAGGGAGTAACAGAATGGCTCGTATCGCCGGCGTCGACATCCCGAAGGAGAAACAGGTCTCGATCGCTTTGACCTATATCTACGGGATCGGGCGCAGCACGGCCCGCAGCATCTGTGAAGCGGCCGGGGTGACCCCGGAAAAGAAGGTCAAGGACCTGACGGCCGAGGAGGTCGCCGCGGTCCGTGACGACATCCAGAACAACCGCAAGGTGGAGGGTGCCCTGCGGTCGGAAGTGAACATCAATATCAAACGGCTCATGGACATCGGGTGTTACCGGGGACTGCGTCACCGGCGCGGGCTCCCGGTGCGAGGGCAGCGGACCCGTACCAACGCCCGGACCCGCAAGGGCCCCGGCAAGAAGATGGGTGGGCGCAGATAGACCGACCGGACCGTCCGGTTCGTGCCGGCCACACTACAAGAGGATGAGGAGCTGAGGTGGCGAAGCAGGCGAAAGGCAAAGCGAAGGGCCGCAAGAAGGCGAAGAAGGCGGCCGAGGCGCACGGCGTCGCTCACATCAAGGCGACGTTCAACAACACGAACATTACCATCACCGACTCCCAGGGGAACGTGGTCACCTGGGCGACCCCCGGCGGTGCGGGTATCAAGGGGAGTCGCAAGAGCACACCCTTCGCCGCCCAGATGGCCGCCGACAAGGCCGCCCGGGAAGCGATGGCGGCAGGCGTGCGGTCGGTCGAGGCCTGGGTCAAGGGTCCGGGTTCGGGCCGGGAATCCGCCATCCGGTCGCTCCAGGCGGCCGGCCTGGAGATCACGGCCATCAAGGACGTGACCCCGATCCCCCACAACGGTTGCCGTCCGCCTAAGCGGCGCCGCGTCTGAGAAGGCCAGGAGGAGAGCAGAGCATGGCCCGCTATTCCGATTCCGTCTGCAAGCTGTGCCGCCGCGAGGGAATGAAGCTCTTCCTCAAGGGGGAACGCTGCCTGAGCGACAAGTGTTCGGTGGACCGACGCACCTACCCGCCCGGACAGCACGGTCCCAATCCGCGTCGCCGCAAACCGAGCGATTACTCGATCCAGCTTCGCGAGAAGCAGAAGGTGAAGCGGATCTACGGCATCATGGAGGCGCAGTTCCGTAACTACTACCGCCGAGCCGCCCGGACCAAGGGGAAGACGGGGGAGATGCTGCTCGGTATGCTGGAGAGCCGGTTGGACAACGCGGTCTACCGTCTCGGTTTCGCTCCGTCGCGTGCCGCCGCCCGTCAACTGGTGCGGCACCGCCATTTCAAGGTGAACAGCCGGATCGTCGACATCCCCTCCTACCAGGTGCGGGCCGGCGACGTCATCGAGGTCAAGGAGCGTTCGCACAACCTGGAACTCATCCAGGAGGCGATGAAGCGGTTCGGACGCCGCGGGGAGCCCACCTGGCTCACCCTGGACAAGGCGAAGATGGCCGGGCAGGTCGTACAGACGCCGACCCGGTCCGATGTAGACCTGGAGATAAACGAGCAGCTCATCGTCGAGCTGTATTCGCGTTAACGAGGGATACTGAGACTCCGATCAAGGGGAATCCGCTAGATGAAGTGGAAGAACCTGACGATGCCTGAAGGCATCGAGTGGGACAAGAAGTCCTACTCTCGCACTTACGGCAAGTTCACCGCCGGTCCGCTCGAGCGCGGGTTCGGCATCACACTGGGCAACAGCCTGCGCCGGGTGCTCCTCTCGAGCATCCAGGGGGCGGCGATCACCCACGTGAAGGTGGATGGAGCCCTGCACGAGTTCACGAGCATCAAGGGTATGCTCGAGGACCTGACCGATCTGCTCCTCAACCTCAAGGGGGTGCGGGTCGAGCTGCATGTGGATGAGCCCGTGACGGTCACGGTGGAGAAGCAGGGGAGCGGTGTATTAACTGCCGCGGATCTGCATCTCTCCGAGTCGTTCACGATCCACAACCCCGAGCACTACATCGCGACGATGGACGAGGACGCCGATCTCAAGATGGACATCACGATCGGCCTGGGGCGCGGCTATATCCCGGCTGAGGAGCTGGAGGACCCTGAGATGCCGATCGGGGTGATCCCTCTCGACGCCATCTACTCGCCCATCATCCGGGTCGATCATGAATTCGAGAATATGCGGGTCGGCCGGCGGACCGACTTCGAGCGGTTGACCATGGAACTGTGGACCGACGGGTCGATCGAACCGGAGATGGCGCTCAGCCATGCCGCCAAGATCCTCAAGGACCACTTCCTGGTCTTCATGGCATTCGAGGAAGAGCCGGAGGAGGAACGGATCCTGGAGATCGATGAGGAGACCCTCCGCATCCGTGAACTCCTGAAGATGCCGGTGGAGGAACTGGAACTCAGCGTGCGGTCAGCCAACTGTCTGCGGGCCGCCAACATCAAGTCGATCGGCGACCTCGTGCAGAAGAGCGAGTCGGAGATGCTGAAGTACCGCAACTTCGGACGGAAGTCGCTCTCCGAGCTGGCCGACATCCTGCACGAGATGGGGCTCCACTTCGGGATGGAGATCGAGCCCTACCTGGCCATCGACGAACAGTTGGAGGAAGAGGAATAAGTCATGCGGCACCGAGTCAAGGGACGGCAGCTTTCGAGGAACGCCTCCCACCGGGAAGCGACCCTAAACAGCCTGGCGCAGGCCCTCTTCATGGAGGACCGGATCGTCACCACGGTAGCCAAGGCGAAAGAGCTGCGCCCCTTCGCCGAGAAACTCATCACCCGGGCACGCCGGGGCGACCTGCACAGCCGCCGCGAGGTACTCCGGCATCTGAAGCGGCCTGAGGTGGTGGACCGGCTCTTCCACGATGTGGCCCCTTCCTTCCAGGAGCGGCCGGGGGGCTACACCCGGATCGTCAAGCTGGGTTATCGGAAGTCGGACGCGGCCGAACTAGCCCTCATCGAACTGGTGGGGCGCGGCATGCAGGAGGAGGGGGGGAAGGCCAAGACCGCCGCCCGGGTGGCCGCCAAGGAGGCCAGGGCCAAGAAGGCCGTCGCTGCTAAGGAGCAGGCAGAGCGTCGCGCTGCGGGTGAGCCGATCGAGGGAGCGGAGGTCGCGGCGGCCGATGTCGAGGGGAAGGCCCCGCCTAAGGCGCCCAAGAAGAAGGAAGAGAAGAAGGCCCCCGAGAAGGTCCTCGAGGAGAAGCCTGCCGGAAAGGCCAGGGAGAAGGAGAAGGAGAAGGAGAAGAGAGAGAAGAAGGAGAAGAAGGAGAAGAAGGAGAGGGCTCCGAGGAAGCCGCTCCGGGGCCTGCTAGGCCTGCGCCGCAGGAAGGGGGGCAAGCAGGGCGAAGGGGAGTGAGGTCCCGCCCCTCGGTCCGGCTCGTCGTACCGGAAGGCGCTTTCCCCGACCGGGGGAGGGCGCCTTCTTGGCGATGATGACCGATCGTCGATTACGCGGCTGGGGGGTGAAGAAGGAGGTCGTGGTCCTCTCCGCGGCCCGGATGGCGGATGCCTTCGCCAACAGCCTGCTGATCGTCCTGCTCCCTCTGTATATCATCCAGACCCCACGCAGCGGCATCTTCGCGCACCTCCCCGATGCGACCCTGATCGGCCTGCTCATCAGCCTGGCGGGCCTGGTCTTCGCGCTCATGCAGCCCGTAGCGGCCTGGGTCAGTGACCGGAGCGGGCGCCGCAAACCCTTCATCCTGGCGGGACTGGGGATCGTCGGCCTGGCCACTCTCGGCTACATCCCGGCCGGCTCCTACCGGGTCCTGGTCGCCCTGCGGATGCTCCAGGGATTCGGCATCGCCTTTACCATCCCCACCGCGCTCGCGTTGATCGCCGTCCATGCCGACCGGGAGGCGATGGGGGGAGCCATGGGCATCTTCACCACCGCCCGTATGATCGGCTACGCGGTCGGCCCCCTGGTCGGTGGTCTGCTCATGGAACTGGTCTCCTTCCAGGCCGCCTTCGTGGCCGGGTCGGCCGGGGCGCTGCTGAGCCTGCTCCTGGTGCTGTTCTTCGTACCCGAGGTCCGGGGAGATCCGGTCCACCGGCGTTCCCGCACGATCCCCGCCGACGGCGGCCCGCTCGACGACGGCGGGAACCCACCCACCAGCCGTCTACCCGACCCCGGGCTACGGGCGGGCCCCGAACCCGGGCACGCCATCCGGCAGATCTCCATGCTCGGGGCGGGAGTCTTCTGCATAGCCCTGGCCATCAGCCTCATCTCCGCGGTCGAGCCTGAGCTGAACGCCCGGCTCGGACAGACGGCCATCGGGTTCGGGGTCGTCTTCTCGATGCTGACCTTCGG
>CAZFHZ010000096.1:0-12449 GCA_964519015.1 uncultured Gemmatimonadota bacterium | reverse complement strand
CAGGACGACTGGTTCGGCCCCGACAAACTGCTCCACTTCCTGGGCGGTTTCTTCGTCACCTCGGTGGGCTATACCTTCGCGGCCACCGCCCTCGACTGGGACCATGAGCGGGCCCGCGCCTTCGGAGTGGGGGCCGGGGTGGTGGCCAGCATCGGCAAGGAGGTCTGGGACGGCCTGAGCGGCCGGGGGGATCCTTCCGGGAAAGACCTCTTCTGGGACGGCATCGGGATCGGGCTGGGAGTGGTTTTGGTGAATGGACCGCTGCGGATCAAGGAGACCCCCCAGACGGCAATCCCGCTCCGGCTCCAGGTGGCCCGCTCCTCCCCGACCCTTCGGCCCGGGCTCCTCCGGCCCCTCTTCCCTCTTCCGGTGCGGTTGCCCGACGGACCCTTTCCTGAGGCCCGAAACCCGTTGACTATCCACCGGACGCCCGTACCTTGAAATGCCTGTTGGAAAACGCCCCGGGGCGACTAGCTCAGCTGGTTAGAGCGCGGCGCTCACATCGCCGAGGTCGGGGGTTCAAGTCCCTCGTCGCCCACCATCTCCAGCCGCCCCGCCCGGGATCTCCCGGCCGGGGCTTCGTGCATCACGGGCCGGACCGCCACCGGCCGCCGGGAGCCCGAGCATGATCGCCGAACCCATGAGCGCCGTCGACACCCCGCCTCCCGAGTATCCCGTCCCCGCGGGACTGGCCTCGCTCGCCCGCGACCTGGTGCGCATCCCCAGCGTGACGGGGAGCGAAGCCGATGTCATCGCCTTCGCCGAGGAGTGGCTGTGCCGGGCCGGCTTCGAGGTCGAGCGTCTGGCCGAGGATCCACAGCGTCCCAACCTGGTCGCTTCCATCGGTCCGGTCGGGAGGCCGGTGGTGGCCCTCAACGGGCATCTCGACACGGTAGGAGTCCCGGCCGGGGAGCCGTGGCGCCACCCCCCCTTTGAGGGGGTGGTCGAGGGGGGCCGGCTCTATGGGCGGGGGGCGCTCGACATGAAGGGTCCCTGTGCCGCCCTGATGTGGGCGGGGGCGAGCCTGGCCGGGCAGGCCGCCGGACTGCCCGGAGGGATCCAGCTCCACCTGGTGTGCGATGAGGAGAGCGGGGGGCGGATGGGCTCGCGGATTGTGGCCGAGGCCATCGGAGCGGGGCGGCTCCCCCGGCCGGCGGCCCTGCTCTCCGGAGAGCTCTCCTGGCTCCAGGTACGGACCGCCGAACGGGGGATCATCCGCTTGCGCATCCGCTTCCTGGGCCGCTCGGCCCACACCGCACGGGCCCGCCCGGATGGCGTGAACGCGATCGCGGTGGCCGCCCGCGGCATCCTCGAACTGGAGCGCCACCTCGACCGCCGTCACCCGGACGTCGGGTACCCGGTGATCAGCCTCAACCTGGTCGAGGGGGGCACCTCCCCCAACCAGGTCCCGGCCGCCTGCACGGTCACAGTGGACCGTCGCACCGTGCCCGGGGAGGACCTGGGGAGTGTCGAGACCGAGATCCGGGCGGCGCTCGATGCGCTCGCCGAGCGGACCGAGGACGGCCGGAGCCTGCCGGTCCGATATGAGATCGAAGCGGAAGGGGAGGGGCTGGGGGTGGTGACCGAGCCGAGCTTGACCCCGGCCGACGATCCCGCGGTGGCGGCCGTGCGGCGGAGCGCCGCCGCGGTGCTGGGTCGCGAACCGGAGACCTTCACCGACTGGGGCGGGGCGACCGATGCCCGCTGGTTCCGCGCCCTGGGCATCCCGACGGTCATCCTGGGGCCGACCGGCCGGGGAGCGCACGCGGCCGACGAATACGTCGACCTCTCTGCCCTGGCCGCGGTGGCCGAGATCTACCGGCGCACCCTCCTGGCCTGGCTCGGGGTGGGGACATGAGGGGAACCCATTCCGGCACCGGGCGTGGAACATTCGGGCTCCGGCCGGAGTATCAGGGAGGGACGGTTACTCTAAGATACTTAGATGAGACCGGGGACCGCTCCCCGGTCGGGATCGCCGCGTGATGGAACTTGAGACCCGACATCGTATGGCCGACCTCCGCGGAGGGTGGTCCGTCCTGGGTCTGGTCGTCCTGCTCGGTCTGATCGGAGCCGCGATCCCCCCGCTGCGGACCTGGTCGGCCGGGCGGGCCGCCCGGACGGCACCGGACGACGGGTACCCGTCCGGCGGCGGGGACCTGGAGAACGATCCACGGGTCCGGGCGCTGCGGGAGGCGTACGGAGCGCTCATCGACACGGTGCGCTTTACCGGTGACGACGCGGTCTTCGTGGTCGGTGGGCAGCCTATCTACTTCCAGGACGGCCGGCTGCTGGGCGAGAACCGGCTCCGTTACGCCCACCGGTTCGACCCCGTCTTCTACGAGTACTCCCTGGAGCCGTTGACCGAACCGCCGCCGCTGACCGGCAATCCGGTGCACTGCACCGACTTGCTCGACCGTCTCTTCGGGCGGACCGATCCGCAGATCCGGGAGCACTGCCGGTCGCTCTCCTTCCTCGGACGCGCACTCTTCGTGAACGACTTCTGCTGGGAAGCCCTGCAGGAGGTCGAACGGGATATCCGCACGGCGGCGCAGACCGACGAGGCGGCGGCCGGTTGGATCACCGGGCTGAAGGTGGCCTATTCCTTCATGGACAAGGAGATCGTGGGCTCGGCCAGCCGCAGCTACCACGCCTGGGGTCTGGCCATCGACCTGATCCCGGAGTCCTACGGACGCCGGCAGGTCTACTGGAAGTGGAGCCGGGTGTTCAATCCGCAATGGCACCGGATCCCGATCGCGAAACGCTGGCGCCCGCCGCAGGCGGTGATCGAGGCCTTCGAACGGCACGGCTTCGTCTGGGGGGGGAAGTGGAGCCATTTCGACACCATCCACTTCGAGTACCATCCCGAGATCCTCATCTACAACCGACTGCTGGCTGAGCAGGCCGAACCGGTCTACCGCTGAGGAGGGGTCCGCCGGCCGTAGCGAAGCAGCAGCGTCTCCACCCGACCGTCCGGCTGCAGGGTCAGGATATAGAGCCGGTCGTACTCACCCGCCTCTTCGATGGGTGGCCCCGGCTCACCCCCCAGCAGGCGCACGAGCACGGGCGTGGTGTCGCTGTGGCCGCTGACCAGGTAGCGTCCCGGGACCTGCATCAAGGCCCCGGCCTCCCTCGCCAGGTCCCGGGGGTCATAGAGGGTGATGGGCACTCCCAGACGATCGGCCAGGGGGGCCACCGTGTCCCGGGTGCGTCGATAGTCGGTCGTATGCACCGCTGTGATCCCGGCGTCTTCGAGCAGGTCGGCCAAGGCGGCCGTCCGCACCTGGCCGGCCGGAGTGAGGGCGGGATCGCCGCCGCCCGCGACCTTCTCGGCATGCCGGACCAGGAAGATGGTCGAAACGGCGGCCGCTCGTTCCGCTCCAGGACCCGGTTTCCAGGCCATGACGAGCGGAGCGACCAGGATCAGGAGCAACGGCAGGAAACGGATTGTCCGCATGGACGTCTCCACCTCGATTGAATGAACCGGGTCACCGGAGTCCCACGGAAGGGACTCCCGGTCGCCGCCCGTACCAGGTGTACAAACGCGGCACCCACCAGGTCATGATGGCCGCCACCCCCGCCCCCCAGAGTACGTCCACTCCGTAGTGGTAGCCGTGGTATATGGTGCTGATGCCCAGCCCGATGCTGAGCGGCACGAAGAACCAGGGGGCGATCCGGAAGCGGACCGCGTAGGTGGCCGAGACCAGGGCCATGGCCACGTGGCTGGAGGGGAAGGCGCCGCCGACCATCCCGCCGGTGGCGAAGAGCCACTGTTCGAAAGCGGTGATGGGTCCCCCCGACAGATGGAGTACCCCGCCCGGATAGTCGGCGTTGAAGACCGGTCCCCCGGCCGGAGTGAGCAGGAAATGAAGGTAGCAGACCCAGAAGGTCAGGCTGACGGCCAGCAAGTACTCCTTGAAGCGATCGCCGGCCTCCGGCGAGCGGTTCCCCCGCCAGTGCAGCCAGAGCGGGATACCGATGAGCGGGGCGTAGAAGTAGTAACTGGTGTAGAAGAAGTACATCAGCTCGGTCAACCAGGGACGGGCGAACGACTGGAGCCATGTGGTCATGTCGCGGCCGAAGACCAGGCGGTCGGCGGCCACCAGGAGCGGATCGAGAAAGGCGGGGTGGATGATGTGGATCATCGCCCCGATCGCCTGGAAGAAGGCGTAGACGAGGATTAGGGGGTACCACCAGCGCAGGAACTGGGCCCAGGCCGACGGCTGGCGGCCCAGGGCCCGGGCACCTACACCGAGCACCGCCAGGCCGATATGGACCCCGATCAGCCGCCAGGGGTGTGCCACCCGCCCCGAGGTGGTGCCCACGACCAGCAGCAGTAGCAGGATAACGGCGATGTAGGCCAGGTAGGCCAGGTCCTGCGCCTCCCAGCGCAAGGGGGGGCGTGCCGGGGTGGCCGGTGGACGGGTCGGCTCGATCATGAAGGGCGGCACCTGGTCTCCCTCGGTTGCGTCCGGCGCCGGCCGGACGGGGCGAATCTTCGGCTTACGCGCCTTCCCCGTCAAGCGGCACTTGGTCGCGCTCGTTGGGTGTGTCATCCCGCCGCGCGGAAGAGTGCGATCCGTTGCAGCCTGACACGCCGGGCACCTCGCTCCGGGCGGCCGGTGACAGGCCCGCCTCCCTGGCCCTCCGGACGTTGAGCGATGCCGGGATGGCCGGGAATCGTTGTCCGGCGGGCCTTCGCGGGGTGCCAGAACACTACCGGGGGGATCGTGAAGGGAGTCCCTCCCGGATGGGATCACCGTTGGCACGACATCTGCAAGATACTTAGAGATGCAACCCGGGTTCGCCCGGGGGGGAGGTCCGGGACTGCTCCCCCCACAGCAGAACCGGACTTGTCGCGGGCCGGACACCGCCGATAGACTGGCGGTGTCCGGCCTTCTTTTAATTCTGTCCTCTCCGTCCCGGAGACTCCGCACCGTGCCGATCATCACCCTGCTCACCGATTTCCAGGACGGCGACGGCTTCAGCGGCGTCCTCAAAGGGGTCATCGCCGGAATCGCCCCCCAGGCGCGCCTGGTCGACCTCGCCCATGGGGTGCCACCGGGCGACGTCCCCCATGGCGCCTTCGTGCTGCGCTGCGCCTACCTCTACTTCCCCCGCGGGACCGTCCATCTGGCGGTGGTCGATCCTGGGGTGGGGAGGAGCCGCCGGGCCCTCGCTGTGCAGGCGCTCGGACAGTCCTTCGTGGCCCCCGACAACGGTCTGCTCGCCTGGGTACTCCATGAACTGGCCGCCGCCTCCGAGCCCGTCCGGGCCTGGTCGCTGACCGACCCGCGTTTCCGGCTCGAACCACTCAGCGCCACCTTCCATGGGCGCGACCTCTTCGCACCGGCGGCCGCCTTCCTGTCCCGTGGCATCGATCCGGCCGAACTGGGCCCGGAGCTCGAGGCCCGTCTGAAGCCGGCCGGGGAGTTGGAGTCGGGACCGGTCGGCCCCCTGCTGCCGCATCCCGGCGATCCTCCCGGCACCGGGCGGGTGGTCCATGTGGATACCTTCGGCAACGCCGTCACTTCCATCCCCAACCCACCGCTCGGTGACCAGGCCGGGCCCGATCGGGTCGGAGGAGTGGTCGAGACCGCCACCGGACCGGTCGAGGTTTACGGACCCGTCACCGCCTACACCCGGGGAGGATCGGGCCGGGCGGTGCTGGTCCCGGGCAGTAGCGGACTGCTCGAGATCGCCGTGAGCGGCGGGAGCGCCAGCCGGCTGCTGGGTATCGCCCGGGGCGCCTCCGTCCGGCTGGTCGTTTGATTCGGACTGCTCCGTCCGAAAAACCAGCCGGAGCATTTCGGCGCTGGAAAGGGGATTCCTGGTGGATCGAGCTGGTCCGTACTGCCGCCTTACTCAGGCTTCCGGCGACCGCCGGAAAATAGTTGACGCCAAAGTCCGAAATCGTACCTTCAAGCGCGAGCGCTTTCGCCCGGAGCAGCGAACGTCCGAAGTATCCTTCTGGAGCCCAACATCATGAGAACGACCTACGCGACGATCCTGGTCTTTCTGCTGGCCGGGGCGGGGCTGACCTTCATCAGTATCCTCTTCGCCCGGCTCGTCCAACCCCGCAATCCCAACCCGGAGAAACTCGCCACCTACGAGTGCGGCGAAGAGCCGAAAGGGGAAGCGCGGATCCGCTATAATTTCCGATTCTACAGCGTCGCGCTGGCCTTCATCATCTTCGAGGCTGAGATCCTCTTCATGTTCCCCTGGGCGATCGTCTACCTGCAGGAGATCGGCGACGGCCGCGGCTTTATGACCTTCCTCAAGATGGCCGTCTTCATCGGGATCCTCTTCCTCGGCCTGGTCTATGCCTGGGCCAAGGGGGATCTCGACTGGGTGAAGCCCCGCCCTGCCTTCACCACCGCGGACGTGGCCCTGCCCCCCCAGGCGCACTTCAAGCACCACACCACTCCATCCCAAGCCACCACTCCAGGAGCGTGATCCCGCATGGCTGAAGCCTCCCCGCCCCGTAACGTCGAGACCGGCTTCATCGAGGTCAAGGACGTCAAGGCGATCGGTGAGCATCCGGCCACCGACGCCGCCCGTCTCGTGGTGGACCGCCGCTCCTACGATCTGCCCGGAGCAGAGGCCACCCCGGGCATGCCTTCGCTGGTCCGCACACTCAGCGAGTCGGTGGTCTTGACCTCGGTCGACCGGCTGCTCTCCTGGGCGCGGGCCCGTTCGATCTGGCCGCTGGGCTTCGGCCTGGCCTGCTGCGCTATAGAAATGATGGCGACCCTGGCTACCCGCTTCGATATCGCCAGACACGGCTACGAGGCGATGCGTAACACCCCGCGCCAGAGCGACGTGATGATCGTGGCCGGCACGGTGACCTACAAGATGGGGCTGCGGATCAAGCGCCTCTACGAGCAGATGCCCGAGCCCCGCTATGTGATCAGTATGGGCTCCTGCGCCAACTGCGGCGGTCCGTACTGGAAGCACGGCTACCATGTGGTCAAGGGGGTCGACAAGATCATACCGGTCGACGTCTACGTGCCGGGATGTCCCCCCCGTCCTGAGGCGCTGATTGAGGGTTTCCTGCTGCTCAAGAAGAAGATCGAGCAGGAGCGTGTGCTTGGTTACAAGATCGGCTCCCTCTGGACCCCGGAACCGACCACTGGCCAGCCGGGACCCGAGATGATGCACGCCCGTGAGCAGGCCTGGTCCTCCGACCCGGACCGAAGCGGGCCGAAGCACCCGAACAGCGACGCCCTGGCGATGCTGGCCAACAAGGAAGACTGAGGGATGAGCGAGAAGAAAGCGGAACGCGCCCCCGCCCCCTGGGTCTCCGAACCCGACACCGCCGCCCGGGCATTGGCCGCCCGCCTGGGCGAGCGCTGCGCGGTCGAGGAGGAGATGCTCGACCCAACGGTCCGGCTGGAGGCCGGAGCCTGGCTCGAGACGGCCCGCTGGCTCAAGGAGGAGCTGAACTTCGAGACCTGCCATCTGGTGACCGGCATCGACCGCGGCCCGGAGGCGGGGATCGTCGAGGTCGTCTATACGCTCTACTCCCGCAACCGGGCCGAGTGGCTGCATGTGCGCATCCCGCTCCCGCGGGGGAGCGTGGACGCCCTGCCAGAGCTGGACAGCGCGGCCCTCATCTGGCGGGCCGCCGACTGGCACGAGCGGGAGACCTTCGACCTGATCGGCGTGCGCTTCCGGGGGCATCCCGACCACCGCCGCATCCTGCTCCCCGACGACTGGGACGGGCACCCGCTGCGCAAGGATTACGTCTACCCACTCGAGTACCACGGGATCCCCGACGTCTACCGGATGCCGGGGAGCTTGCTCTATGAAGGGCCCGCCGAAGGGGCCGGGCCGGGGGGGGAGGCCTGACCGTGGCAGAGACCATCCACAAGGACTTCTACCTCGGCCGCCTCGAGGACCCGGGCCAGGAGTTCCTGGCCGAGGAGCTGACGGTCAACATGGGTCCTCAGCACCCCTCCACCCACGGAGTGCTCCGGCTCGAGATCGTGACCGACGGGGAGATCGTGCACCAGGTCGTCCCCTACCTCGGCTACCTCCATCGGAACTTCGAGAAACACGCCGAGAACGAGAACTACCAGCAGGTGGTCCCCTATACCGATCGGCTGGATTACCTGGCCGCGATGAGCATGGACTTGGGCTGGGTGCTGACGGTCGAGAAGCTGCTCGGCCTCCAACCGGGCGAGCGGGTGATGAAGCTGCGGATCCTCTTCGCCGAGCTGCAGCGTATCGCCAGCCACATGGTGGCCGTCTGCACCTTCAGCAACGACGCCGGCTCCTTCACCCCCTTCATGTGGTACTTCCGCGACCGGGAGATGATCCTCGACCTCTTCGAGATGACCTGTGGCGGGCGCCTGCTCTACAACTACATGTGGGTCGGTGGGCTCTCCCACGATGTCCCCCCGGGATTCCTCGAGAAGGTCTCCTCCTTCCTCGACTACCTCGACACCCGGTGGCCGGACTACGACCGGCTGATGACCGACAACCACATCTTCATCGAGCGCACCGCCAATGTCGGTGTGCTTCCCGCCGCGGTCGCTCTTGAGTATGGCTGCAGCGGTCCGATGCTGCGCGGCTCAGGGGTGGACTGGGACCTGCGCCGGGACGAGCCGTACGGCGGCTACGAGAACTACGAGTTCACGGTCCCGGTCGGCCGCGGCGCGGTCGGCACGGTCGGTGACTGCTGGGACCGCTACTGGGTGCGCTACGAGGAGATGAAGCAGTCGGCGCGCATCATCCGGCAGATCATCCGGGACGGGCTGCCGGAAGGGGATGTGCGGGCGGACGTGCCGCGTCTGGTCCGCCCCCCGAAGGGGGAGGTCTACATGCGGACCGAGGCGCCGCGGGGTGAGCTGGCCTTCTACGTCGTCTCCGACGGCTCGCCGACCCCCTACCGGGTGCGCGCCCGCTCCGGTTCCTACTGCAATCTGAGCGTGATCGGTGATCTGGCCCGCGGAGCGATGATCGCCGACCTGATCCTGATCCTGGGCAGCATCGACATCGTGCTGGGAGAGGTGGACCGATGACCCTGATCACACCCTGGCCGCTGGTCGACATGGTCATCTGGGCGGTCATCGTCATCCTCTTCTTCGTAGTGGCCGCCCTGGTCAACACCTTGCTGGAGCGCAAGATCTCCGGCTTCATGCAGGATCGGCTCGGTCCGATGGAGGTCGGACGCTGGCACGGCATCCTGCAGCCGGTGGCCGACGCGCTCAAGCTCCTCCAGAAGGAGGACATCGTCCCGGCCCGGGCCAACCCGCGGCTCCACATGGTCGCGCCGGCCCTGGCCACCGCCGGGGCCATCTCGGCCATGGCCGTGATCCCCTGGTGGGGGATCGAGCGTGACGGCGCCGTCATCGGTGTGGTGCCGGCCGACCTGAACATCGGCATCTTCTACTTCCTGGCCATCTCGAGCTTGGGGGTCATCGGGATCCTGATGGCGGGGTGGGGGAGCGCCAACAAGTGGTCGCTGCTGGGAGCGATGCGGGGAGCGGCCCAGATCGTCTCCTACGAGATCCCGGTCGGTATCGCCGCCCTGGCCGCCCTGGTCTACGCCCAGTCGCTCTCCACGGTGGACATCGTGAACTCGCAGGCGGGCGGCCTCCTCCAGTGGACGATCTTCAAAGGATTCCCCTTCAACTTTTTCGGCGCCGCGATCTTCGCGGCCGGCGCCATCGCCGAAGGGAACCGGCTCCCCTTCGACATGCCGGAGTCGGAATCGGAACTGGTGGCCGGATTCCACACCGAGTACAGCGGCATCCGCTTCGCCATGTTCTTCCTGGCCGAGTACGGGAACATCTTCGTGGCCGGCCTGGTCATCACGGTCGTCTACCTGGGCGGCTGGTACGCTCCCTTCCCCTTCCTCGACTTCATCCCCGGCTTGGTCTGGACGGCGCTGAAGATGTTACTGCTGGGTGTGACCATCATCGCCGTCCGCTGGTCGCTCCCCCGACTGCGGGTCGACCAGCTCATGGCCCTCTGCTGGAAGTACCTGATCCCGCTGGCGCTGGTCTGTCTCTTCGGCGCCAGCCTGCTCGCCCTGATCGACGGTCCCGCCCGGATCATCACGGGTGTCGTCCTCTTCGTGCTCCTGGTCGGTGCGGTGGCGCTGCTCGGTCGCGAGGATCGGCGGCCCGTCCCGGTGAAGGAGTCCTGATGCCCACTACGACCGCGCAGCCGGTCCGGAGGTACTTCCGGAACATCGCCCGGGGAGTGGGGACCACCGCCTCGGCTTTCGCCGCCGCGACCCGGCATCTCTTCACACCGACCTTCACGATCCAGTACCCGCGGCAGAAGGCGGAGCTACCCGACCGCACCCGGCATCGCCTGCACGTGATCATCGAGGATTGCATCGGCTGCCTGCAGTGCGAACGGGCCTGCCCGGTGGAGTGCATCAAGATCGACACCGTGAAGGCCCCCAAGGAGGTCGACCTGGGGAAGGCCTCCTCGGGCAATCCGATCAACTTCTGGCTCCCCTCCTTCACCATCGACATGGCCAAGTGCTGCTACTGCGGCCTCTGCACCGATCCCTGCCCGACCGAGTGCATCACCATGACACCCAACTACGAGTACTCCTCCTACGAAGTCACCGACCATGTCTACCAGTTCGCTCGGATGAGCCCGGAGGAAACGGCCGAGGCGGGGCGGCTGGTCGATGAGGACAAGAAGCGCCAGGCCGAGGAGAAGGCGCGCAAGGCCACCGAGAAGGCGGCCTCGGCCGGGGCGGCCGGGACGGCCGCACCGGCCAATGCCTCCACTGGGGCGGCCGGGGCGGCCGGGACGGCTGCGCCGGCTAATGCCCCCACGGCCAAGGCGCCCACCGGCTCGGCCCCGCCACCGCCGGCGGCGGAGCCCAAGGCGGATACAGGGGGCGGATCCTCCGAGCCGGGGAAGGAGGCGTGAGGCCTTGAACTGGGAAGCGGTGATCTTCTATTCGGCGGCCGTCCTGACGGTCGGGGCCGCGCTGGCCGTGGTGCTGGCGCGCAAGCTCATCAACGCCGCCTTCGCGCTGCTGGCCGCCTTCGGCGGGGTGGCCATCCTCTATGGATTGCTGGGGGCCGCCTTCCTGGCCGGTGCCCAGCTGCTGCTCTACATCGGTGGGATCCTGGTGCTGATCCTCTTCGCCATCGTGCTGACCCGTGACATCGAGTTCGCCCGGATCAGTATGACGGGGACACAGAAGGTGCTCGCCCTGCTGACCGCCACGATCACCACTCTTCTGCTCGTGGTTGCCCTTGGCGCCGGTCCCTTCACCGACCGTGTCGCCGATTTGCAGGGGCCGGGACCGTGGGGGATCGGGCACCTCTTCATGAACGAGTACATCCTCCCCTTCGAGGTGGTCTCGGTCCTGCTGCTGATCGCCCTGCTGGGAGCGAGCTACATGGCCCGGAGGAAGTCATGATCGGCCTGGTGCACTACGTCGTCGTCGCCACCCTCCTCTTCGCCCTGGGGCTGGCGGCCGTGATGGTCCGGCGCAACGCGCTGGCCATCCTCATGGGGGTGGAACTCATCCTGAACGCCTCCGCCCTTAACTTTGTGGCCTATTCCCGCTTCGCCCCCACCGGCCCGGCCGGTGAGGTGGCCTCCCTGTTCGTGATCGTGGTGGCGGTGGCCGAGGCGGCCGTGGCGCTCTCTATCATCCTGAACTACTACAAGCTGCTGGGCTCCGTCGACGTGGACGAAGCCGACCTCATGAAAGGATAGGACAGGGTGAACCTGCTCACGAATGCCCTGCTGATCCTGCTGCTGCCCTTCCTGGCCTTCTGGATAAACCTCCTGGTCGGCCGGCGTCTGCCCAGGCAGGGGGACTGGCTCGCGGTGCTGGCCGTCTTCGGCTCGTTCCTGCTCAGCCTCCCCATCTTCTTCAAGGCGATCGGGGCATACGATCCGGGTTGGGTCTGGTCGGAGGGCCCGACGCAGGTGGTCTGGTTCGTGGTCGGCGACTTCCATCTGACCGTCGGAGTACTGGCCAACAACCTGATGGCGATCATGCTCACGGCCGTGCTCTTCGTCACCTTCCTGATCCACGTCTACAGCATCGGCTACATGCACGGTGATGAGCGCTACAGCCGCTTCTTCGCTTACATGAGCATGTTCACCTTCTCGATCGCCGGGATCGTCCTCTCCGATAACCTGGTGACCCTGTTCATCTTCTGGGAGCTGGTGGGGGCCTCCTCCTACTTCCTGATCGGCTTCTGGTTCGAGAAGGACTCCGCTTCGAACGCCGCCAAGAAGGCCTTCATCGTCAACCGGGTGGGGGACGCCGGTCTTCTGGTCGGCATCGGGATCGTGCTGACCGCCCTGGGCACCTTCGACCTGGAGCAGATCCGGCTGGGAATCGCGGCCGGACACCTGGGGGGTGGCGCCCTGACCACCGCGGGCATCCTCCTCTTCCTGGGGGCGATCGGTAAGTCGGCCCAGTTCCCGCTGCACATCTGGCTCCCCGACGCCAT
>CAZFHZ010000095.1:0-12555 GCA_964519015.1 uncultured Gemmatimonadota bacterium | reverse complement strand
GGCCAGAAGTCCGCAGATCCGAGCCAGCACAGCCGGCCGGTCGCGGGCCACCAGGGTGAGCAGGGAACTCTCCTTGCGCTGCTCTACTTCGACGATGACCCGATCCGGGGCCGACTCAGCGGCCAGGAAGGCTGAGACCAGCTCCCGGTCGCGGAAGAGCCGTTCCTCCTCCAGTTCGCGGGCATAATGCGGCGGCATGGCGGCCAGGAAGAGCCGGGCCGCCTCCAGCCGGTCGGCCCGCAGGGTGCGGAGCACCCGGGCCCGGTCGTGCTCGGGCCCCGGAGGGGGCCCGCCCGCCATCCGCTCCTGCAGGCGTTCGACCAGCTCGACCAGCAGCCGCACCTTCCAGGGGGTCAACACTCCCGGCGCCAGGGCCGCCTGGTCGCACACCGTCAGCAGGGCCAGCAGCCGCAGCCGGCGGGGGTTGCGCACCAGGCGCTGGAGCCGTCGCAGCAGGGCCTCCTCCCGGATGTCCCGCCGCTGGGCCGCCTCGCTCAGCACCAGGTGGTGGCGGACCAGGAAGACGGCGTCGGCCAGGTCGGCCCGCTCCAGGCCGAGCCGCCGGCCGGCGGTCTGCAGCATGCGGGCGCCCCGCTCGGCGTGGCCTCCCGCCCGCGTCCCCTTGGCGATGTCGTGGTAGAGGATGGCCAGCCGCAGGATCCCCAGGTCGTGAGGAGCGGGTCGCCAGCGGTCGCCGGGGAGTTCCTCGGCGGCTGCCGCGAGAGAAGTCTGAAGAACGCGAGGGGCCTGGTGCACGTGTACGTTCGGGCGTGCGGGTACGTGCGGGCGTGCGGATGCGCCCGGCGGTGCGGGATCGTCCTGGTGCGGCGTGACTTTGAGATCGAGCACGACCTCCAGCACATCGAGCATCCGCAACGTGTGCTCGTCGGCGGTGTAGTGATGGTAGGGGTCGAACTGGACCAGGGCGGTCAGCCGCTCGAACTCGGGCAGCACCCCCCCCAGCACGCCCAATTGGTGCATGGCGTGGAGCGACCAGGCGGCGTGCGGGGCCTCCAGCAGCTCCAGGAAGAGCCGGCCGTGGCCGGGATGGGCGCGGGCGGCCGTGCCCAGCCGGCGGCCGTGCCGGTGCAGGTAGACGGTCGTTTCCTCGGCCAGCCGGTCCCGCTCCAGGGCGAGCCGCCGGAAGCCGTTCACAACCGCCAGCGGGACCTCCTCCAGGTCGTGGGGCTCCCAGTGCACCCCCTCCTCGCCGCTGGCCAGCACCGAGAGGGCGACCGGCCCCCCGCCCCGCAGTTCCCAGCCCCCGCGGGCCAACTGCAGGCGGGTGAAGGCGTAGACCTCCCAGGCCGCCCGGTAATACTCCCGCATGAAGACCTCGACCGGGAGCCGGCCGCGGCTGCCGGTGTAGGCCAGTTCCTCTGAAAGGGCGAGCTGGCCGGCATGGTCGAGCCGGTCCCAGGGGCGCCCCTTGAGCAGGTGGAGGGCGTTGCGGACCCGCCAGAGCAGGTCCCAGGCCTCCTGCAGGCGGCGCCACACCTCCCCCTCGGGAGCGTGACGGGACAGGTACTCCCCCCAGGTCCGGGGACCGCCGGCGGCGTTGCTCAGCCAGAGGAGGGTATGCAGGTCGCGCAGCCCGCCGGGGGACTCTTTGACGTCGGGCTCGGAGAGGTAGACGGTGTCACCGGCCTCCCGGTGGCGGCGTTCCAGCTCGGCCACCTTGGTCTCCAGGTAGGTTCGGCGGCGCGGCTCCAGGACCTGGCGGCGGATGCGCTCCCCGTAGTCCGCGGCCAGCCCGGGATCCCCCCACAGGGGGCGCATCTCCAGGGCGGCGGTCAGGGTCTGGGCGTCGGAGGCGGCCAGGTCGAGCGCCTCCTCCACGGTCACGACCTGGTGCCCGATCCGCGGTCCCAGGTCCCAGAGCGACTGGATGAAGGGGCGCACCCCGGCGGGGGGTTCGGGACCGGCGTGGACCAGGTGGAGATCGAGATCGGAGCCGAAGGCGAGTTCACCCCGGCCGTAACCGCCGACGGCCAGCACGGCGAGCGGGGAAGAGCCGGTCAGCAGCCGGTCGGCCAGGGTGCGCACGGTCGCGTCCACCAGCCGCCGGTAGGCGTGGACGTTCTCCCCGCCTCCCATACCCTGACGGTGCCGCTCGATGATCCGGGCCCGATCCTCTTCGAACCGGGCCCGGACCTCTTCCAGCGGGTGCTCGGGAGCGTTCACGCGTCGTGGTAGAGCACGAACTCGTAGGGGTGGGGCCGCAGGCGCATCTGCTTGACCTCGCGCTCCATCTTGTACCCGATCCAGGCGTTGATCGCGTCCTCGCTGAAGACGTCCCCCTTGAGCAGGAACTCGTGGTCCTCGCGCAGGCACTGGAGGGCCTCGTCGAGGCCGCCGGGAGTGCAGGGGACCAGGGCCAGTTCCTCAGGGGGCAGGTCGTAGATGTCCTTGTCGAGCGGCTCCCCCGGATCGGTCTTGTTCTGGATGCCGTCGAGCCCCGCCATCAGCAGGGCGCTGAAGGAGAGGTAGGGGTTGCAGGTCGGGTCGGGGAAGCGCACCTCGATCCGCTTCGACTGCGGCACCTGGCTGTAGACCGGTATCCGGATGGAGGCGGAGCGGTTGCGCTGGCTGTAGGCCAGGTTGACCGGCGCCTCGAAGCCCGGGACCAGACGCTTGAAGGAGTTGGTGGTCGGGTTGGTGATGGCCGTGAT
Source organism: uncultured Gemmatimonadota bacterium (assembly GCA_964519015.1). Taxonomy (GTDB): domain Bacteria; phylum Blakebacterota; class Blakebacteria; order Blakebacterales; family CAYUVJ01; genus CAZFHZ01. The sequence goes on along the minus strand of CAZFHZ010000095.1, from coordinate 9,883 downwards.
GGCCCGGGCGTGCTTCAGGATGCCGCCGATGAAGTAGAGGGCCAAGTCGCTCAGGTTGGCGTACCCCTCCCCGTAGAAGAGCGGCTTGTTCCCCTGCCACAGGCTCATGTGGGTGTGCATGCCCGAACCGTTGTCGCCGTAGAGAGGCTTGGGCATGAAGGTCACGGTCTTGCCGTGCTTCCGGGCCACGTTCTTCACCACGTACTTGTAGAGCATCATCTTGTCGGCCATGGCCAGCAGCGAGTCGAAGCGGACGTCGATCTCCATCTGCCCGCCGGTGGCCACTTCATGATGGGCCGCTTCCACGTCGATGCCGAGCGAGCGCATGACCTGGACCATCTCGTTGCGGATGTCGGCCATCGAATCGTGGGGGGGCACCGGGAAGTACCCTTCCTTGTAACGCGGCTTGTGGGCCAGGTTGGGGTTCTCCTCCCGGCCGGTGTTCCACTGCCCTTCTTTGCTGTCTACGAAATAGAAGGCGTGGTGGGCTTCCGCGGCGTAGCGGATCTCGTCCAGGATGAAGAACTCGGCCTCGGGGCCGATGTAGGCGGTGTCGGCCAGGCCGGTGCTCTTCAGGTACGCCTCCGCCTTGGAGGCGATGAAGCGGGGGCAGCGCTCGTAGCGCTTCTTGGTGACCGGGTCGTAGATGTCGCAGATCAGGCCGAGGGTGCGGGTCTCGTAGAAGGGATCGAGCATCGCGGTGTCGGGATCGGGCACGATGAGCATGTCGCTCTCGAAGATCTTCTGCCAGCCCCGCATGCTGGAGCCGTCGAACCCGAAGCCCGCTTCGAAGGCGTCCTCGTCGAGCTTGTTGGCCGGGACCGTGCAGTGCTGCCACAGGCCGGGGAAATCCATGAACTTGAGGTCGATCAGTTCGACGGAGTTCTCCTTGACGATGTCGAGTACTTCCTTGGGCGTGAACGGCATGCCTTCCCCGCTCCTCTCCGTGTCGGTGATGGTGTCGGACTCTGTTCAGCGCGCTCCCGGCGGTATCCCCGAATCCGGCAGCAAACGCCATCCGCGGTCGCGATCGAACTCGAACCGGAAGTAGGCCGGCGGCTCCCGGTAGATCCAGATCTGGCTGCGGACCTCCCGCGGGTCGTCGAGCGGGCTGGTCGCCGGCCGCAGGTTCCGCTCCTCCCGGACCTCGTCCGGTTCCCCGTAGGAGACGTAGACCCGTCCGATGTCGGTCCGCCAGCCGTGCCGCCCCGGCAGCGACCAGCGGTCCTCCGCCTGCCGCAGGCGCCGGACGAACTCCTCGCGGACCTCGTTCCGGTAACCGGGGTGGACTTCGGCAACGACGTGCTCCGGGGTCGGATCGAGGGCGACCCACAGGCTGTCGAGGAGCCTGCGCCGGCCCTCCTCCTCCAGTCCCTTCAACCGTTCCACCGCTTCGGGCGGGGCGAAGAGGGCCGCCTGCTCGAGGGTCGCCTCCCGGTCGAAACCGTCGGCCAGGAGCGGACGCTGGACGATCAGGAGTCCTTCCCGGACCAGCGGCCGGGCGCCCACCTCCTGCGCCGCCACCTGCAGCCGGTAGGACCCCTCCCTCAGGCCGGTGATCTCCAGGGTGTCCCGGACGGTGACCCGCAGCCCCGGCGGGGCCGCCCGTTCCTGGGAGCGGACCGCCGTCCCCCCTTCGTCGATCAGGCGGCTGATCAGCCGGGCGCCGGGCGGCATCGCGTACACCTCGTAGCGTAATCCGACCGCAGCGGCGTCCTCGTCGGTCCGCCCCGAGACCAGCACCTCCTCCGCATGCTCCTCATGACCCGCCGCAGCGGTGCCGCCGGGGATCCGCACTGCTTCCAGGTCACTCAGGCCGGGCTCCCCGGCCAGGTAGGCGAAGGCCTCGATCTCAATCCCTGCCCCCCCCCGCCGGACCGAGTTGTTGTCGACCACCGTGACTTCCACCCGGTAGCGCCCGGGGGGGATGGTGACCGCCTGGAAGACGTGCACCCGGGCCCCGGGGTCCTCCGGCCGCTCCCCCTCCCCCAGCAGGACCGACCTAGCATAAACACCACCCCCGACCTGCCCGCCCCGGACGGTCTTGAGCACCACCCGCCACTCGAAATCGGCCCGCCAGCGGGTCTCACCGGAGGTCTCCTCCCGCAGGAAGAGCAGCCGCGAGCGGGGGAAGGCGACGTGGACGTGCACCACCCATCCCTGGTTTCCGGCATCCCGGAAGAGAGGGGCGCGCACATCGAGCTCGATCCGCTCCCCCGAGAGCATCCCCGACGGCATCACCGGGCGGTGGACGCCGGAGGCGCAGCCGGCCGGCAGCAGGATGAGCAGGGATACGGTGGAGAACCGGAGGAGTGAGCGGGGCACGGCCGTCACCAGCCGGCCACCACACCGGCGAGCACTTCGTCCACGAGTTGACCGATCGCCTGCTCCAGGCCGGTCGCCCGCTGCTCCGGCCCCTCGTTCGGGTAGAGCGCCGAGCCGAAGACGCGTTCCGACTCCCAGAGGGTGGCGTCCTTGATCCGGTCGTAGAAGCGGACCGAGACCGTGATGCGGATGGTGTAGCGTTCTACTTTCTCATCCCGGGTGTAGCCGCTCGGTTCCTCGGAGTAGGTCTTGACCGTGCCGATGAGCACACTGCTGGCCTCCTCCTCGTTCTGGACGACCCGGAGGGTGGCGTCCCGCACCAGGGCGGCGACCAGCCGGTCGGTGATCTCCTCGGAGATGCCGAACTCACTGGTCTCGTTGGCAAAGACCGGCACGGCCACGCTCTTGATGTGGGGGGGGAGTCCGGAACTGAAGGAATAGGCGCACCCCGCCAGCAGCAGGCCGGCCAGGGCCGCGGCTGCGGTTGCCGTGCGGTGTACGCTGTCAGGTACTGACCCAGACATTCTCATCACCCAGGACGCTCTTGAGGCGCTCCAGGAGTGGCCCCGCGGGATCGATGCGTGCGGTGCGGGAACGGAGACGGAGCGGCGGGCCCTCCTCGCCGTGTTCGAGATGAATGTACACCGGGACTTCCCCCGGATGCTCGTCCAGAATGCTCCGGGCGCGCCGGGCACGCTCGCTCCCCTCGTCGCTCACCAGCAGCAGGTGGAGGGAACGGGTCAGCCGCCCCCGGGCCTGCTCGAGCGGGATGATCTCGGCCACCCGGACCTTGGGGGTCTCCCCCTCTCGCTTGGAGACCTGTCCCTTGATGAGCAGCATCCGGTCCTCGCGCACCAGCTCGGAGTACTGGAGGTAGGTCTCGCTGAAGACGAGCATCTCGGCGCTGCCGGTGAAGTCCTCCAGGGTCACGAAGGCGATCGGGTTCCCCTTCCGGTCGGTCTTACGGGTCACCCCGGTCACCACTCCCGTCACCGCCACGGTGCTGTTGTCCGACTGCTGCTCCAGCTCCCCCAGCCGGGCCGTCGCGAAGGCGTTGACCTCGTCCCGGTAGCGCTCCAGGGGATGGCCGGAGACGTAGAACCCGAGCGCCTCCTTCTCGCGGGCCAGCATCTCGTGGAGGCTCCACTCGGGGACCTCGGGTAGTCCCGCCTCGGGAGCCGCCAGCGGACTCTCCTCGGCGCCCCCGTCGAACAGGCTGACCTGCCCCTTCTCCCGCTCGTTCTGCCGCCACTGCGCGGCCTCCAGCTGGCCGGAGAGCGCCGCCAGCATCTGGGCGCGGTGCCCCCCCAGGCTGTCGAAGGCCCCGGCGGCGATGAGGCTCTCGAGCACCCGCCGGTTGAGCGAGCGCAGGTCGGTGCGCTCCAGCAGGTCGGTCAGGCTGGTGAAGGGCCCCCCCTCCCGCCGCGCTTCCAGGATCGAACCGATGGCGCCGTGCCCGACGTTCTTGACCGCCCCCAGCCCGAAGCGGATGATCCCCCCCGGGGTGACGCTGAATTTGTCCTGCGATTCGTTCACGTCGGGGGGGGCCACTTCCAGCCCGAGCCGCCGCGCCTCCTCGATCAGGATGACCACCCGGTCGGAATCCCCCATCTCGCTGGAGAGGGTCGCCGCCATGAAGGCGGCCGGGTGGTGCGCCTTCAGCCAGGCGGTCTGGTAGGCGACCAGGGCGTAGCCGGTCGAATGGCTCTTGTTGAATCCGTACCCGGCGAAGAAGGCCATCAGTTCGAAGACCCGTTCGGCGATCGCCCGGTCGGTCTTGCGCGCGACCGCCCCGGCCACGAACGCCTCCCGCTGCTCCTCCATCACCTCGGCCTTCTTCTTCCCCATGGCGCGACGCAGCAGGTCGGCTTCCCCCAGCGAGAAGCCGGCCATCTCGGAAGCGATGCGCATGACCTGTTCCTGGTAGACGAGGATGCCGTAGGTACCCTCCAGGATCGGCCGCAGGACCGGATGCGGGTACTCGATCGGCTTGCGGCCGTGTTTGCGGTCGATGAAGTCGTCCACCATGTTCGAGCCGAGCGGGCCGGGACGGTAGAGGGCGTTCATCGCGATCAGATCGTCGAAACAGGTCGGGCGCAGTTTGCGCAGGTAGTCACGCATGCCGGAGGACTCGAACTGGAAGATACCGACCGTGTCCCCCCGGCTGAACAGCTCGTAGGTGTCCGCATCGTCGAGCGGGAGGGCGTCCAGGTCGATGGACTCCCCCAGCTGTTCCACCAGGCCGATCGCCTCATGGAGCACGGTGAGGGTGCGCAGGCCGAGGAAATCGACCTTGAGCAGGCCGACCTCCTCCACGTTGGTCATGCTGTACTGGGTGGTGATCTCACCCTTGGAACCGCGGTAGAGGGGGACGTAGTCGGTCAGGGGACCGGGAGCGATGACCACCCCGGCCGCATGGGTCGAGGCGTGCCGGGAGAGTCCCTCCAGGACGCGGGCGTGTTCGAAGAGGCGGCGGTACTTCTCGTCGGCGGCGACCGCTTCCTGCAGCGCCGGTTCCTGGCGCAGCGCGTTCTCCAGCTCGATCCCCAACTCCTCGGGGACCAGCTTGGCCAGCCGGTCCACCTCGCTGTAGGGGAGCCCCATCACCCGGCCGACGTCGCGCACGGCCGCCCGCGCCTTCATCGTCCCGAAGGTGATGATCTGGGCGACGCTCTCCTCCCCGTACTTGTCCACCACGTACCGGATGATCTCGTTGCGGCGCTCGTAGCAGAAGTCGATGTCGATGTCGGGCATGCTGACCCGCTCGGGATTGAGGAAGCGTTCGAAGAGCAGGTCGTACTTGATCGGGTCGATGTTGGTGATGCCCAGACAGTAGGAGACCAGGCTGCCGGCCGCCGAACCGCGTCCCGGACCGACCGGGATGCCCATCCGGCGCGCCTGTTGGGTGAAGTCGGCCACCACCAGGAAGTAGCCGGCGAACCCCATCTGGTCGATGGTCTTCAACTCGTGGTCCAACCGGTCTTCCAGCTCCGGGAGGATCGCGGGGTAACGCTTCCGCGCTCCCTCGAAGGCCAGGTGTCGCATGTACTCGGTCAGCGAGGAGAACCCGGCCGGCAGCGGGTAGCGCGGCAGGTGCATCTGCCCGAACTCGAGGACCAGGTTGCACCGCTCGGCGATATCGGCGGTGTTCGAGAGCGCCTCGGGGAGGCCGGCGAACAGCTGGCTCATCTCGTCGGGGGAACGGAAGTAGAGGCGCCGGTTGGAGCGCATGCGGTCGGTGTCGCTGAGGGTCTTCCCGGTCTGCACGCAGAGCAGGACCTCATGGCTGTCGGCATGCTCGGGGCGCATGAAGTGGATGTCGTTGGTGGCCACCAGCGGGATGCCCAGTTCGCGCGAGAGGGAGATCATCAGGTCGATGTTGCGGATCTCGTCCTCGATGTCGTGGTGCTGCACCTCCAGGTAGAAGTTCCCTTCCCCGAAGATCTCCTGGTACTCCAGGGCGGCTTTCTTGGCCGCGTCCGGGCGGCGGGCGACGTTATGGGAGGTCACCTCCCCTTTCAGGCAGGCGGAGAGCGCGATCAGCCCCTCCGAGTGCTCCCGCAGCAGGGCCTTGTCCACCCGCGGCTTGTAATAGAAGCCCTCCAGGTAGCCGAGGCTGGAGAGCTTCATGAGATTTTGGTAGCCCCGGGTGTTGCGGGCCAGCAGGACGAGGTGCCAGGCGACCTCCCCCTGGCGGGGACGGCGGTCGCGCCGGTCGCCGGGCGCCACGTAGACCTCGCAGCCCACGATCGGCTTGATACCGGCGGCCACGGCGTTACGGTAGAACTCGATTACCCCGAAGAGGGAACCGTGATCGGTCAGGGCCAGGGCCGGCATCCCGTAGGCCACGGCCTGATCGACCATGTCCCGGGTGCGGCAGGCACCGTCCAGCAGGCTGTATTCGCTGTGGTTGTGCAGGTGGATGAATCCCGACCCGCTCACGCCTCCTCCTTCTCGCGACGGATGTCGGCCCCCAGCGCCGTCAGCCGCTCCTCCAGGCGGGCATAGCCGCGGTCGACATGGTAGATGCGGTTGACCGTCGACTCCCCCCGGGCGGCCAGGCAGGCCAGCACCAGGCCGGCCCCCGCCCGGATGTCACTGGCCATCACCTCCGCCCCCTGGAGCTGCTCCACCCCCACCACCGTGGCCTCGTCCCCGACCGCCCGGATCTGGGCCCCCAGCCGGGCCAGTTCGGCCAGGTGGAGGAAGCGGTCCTCGAAGACGGTCTCCCGGATGATGCTGGTGCCCTCGGCCAGACAGGCCAGGGTCATGATCGAGGCCTGCAGGTCGGTCGGAAACCCGGGATAGGGATAGGTGATCACCTGGGCGGCCCGGGGACGGCCCCGGCTCTTCACCGTCACCCCGCCGGCATCCTCGTCCGTTTCCAGGCCCATCTCCCGGAGTTTGGCCAGCACCATCCCGAGGTGGTCGCCGCGGGCCCCTTCGACCCGGACCGAGCCCCCGGTCACGGCCCCCGCCATCAGAAAGGTCCCCGCCTCCAGGCGGTCGGGCATGACGGCGTGATCGAGCGGCCGGATCCGGCGCACCCCTTCGACCGTGACGACGGTGCTCCCCGCCCCCTGGATGCGCGCGCCGGCGGCGTTGAGCGCCTCGGCCAAGTCGACCACCTCCGGATCGCAGGCGGCGTTGACGATGGTGGTGGCTCCTTCGGCCAGCACCGCGCCCATGATCACGTTCTCGGTCCCGGTATGGCTGGGACGGTCGAAGTAAACGCCCGCACCGCGCAGCGGGGAGGCCTCGGCCACGATGTAGCCCCCCTCGTCCCGGATCGAAGCCCCCATGGCCTGGAAAGCCTTCCGGTGCTGGTCGACCGGCCGGGGTCCGATGGCGCAGCCCCCCGGCAGGCTCACCCGGGCGCGGCCGAGCCGTCCCAGGAGGGGTCCCAGCACCAGGAAGGAGGCCCGCATCTGCTTGACCAGCTCGTAGGGGGCCTCCCGACCGGTCAGGGCGGAGGCCTCCAGGGTCACCGTGGCGCTCCCCCGGTCGTGGGTGGCCTTCACCCCCAGGTGCTCGAGCACCTGGAGGGCGGTCTGGATGTCGCGCAGGTCGGGGACGTTCCGGACCACGCTGGTCCCCTCCTCAGCCAGGAGGGCGGCGATGAGCACCGGGAGGGCGGCGTTCTTGGAGCCGCCGACCGGCACACTCCCCTGCAGGGGGATCCCCCCCCGGATACGGTAAGAGTCCATCAGGCCGGGCTCCGTCTCTGTTCCGCGATGAGGTAACGGGGACGCCCCGAGAGGTCGGGGGCGATCCGGGCGTCGGTGAATCCGCTCTGCCGGGCCAGGTCGAGGACCGCCTCCCCCTGGTGCTCGCCGATCTCGACCACCACCATACCCCCCGGCTTGACCCGCATCGACGCCCCCTCCAGCAGCGGAGCGATCACCGCCAGACCGTCGGGCCCGGCCAGCAGGGCCCCGGCCGGCTCATGTTCACGGATCTCCCGCGGCAGGTCGGCCCATTCCGACTCGGCGACATAAGGGGGGTTGCTCACGACCAGGTCGATGGGGGGGACCAGGCGCCAGAAGAAGAGGCTGGTGATGTCCGCTTCGAGCCACTGGATACGCCCGACGCCCAGCCGGTCGGCGTTCTCCCGGGCCAGATCGAGGGCGGCCGGGCTCAGATCGGCCGCCAGGACCGTCCAGGTGGGCCGCTCGGTGGCCAGGGCCAGGGCGATGGCTCCGCTCCCGGTGCCGGCATCGAGCGCGCTCACCCGGTCCTGCGAGCCGCTCAGCCGCAGCGCCACTTCGACCAGCCCTTCGGTTTCCGGCCGGGGGATCAGGGCCCGCCGGTCCACCTTCAGGGTGAGCAGGCGGAAGGCGGCTTCACCGGTGATGTACGGGAGGGGTTCGCCGTCCAGGCGGCGCTGGAGGGCGGTTTCCAACCGGGCCGCCTCTTCCGGTTCCAGGTCGCGCTCCTCCAGGTAGAGGGTGTGGCGCTGGACCTGACCGATGGCCACGCCCATCAACCCCTCGGCCTCGACCCGGGCCGAGGGGATGCCCGCCTCGGCCAGGCGTTCGGCCGTCTCCTCCAGGCGCTGCCGCAGGCCGGACGAGACCAGCGCGTTCATCCCGTCACTTCCAGCCGGGCCAGGGCAACCGCCCCCGCTCCCAGTTCCAGGCGGAGCCGGTCGATCAGCCCGTCCAGTTCCCCGTCCATGACCCCGTTCAGGTCGTAGAGGGTCAGTTTCACCCGGTGGTCGGTGATCCGGTTCTGGGGGAAGTTGTAGGTGCGGATCTTGGCCGAGCGGTCACCGCCGGCGACCATCTGGCGGCGCTCGGCCGCCTCACCGGCGGCCTGCTCGGAGCGCATGCGTTCCAGCAGGCGGGATCGGAGGATATTGAGCGCCTTGGACTTGTTCTTGAGCTGGCTCTTCTCATCCTGACAGCTCACCACCAGGCCGGTCGGCAGGTGGGTCACCCGCACCGCCGAGTCGGTGGTGTTCACGCTCTGTCCCCCGGGACCGGAGGAGCGGAAGACATCCACCCGCAGGTCCTCCGGTTCGAGGGCGACCTCCACCTCTTCGGCCTCGGGGAGCACCACCACCGAGGCGGCCGAGGTATGGATGCGTCCCTGCGCCTCGGTCCGGGGAACCCGCTGCACCCGGTGCACGCCGCTCTCCCAGCGCATGCGGCCGAAGACTTCCTCGCCGGACAACAGGAAGATGATCTCCTTGAAACCGCCCGCCTCGGCCTGGCTGGTGCTCATCACCTCGAGCCGCCAGCCGCGCCGCTCCGCGTAGCGGTGGTACATCCGGAAGAGGTCCGCGGCGAAGAGGGCCGCCTCCTCCCCGCCGGTGCCGGCCCGGATCTCCACGATGGTGTTGCGGTCGTCGTCGGGATCGGGGGGGATGAGCAGGTCCTGCAGTTCGGTCCGGAGTGAATCGAGGCGCTCCTGGGCCGCGGGGATCTCGGCCTGGGCGAGTTCGACCAGTTCGGGGTCTTCTCCCGCCTGGACGATCCGCCGCGCCTCTTCCAGATCGCTATGCGCCCGCTCCAGTTCCCGCCAGACACCCACCAGCCGCTCCAGGCGGTGGTGCTCCCGTCCCAGTTCACGGAAGCGGCGGGCGTCCGCGTGGATCCCGGGTTCGGCGAGCCGCCCGCGCAGTTCCTGGAGCCGGGTTTCGGCGTCTTTGAGCGAAGCGAACATGGTGCCGGCCTGATGGCCCTCCCCTGGTGGTGGACGCCCGGGACCGACGGGGGTTCGCCGGCCCCTGGAAATAGAACGGGTGATGCGCCGCCGAGCACCCCCCCCGACGGCCCATCACCCGGAAACGGCCGACGCCCGGCTCAGCCCTTCTTCCGACCGGCCTTCCCGGAGGCCTTGGCGGCGGAGGCCTTGGCGGCGGAGGCGGTCTCGGCCGCTGCGTACCGCTTCCGGAACCGCTCCACGCGACCCGCCGTGTCCACCAGCTTCTGCTTGCCGGTGTAGAAGGGATGGCACTTGCTGCACAACTCCACGTGCATGTCACCCATCGCGGTCGAACGCGTGGTGAACGTGTTGCCACAGGAGCACGTGACGGTGGTCTCCCCGTACTCGG
>CAZFHZ010000094.1:0-12629 GCA_964519015.1 uncultured Gemmatimonadota bacterium | reverse complement strand
GATCGGGATCCTCGAGGACAAAAGCGGCAGTGAGTACATCTACGGCGAGGCGGTCAGCGACGCGTACTTCGAGATGCTCGGAGTCCGGCCGCAACTGGGGCGTCTGCTCCTGACTGACCAGGACGACCGGCCGGAGGCCCCGCCGGTCATCGTGCTCTCCGACCGGGGCTGGAGGCGCCGCTTCGGCGCCGACCCGGGCGTGCTCGGCCGCACCGTCCGGATCAGCGGGGTGGACTACACCGTGGTCGGCATCGCTCCCCGTGACTTCCCCGGCCTGCTCCCCATGAAGGCTGAATACTGGGTCTGCCTGGGCCACGACCCGATGGTCGGCGGAGGGATCGCCTCGATCGAAAACCGAAAGGCCCAATTCCTCTTCAGCGTCAAGGGACGGCTCCGTCCGGGCGTCGGCCTGGCCGCCGCCCGGGCGGCGGTACTGGCTGCCGGGGAGCGGATCCGCGAAGTCCATCCGGGGGAGTGGCGGCTGAGCGTGCTGCCGGTCCGCGACATCGGCATCCACGCCATGTTCGACCAGCCCGTCCGGATGGTCGGCCTCCTGCTGCTGGGTATGGTGGGGCTGGCGCTGCTGGTGGCCTGCACCAACCTGGCCGGCATGCTGCTGGCCCGGGCCACCGTGCGCCAGCGCGAGATCGCAGTGCGCATGGCGCTGGGCAGCGGCCGCGGCCGGCTGGTCCGGCAACTGCTCACCGAGAGCGTCTTCCTCGCCCTGCTCGGCGGGGTGCCGGCGGTGGCGGTTGCCGCCCTGCTCATGAACCTGGTCGTCAACCTGCAGCCTCCTTTCCCGATCCCCCTCACCCTCGATCTGCGGCTGGACGGCGGCGTGCTCGGCTACACGCTGCTGCTCACGGTGGCCACCGGACTCTTCTTCGGACTCCTCCCCGCCCTCAAAGCCTCGCGCCCCGACCTGCTCTCCGTGCTCAAGAACGAGACGCGACCGAACCTCTGGGGACGGCGTCTCCGTCTGCGCGGGCTGCTGGTGACCGCCCAGGTGGCCGTGTCCACGGTCCTGCTCATCGCCAGCGGACTGTTCGTGCGCAGCCTGCTCAACTTCCACCGGGTCGATCCGGGCTTCGAGTTGCGCCGGGGCTTCGTAGCGGTCTTCAACACCGGGGTGCGGCGCTACAGCCGCGAGCAGACCGAGTATTTCTTCGACGAACTGAAGTCGCGGATCGAAGCACAACCCGGGGTGACCTCGGCCGCCTGTATCAGCGCCCTGCCGCTCGGCCCGGGGGTCCACATATCATCCGTGGGTCTCCCCCCGAGCACCGAGACGCCCGAACCCGCTGCTCTCCCGACCGACGTAGCCAGCATCGGCGAGGGGTACCTGGCGACCATGGGGATCCCGCTCCTGCGCGGACGGGAGTTCCGGGCCGAGGACGGCCGGGAGGGGATCGGGGCCGCCATCGTCAACCAGACCCTGGCCGAGCGTCTCTGGCCGGGCGAGGAACCGCTCGGGAAGCGGCTCACCATCCGTTCCTACCCTGACCGGGAGTGGGAGGTGGTCGGGGTGGCCGCCGACGGGAAGTACCGCACCCTGGGTGAGCCGTCCCGGAGTTTCCTCTATGTGCCGTGGCGGGCGATCCCCAGCGAGACGGGGGTGACCCTGAGCCTGGTGGTGGCCACCACGGGCGACCCGGCCCGCTACGAGCAGGGGTTCCGGGAGACCGTCCGGATGATCGATCCCGGCATGCCGATATTCGAGTACAAGACCATCGCCCGGCACCTGGAGATCATGACCTTCGTCCCCCGCCTGCTGGCGTGGCTGATCGGGAGTCTCGGGCTGCTCGCCCTGGGGCTCGGCCTGGTCGGGCTCTACGGGATGATCGCCTTCGATGTGGCGCGCCGGACTCGCGAAATGGGGATCCGGATCGCGCTGGGCGCCTATCGGGGGCGGGTCCTGCGGGACGTGGTATTCGACGGGGTGCGCATCGCCGGGACCGGGCTGGCCATCGGTCTGGTCCTCTCCCTGCTGGTCACCCGCCTGCTCGGGAGTCTGCTCTACGGGATCGATCCGAGCGACCCGCTGACCTTCGGCGGGATCGCACTCCTGATGATGGCCGTCTCGGTGACGGCCGCCTGGGGACCGGCCCTGCGGGCCGCTTCGCTCGACCCGGTCGACGCGCTGCGTTACGAGTGAGGAGCCGGGACCGGGACGGAAAGTCGTGATGTACAGATCCGGCCGGTGATGCCATCATCGACCCCGGTACGCCCGACACCCTTCGCGCACCGGGGATCCATGAGACGCTCTACGCTCCTTTTGGCCTTCGGCTTCGGCCTCCTCTTCCTCTCTCTCTCCGGGGCGCCCCTGCGGGCCCAGACGGTACCGACCCCCGAGTCGGTGCTCGGCTACCCGGTCGGGGCGGATTTCCACCTGGCCACCTACGAGGAATCGATTCGCTACTTCCAGGCCTTGGCCGCCGCCAGCGACCGGATCCGGCTGCTCGAGGTCGGCCGGACCTCGGAGGACCGGCCCTTCTACCTGGCTGTGATCTCCTCCGCCGAGAACCTCGCGCATCTCGAACACTACCGGGAGATCTCGCGCCGGCTGGCCCACCCCGAGGGGCTGACCGATGTGCAGGCCCGCGAACTGGCCCGGGAGGGGCGGGCGATCGTGCACATCGACGGCGCGGTCCACGCCTCCGAGGTGGCCGCCTCGCAGCACACCATCCAGCTCGCCTGGGAACTGCTCTCGGGCACCGGGGATGAGCGGATCGAACACATCATGGCCGAGGTCATCTTCATGCTCTGGCCGACCGCGAACCCGGACGGCCAGACCATCGTGGCGGAGTGGTACCGGGCCAACCTGGGCACGCCCTATGAGACGGCCGCGCTCCCCTGGCTCTACCAGAAGTACGTCGGGCACGACAACAACCGGGACGCCTACATGCTCGACATGATCGAGTCGCGGGTGATCGAGCGCACCTGGCGGGAATGGGAACCGCAGATCCGCTACGTCCACCACCAGACCGCCCCCTTCCCGACCCGCATCTGGCTCCCTCCGTTCAAGGACCCGATCGGAGAGCGGGTCCACCCCCTGATGACCCGGACGGCCAACACCATCGGGATGCACATGGCCCAGGCGCTGGAAGAGCGCGGTCAGGTGGGGGCGACCCACTACAGCAGCTTCGACGCCTGGTACCCCGGCTACATCGACTACCTGCCCATGCTCCAGAACAGCATCGCCTTCTGGACCGAGACGGCCCTCTACTCCTACGCCACCCCCCGCTACTACACGCTCGGCGACTTCCCGGCCGACCGGCGCGAGCTGCGCCCGGAGAGCCTCTACGCCAGTCCCTGGCCGGGGGGATGGTGGCGGCTGGGGGATGCGGTCGCCTACATGGTCACCGCTTCGACCGCCGTGCTCGACTACGCGGCCACCTACCGGGAGCAGCTGCTCTACAACCGTTACCAGGCGGGGCGTGATGCCATCCGCCGCTACGCCGCCGAGCCCCCCTACGCCTACTTCTTCCCCCCCGACCAACGCGACCCGGTGGCGGCCGTCGAACTGCTGCGCCGGCTGGCCTTCAACGGAGTGGAGGTCCGGCGGTTGATCCGTCCGGTCACCCTCCACGGGATCGCCTGCCCGGCCGGCAGCTGGGTGGTCCCGATGGACCAGTCCTACGCACCCCTGGCCCGCACCCTGCTGGAGGTGCAGCACTATCCCGACCTCCGGGAGGGTCCGGGAGGGGAACCCGCCCGGCCCTACGATGTGTCGGGGTGGACGCTCCCCTACCTCTTCGACCTGCGGGTGGTGGAGGCGCGGGAACCGCTCTCCGACGAGCTCCGGGCCGCGCTGGCCCCCGTCTCGGGGCCGGTCGCCGACTGGCGGGCGGCGGACCGGAGCGGGGCCGCCTACCCCGATCCGGCTCCCTTCGACAGCGTGCCGGGGGTGGGTTTCGACACCGACCCGGTGGCCGCCGGGATCCTCCCTCCCGAGGGGAGGGTCACCGGCAGCGGGGCCGCGCTGGCCGTGGACCCCGCCCAGAACAACGCCTTCCGCGCGGTCAACCGGGCCTGGGAGGAGGGGGGGAGGGTGAGTTACGAGCGGGGACGCTACCTTCTGACCGGTCTGAAGGAGACGACGCTCCGGGAGATGGTCGCCTCCCTGCACCTGCAGGCGGAGCGGGTCCGGCCGTCCGGGACCGGGCTTCCCCGGCCGCGGATCGGGCTCTTCCGCCCCTGGCCCGCCAGCATGGACGAAGGGTGGACCCGCTGGCTGCTCGAGCAGTACGGCTTCGACTTCCTTTCCCTGCGGCCCGACGACATCCTGGCTGCCGGGCTGCGTGAGCGCTGCGACGTGATCCTGCTGGCCGACTACAGCGCCCGGACCATCCGGCGGGGATTCCAGGCCGGGACGGTCCCGGCCCGTTATGCGGGGGGGATCGGCGAGGAGGGGGACCGGGCGCTGGAGGCCTTCGTCCGGGCGGGGGGAACCCTGGTCTGCTGGAACGCCAGTTGCGGGTTCGCGATCGACGCGCTCCGGTTGCCCGTCCGCGACGCCGTAGCGCGGCTCTCGAGGTCGGAGTTCTCCATCAGCGGCTCCATCCTGGCGACCTCCTTTGCCACCGACCATCCGGTCACCGCCGGCATGCCCGCCGAGGGGGCCATCTTCTTCGGCGGCAGTCCGGTCTTCGAGACGACCGAGGGCTTCGAGGGATGTGTGCTGGCCCGTTACCCGGAGGCCGGCTCCCCGCTCCTCTCCGGATTCCTGCTCGGGGAGGAGCACCTGCACGGTCGGGCGGCGGCGCTGGATGTGCGGTGTGGGGCGGGGCACGTGGTGCTGTTCGGTTTCCAACCACAATGGCGCGGCCAGCCCTTCGGGACCTTCCGCGTCCTCTTCAATGCCGCGCTCTTCCACGGCTCCCTGGCGGCCGCAGTCCCCTCCGACCGCTAGGGACGGACAGGTGGATCGCCACCCCGCCGCCCCGTCATTCTCCTGTCATGTGGAGCGATAGGTTCCCGGCATGCGGGTGTTGATTGTAGAAGACGACTCCGGAGTCGCCGACCTGGTCGCGCGGGCGGTCCGTGAGGCCGCCTGGGCGGCGGATACCGTCGCTCGTGGGGAGGAGGCGCTGGAAGCGCTCGCCGTCACCCCCTACGACCTGGTCATCCTCGACCTGCGGCTCCCCGGTATCGACGGCCTGGAGGTCTGCCGCCGCTACCGCCGGCAGGGGGGGAACGCCCCCCTCCTGGTGCTGACCGCCCGGGGAGGTTTGAGCGACCGGGTGGAAGGCCTGGACGCCGGAGCCGACGACTATCTGGCCAAGCCGTTCGCCGTTCCCGAACTGATGGCCCGGTTGCGGGCGCTGGCCCGCCGGAAGACGGTCGTCCCCGGCCCCAGTCTCCGTCTGGACGATCTCGAGCTCGATCCGGCCACCCGCACGGTGAAGCGCGCCCGGGAGGTGATCCACCTGACCGCCCGGGAGTTCGCCCTCCTGGAGTTCCTCCTCCGGCACGCCGGCCGGGTCTTCGACCGGGGGCAGATCATCGAGCACGTCTGGGACGACAACTTCGAGCCGGTCGCCAACGTCGTGGACGTGCTGGTCGGGCGGTTGCGACGCAAGATCGACCGGCCCGGTCGCCGTCCCCTCATCCACACCGTCCGGGGGGTGGGCTACACCGCCTCGGAGAGGGAGCCGTGAGATGCCGGTGAGCCGCCTGCGCATCCGCCTGGCCATCTGGTACGGGACGGCGCTGCTGATCGGGCTGACCCTGCTCGACAGCGCGCTTTATCTCTTCCTGCGGCAGCGAGCCGACATCCGCTTCACGGCCGACCTGACCCGGGCGGCCGTCGAGCTGGCCACGGCGGTCGATCTGGAAGCCAGTGAGAGCGCCCGGGACAAACTCGCGGAGCTGGCCTCCGAGGTCCTGGGGGAGTGGCCCCGCAGCGATCTCACTTACCTGGTGCTGGACGGCCGGGGACGGGAACTCGCCCGGGGAGGGATCTCCCCGGCCGGCGGACCGCCCGACTGGACCGCCGGCGGCATGGGACGGCCTCGTGCCGGTACGGTCACCGACGACCGCACCGCCGATGTGCGCTACGTCCTGGCGGCCCCCCCCCGGGCGGACGACTTCCTGGTCGTCGCCGGAGCCTCCCGGCAGCCGCTGGAGCAGGAGGGAAGGATGCTGGCGACCTGGTTACTGGCCAGCCTGCCGTTGATGCTGTTCTTCTCGCTCGGGGCGGGCTACCTGTTCAGCCGGCGGGCGCTGGTGCCCCTGCGTGCGATCACCCGGGCGATCGACGGTATCGACCCGGGTGCCCTCGACCGGCGGCTCCCGGTCGGCTCCCCGGCCGACGAACTGGACGAGCTCTCCGCCCGATTCAACGGGCTGCTCGGCCGGCTCCAGGCGGCCCAGGAATCGAATCGCCGGTTCCTCTCCGAGGTCGCCCATCAGATCCGTACCCCCCTGACCATCGTGCGGGGGGAGAGTTCATTGGGTCTCGGACGACCGCGGGAAGGGGAGGAGTACCGGCTGGCGCTGCGCCGGATCGGGCAGGCGGCGGAGCAGATGGCCTACCGGGTCAAGGACCTGCTGCTGCTGGCCGAAGCCCAGGTCACCGGTCCTCCGCCGGTGGATGCCGAGGTGGAACTGGACGGGCTGGCCCTCGAATGTGCCGAACTGATGAACGGGCGGGCCCGCGAGGAAGGCCGGGGGCTCCGCCTGGGTCGGATCGAACCGGTCACCGCCCAGGGCAATCCCCAGCTGCTGCAGGAAGTGCTCCTGGAGCTGCTCGAGAACGCCCTGCGGCACGGTCGACCGGAGGTGGAGATCACGGTCTCGGCCTACCGGGAGGGCGAGAGGGCCTGCCTCGCCGTATCCAGTGGAGGAGAGCCGATCGAAGGGGCGGGGGAGGAGGAGGGACCGGCCGGAGAGAGACTGGGACTCTCGATCGTCCACTGGATCGCCCATCTCCACTCCGGCCGGCTGGACTACCAGCACCGGGATGGGGAGAATGTCTTCACCCTCTGCTGGCCGGTTACTTCTCGTGCTCGATCTTGACGACCTCACCGGTCAGGGCGTCGACCCAGACCTCCGTGATCCCTTCCTGTCCGGCCACCCGGATATCGAGAGAATAGATGAGCCGCTCCTCCGCCATCTCGATCTCCCCGCCGGTCACTACCCCGCCGGGGACCTTGGCGAGCGCGTTCTTGGCGGCCTGCTCCGTCGTGATCTTGGCCTTGGCCAGGAGTCCGGGGGTCTCTTCCTGGACCTTCCCGTCCCACTTCGCCGTCTCCCCCGCTTCGGCCGCTTCCTGCTCCTCGCCTTCCTCCGCTGTCTCCGCGGCCTCATCTTCCTCGGCCTCCGCCTGCTCCGTCTCGGCCGATTCCGTCCCTCCCTCGTTCTCGACGGTCAGGAGGGCCCCGGTCATGGCGTCGAGGTGGACCTCCCGGACGCCCTTCTCCCCTTCGACCTTGATGTCGAAGGTGAAGATGAGCGCTTCATCCTCCATCTCGATCTCGGCCTTGCGGATCTGCCCTGCGGGGACCGCCGCCTGCGCTTTGGCGATGGCCGCTTCCTCTGTGATGCCCGCCTGGGCGAGGAGCCCCCGCTTCTCCTCCTTGACCCGACCGTTCCACTCGCCGGCGCAACCGGCCAGGACGACCACACCGGCGATCACACCGACGACCGCCAACCACCTGCTCGTTCGCTTCATCTCGACCTCCACGCGATGTCCAGTACCGGCCGTCCGGATGGCGCGGCCGTCCGGACCAGCATGACCACCTCTGATGACAGGATGATGACGATGTCCCCTCCTTCGCCCCCTGCATCCCGCCGGAACGTCTTCCCTGCATCCCGGGTACTCCCGGCCGTGCTGATCCTGCTGGCGCTCCCGCTCGGAGCAGCCGCCCAGACGAGCGAACCCTCCCTTCTGCGGGCCGTCCGCCTCACCGGCTCGATCCGCCTGGACGGCCTGCCCGAGGAGCCGGCCTGGCAGGCGGCCCCGCGCATCACCAACTTCACCCAGCGGGAACTGACCGAGGGGGCTCCCGTCACCGAGCGCACCGAGGTCGCCATCCTCTACGACGAGGACGCCTTCTACATCGCCTTCTGGGGGTATGACCGCGAACCCGACCGGATCGTCGCCAGCCGGATGGAACGCGATTTCAGCTGGGGCTCCGACGACTGCTTCGAGGTGATCATCGACACCTACGCCGACCACCGCACCGGCTACCTCTTCGTGACCAATCCGAACGGAGCCCGGGCGGATGCCCTGGTCACCGACAACGGCCGGCGCAGCAACCGGGACTGGGACGGGGTCTGGAACGTACACGCTCGCACCACCGCCGAGGGCTGGTTCGCCGAGTTCCGCATCCCCTTCTCGACCCTGAAGTTCCCCGATGCCCCCGAGCAGACCTGGGGAATCAACTTCGAACGCAACATCCGCCGCAAGCGGGAACAGGCACTCTGGCAGGGCTGGTCCCGCAACTACAACCTGGAACAGGTCAGCCAGGCGGGGACCCTGGAGGGGATCGCCGGGGTCAGCAGCGGCCACCTGATCGACGTGCGTCCGCACCTCATCGGCGGCCTCGATCATACCCAGGGGGAGCCGCAGGAGCGGGTGGCCGACATCGGGGTGAGCGCCAGTTACCTGCTCACCCCGACCTTCAAGCTGAACGTCACCGTCAATCCCGACTTCGCCCAGGTGGAGTCGGACCGCCTGCAGGTCAACCTCTCCCGCTTCTCCATCACCTACCCCGAACTGCGGGAGTTCTTCCTGGAGGGGCAGGAGTTCTTCGATTTCAGCCTGGGAGGCAACATCCAGCCGTTCTACAGCCGGCGGATCGGGATCGCCCCCGACCGCACCGAGATCCCCATCCTGGGGGGGGTGCGCCTGCTCGGCAAGCAGGGGGGGACCACGGTCGGGGGGCTGGTCATGAGGACGGCCCGCAAGGGGAGTGAGCCCGCCACCGACTACACGGTCGTGCGGTTGAAGCAGGACCTGCTCGAAGAGTCCTCGGTCGGCCTGCTGCTGACCGGTCGTAACGTGCCGGGGGGGCTCGATCTCACCTGGGGGGCCGACTTCCGCCTGGCCACTTCCTCCCTGTTCGGAGAGCAGAACCTGGAAGCGAGCGGGGCGGTGGCCGGCACCCGCAACCAGGTCGCCGGAGGCTCCGATGGGAGCGCGGCCCGTCTCGCCGTGAGCTATCCGAACGACCGGGTCGAATTCGACGCCTCCTGGGAACGGGCCACGGCCGGCTTCGAACCCGGGGTCGGCTTTCTGCGTCGCGAGGCGTATCAGAAGTACTACACCGAGCTGCAGTTCAATCCCCGGCCCAGCTTCCTCCCCTGGATCCAGCAGGCCGAGATCAAACCGCTCGATGTCAATTACTACCGGGACGACCGGACCGGTGAGATGCAGTCCCTCGCCTTCGAGTACCGCCCGCTCGGCCTGACCACCCGGAGCGGCGAGGCGCTGGAGTTCAACATCCAGCGAGAAGCGGAACGACTGGTGGAACCCTTCGAGATCCTGGAGGGGAGCGAGATCCCGGCCGGGACCTACTGGTTCAGCGGGTACGAACTGGCGGTCGAGACCTTCAGCGGTCGCCCGGTCTCCGCCGACGTGGGCGTGTCATGGGGGGATTTCTACAGCGGGCAACGCACCGAATGGTCGTTTGAACTCTCCTGGCGCCTGAGCCGCTTCCTGCGCCTGAGCGCCGACTGGCAGCAGAACCGGATCACCTTCGGAGAGGATCACCCGCGGGTGGACGAGCTGGGGGGGAGGGCCGATTTCGCCTTCAGTCCCAACCTCTTCGGGGCCGTCGGTGCCCAGTGGAACAACGAGGACGACGAGGCGATCCTCAACCTGCGCATCAACTGGATCCCCCAGCCGGGTTCCGACTTCTACCTGGTCGTCAACCAGGAGGCGGAGACTGCGCCGGCCCGCTGGTCTCCCCGCCGGACCGCGCTCCTCTCCAAGATCGTCTGGCGGATCGCCTTCTGAGCGGAGAACACTTCCGGCCGGGAGGAGTCGCAGGGAAGGAGTCCCACGCTGACCCAAGGAGGGATGATGCGATTCCGGGATGTGCTGTCCATTCCCCTCGTCGCCCTGGCGACCGGTGTGTTCCTCCCCGGACCAGCCACCGCCCAGGGGGGGGCCCTGCCCACCTGGCTGCGCGACCGCGGCAACGGGGTTGTCACCTCGATCTTCGGCACCTACGTCCGGAGCGGGCAGCTGCTGGTCTATCCCTTCTTCGAATACACCCGTGACGGTGACCGGGAGTACCAGCCCGCCGAGTTCGACCTGGGTCCGAACATCGACTTCCTCGGGCGCTACCGGAGCACCCAGAAACAGCTCTTCGTAGGCTACGGCCTGAGTGACCGGCTGGCGGTCATGGTCGAGGCCGCCGTGATCGAGGCGACCTTCGACAAGTCCCCCGACGACACCTACACCACGCCCGCCCGGATCGAGGAGTCGGGCCTGGCCGACCTGGAGGGTGAACTCCGCTGGCGCATCCGCGCGGAGGATGCCCGCCGCCCGGAGATCTTCGGCTACCTGGAGGTGACCGCTCCCTCGCAGAAGGGGAAGCGGATCATCGGGGACCCGGTCTGGGATTTCCGGCCCGGTCTCGGCCTGATCCGCGGCTATGAGTGGGGGACGCTGCTCGTGCGGACCGACCTGGAGTACAACCGGGAGGCCTCGATCATCGATATCGGTGAACTCGCCATCGAATACCTCAGGCGCCTCTCCCCGGCCTGGCGTCTCTACCTGGCCGTAGAAGGGGGGGAAGGGGGGGCGCCGGACGAATGGGACCTGGTCACCGGCCTCCAGTGGCAGGTTTCCCGGGGACTCTCCCTGCGGTTGAACAACGCGCTCGGGATCACCGCCAAGGCGACCGACTGGGCCCCCCAGTTCGGTCTGGCCTTCTCTTTCCCGCTCCGGCGGGAGTAGTCTTGTCCCGAATATCTCAACCGTCATCGGAGGTGGTCATGAAGCGTCATCTGTTTCGGGTCGTGGTGCGCTCGGGTCTCGCGTGCCTGCTCGCAGTCGCCTGCGCCTGCGGCGCCCAAGCGCAGACCTATAAATTCCTCAAGGCGATCCCGGTGGGTGCGGAGGGGGGATGGGACTACCTCGCGGTGGACACCGCCGCGCACCGGCTCTATGTGACCCACGCCACCAAGGTGGTCGTGATCGATATGGTCACCGACACCGTGGTCGGGGAGATCGACGGTCTGCCCGGGGTCCACGGGTTCGCGGTGGCGCCCGATCTGGGGCTGGGCTTTGCCAGCAACGGCCAGGAGAACACCGCGGCCGTGGTCGATCTCAAGACGCTCACGGTCCGCTCCCGGGTACCGACGGGTGAGAATCCCGACGGCATCCTGTATGTGCCGGGTTTCCAGGAAGTGTACGCCTTCAATGGCCGAGGACATTCCGCGACCGTGATCGACGCCAAGAGCGGCCGGGTCGTCGCCACGATCCCGCTCTCCGGCAAGCCCGAGTTCGCGGTCTTCGACCCCGCTGCCGGCCGGATCTACAACAACATCGAGGATCAGAATGAGATCGCGGTGATCGATGCGCGGACCCACACCGTGGTCGCCCAGTGGCCCATCGCGCCCGGCGAGGCCGCCTCGGGTCTGGCCATCGACCTGGCACACCACCGGTTGTTCGCGGTCTGCGACAACGAGCTGATGGTGATGCTGGACAGCCAGACGGGCGCCGTGGTGGCCACCGCCCCGATCGGCCAGGGGGTGGATGCGGCCCGGTTCGATCCGGCCACCCAGCTGGCCTTCAGCTCGAACGGGGAGGGGACGGTCACCATCGTGCACGAGGATTCGCCCACCAAGCTGACCGTGGTCCAGACGCTTCAGACGGCCCGCTCGGCGCGGACGATGACCCTGGATCCGACGACCCACAAGATTTACCTCTCGGCCGCGGACTACGAGACCCCTCCGGCCGCCGAGGCCGCGGCCGCGCGCCAGCGGCCCCGGACGGTCCCGGGTTCGTTCAAGGTGCTGGTCTACGGGATAGGCGGGTAAGGCATCCGTCCGGTCACGCGTCCAGGATGCTCCGGGCGGCCTGGAGGACGCGCCCAGCCGTGACCCGTTCCAGGCACTCCAGGTGGACCGGGTTGGTGCAGACCACCCGGCCGCTGTAGGGCTTGTAGCAGGGACTGCAGGGCAGGTCCTCCCGGACCACGACGTGGTGGGCCTGGTCTCCCCACGGGGCGTTCTTGCGCGGATCGGTCGGACCGAAGACCGCCACCACCGGCGTGCCCACGGCGGCCGCCAGATGCATGGGGCCGCTGTCGTTGCCGATGAAGAGGGTACAGCGGTGCAGGACCGCGGCCGTCTGGCGCACCGAGCAGCGGCCGATCAGGTCGATGAGGGGTACTCCTGCTCCCAGCGCGGCGCGGAACCGGTCCCGGGTCTCCTCCTCTCCCCGGCTGCCCAGGAGCACGATGAGCGCCCCGCAGGCCCCGGCCAGGGCGGTCGCCACTTCCGCAAACCGCTCCGCCGCCCACCGCTTCTCGGTCACCTGCGGCAGAGACCCGATATGCAGCCCGATCCGCATACTCCCTTCCGGGGCTTCATCGAGCACTTCAGCGGCGTACTGCTCGTCCTTTGGGGAAAGGATCAGGCGGGGCGCCGGCGGGGGCTCGGGGACATCG
>CAZFHZ010000093.1:0-12707 GCA_964519015.1 uncultured Gemmatimonadota bacterium | reverse complement strand
GCCGCCGGCCGGGTGCCGGCCGAGTGGTCGCTGCCGCTCCGGACCGTGGTCAAGACGGGCCTCTGGCTGCTCTACCCGCTGGTGCTGGGATTGACCGGCTTCCTCTCGGCCGACGAGCGGGCGGGGCTGCGCCGGATGTGGCAGCGCCGGCGCGGCGGACCGGGGGGCTCCGGCCGCGGGCCCGGCCCTTCCGGCGGCTCCCCGGGCGGCCCCTCCAGCCCCGCGCCCGGTGAGGACACCTGGGCGGACGACGGGTTCCCCAACATCGATGAGGACCTGGCCTCATGAAGCTGGCCGTCATCGGCGCCGCCGGCCTGCTCGGCCGCAAGCTGACCGCCGCCGCCGTGGCGGCCGGTCACGAGGTCTACCCCTTCGACCTGGCGGCCGGGCTCGAGACCCCGGCCGGACCGGTGCGGACGCTCGACCTGCTCGACCCCTCGGCGGTCGGCCGCACCATCCGTACCCTGGCGCCCGAGTGGGTCCTCAATGCGGCCGCCTTCACGGCGGTGGATACCAGCGAGGAACAACACGACCTGGCCTGGAAGATCAACGTGGACGCGGTGGGCTACCTGCTCGGGGCCTGCCGGCCGACCGGCACCCGGATACTGGCCCTCTCCACCGACTACGTCTTCGACGGGCGGGCGGGACCGTACGCCGAGGACGCCCCGCGCCGCCCGCTCGGGTTCTACGGGAGGACCAAGGCGGCCATGGAGGACCTGATCGCCTCCGAGGAGGACCACCACCTGGTGGTGCGGACCATGGTGCTCTACGGCGCCGAGCCGGGGGTGCGCCCCAACTTCGCCCTCTGGCTGCTGAACAACCTGCGCCGCGGCACCCCCATCCGGGTGGTGACCGACCAGATGGGTAATCCGACCCTGGCGGCCGACCTGGCCCGCATGCTGCTGGTGATGGTGGCGGCCGGCGGGAAAGGCCTGTACCATGCCGCCGGAGCCGACCGGGGGAGCCGCTACGACTTCGCGATGGAACTCGCCCGCGTCTTCGAACTCGACCCGGCGCCGATCCAGCCGGTCACCACCGCCGACCTGGACCAGCCGGCCGACCGGCCGCTCCAGTCGGGATTCGTGCTGGATCGGATCCACCGCGACTTCGGACTTCTTCCGCTGGGACTCCGTGACAGTCTGAATGCGTTCCGGGAGGAAGTCGCCCGGGCGGGGATGTGAACAGGACCTTTAAGAGTCGAAAGTGATATGAACGAACGCACCGAGCGCGGACTGATCATCATCCCGACCTACAACGAAGCGGAGAACATCAACCGCGTCGTGAAGGGGATCTTCGACCAGGCGCTGCCGCTCGACGTGCTGGTGGTGGACGACGCCTCCCCCGACGGCACCGGCGATGTGGTCGAGGAGATGCGCGCCGGCGAGAGCCGTCTCCACCTGCTCCGTCGCGGGGCCAAGATGGGGCTGGGGAGCGCCTACCTGGACGGGATGCGCTGGGCGCTCGAGCGTTCCTACGACTGGATCTTCGAGATGGACGCCGATCTTTCGCACGACCCGAAGTACCTGCCCGACATCTTCTGGGCCCTCAAGGAGACCGACCTGGTGATCGGTTCCCGCTACATCAAGGGGGTCAACGTCGTGAACTGGCCGCTCACGCGGCTGCTCCTCTCCTGGTACGCCAACCTCTACGCCCGTATCATCACCGGCCTGCCCGTGCAGGACTGCACGAGCGGGTTCAAGGGCTTCCGCCGCCGGGTGCTGGAGACGATCGACTTCAACAAGGTCAAGAGTGACGGTTACGCTTTCCAAATCGAGATGGTCTTCCGCGCCTGGAAGGCCGGTTACCGGGTGGTGGAGGTGCCCATCGTCTTCGTCGACCGCCGTTCCGGCGTGAGCAAGATGTCGCAGGGGGTCGTCTGGGAGGCGATCTGGATGTGCTGGTACCTGCGCTGGCTCGGAATGCGGCATAAGATCTGAGAGACAATGGAATACCGCGTCCTGGAATTCGAGAAGCCGCTGGTCGAGCTGGAGAAGCGCATCGCCGACATGCGCTCCTACGCCCAGGTCGAGCGGATCGACCTGAACGAGGAGATCGCCCGCCTGGAGCGCAAGGCGGAGAAGATGCGCGAGGAGGTCTATCACAACCTCACCCGCTGGCAGCGCGTCCAGCTCGCCCGCCATCCCGACCGTCCCTATACTCTTGATTATATCGAGCACCTCTTCACCGACTGGATCGAACTGCACGGCGACCGCACCTTCGCCGACGACCGGGCGATCGTGGCCGGCCTGGCCACCTTCGAGGGACGGAGCGTGGCCGTGATTGGGCACCAGAAGGGGCGGGACACCAAGGACCGCATCTTCCGCAACTTCGGGCAGCCCAACCCGGAGGGCTACCGCAAGGCCCTGCGGGTGATGCACCTGGCCGCGCGGTTCCATCGGCCGGTCATCACCTTCATCGACACCCCCGGGGCCTACCCCGGCATCGGGGCCGAGGAACGGGGCCAGGCCGAGGCGATCGCGGTCAATCTGCGCGAGATGAGTATCCTGCCGGTGCCGATCGTCTCGGTCGTGATCGGGGAGGGGGGATCGGGGGGTGCGCTCGGCATCGGGGTGGCCGACCGGATCTACGCCCAGGAGAACTCCTGGTACTCGGTCATCACCCCGGAGGGATGTGCCTCCATCCTCTGGCGCACGCGGGACGAAGCGTCCAAGGCCGCCGATGCCATGAAGGTGGCCGCCCGCGACCTGGAGAAACTGGGGATCGTGGACGGCATCATCCCCGAGCCGAACGGGGGCGCCCACCGCGACCCCGAGGCGGCCGCCGAGGAGATCCGGAAGACCCTGCACGGTGCCCTGGCCGACCTGAGCCCGATCCCTCCGGAGGACCTGGTCGACTACCGCATCGCCAAGTACGCCCGGATAGGCCGGTTCCAGGAGAAGTGACCGGAGCGGTCCACCCTGACGCACCACGCCGTCCGAGCAGACCGTCCTGCCGAACCCGAGTCCGACAGACCAGCATCAGGGAGGTGCGCACATGACCCTGGCCAAGGAACTGCTCGACCTGCTGGCCTGCCCCCAGTGCAAGGGCCCGCTGGTCTACGACGAGGCCGCCGCCACCCTCACCTGCGGCGCATGCCGCCTGCGCTACCGCATCGAGGACGACATCCCGGTGCTGCTCATCGAGGAGGCGGAGCGACTGCATTCGACCGGTTGACCTTGGGACTCTTGACGACGTCCGGCAATCGGACATAAACTCACACCTCCGATACTCACCGAAAGGCCTGATTAGCGCTCGTTGCGACCGGTACATCGAGTCGGTAGCCCTCCGCCGGGGCGGGGGGTCTGAACGAGCGCCCGGGGTGCACCCAGCAGCCCGGGGGCCGAGCGAGGGGATTCCCCATGAAGAACGCCCACTCTCCGCTCAACGCCGTGGTCTCGTCCGCGGCGATGGTGCTGGTGGCCACGTCGGTGTTGCTCCCTCTGACGGCGCTGCCCGCTTCGGCCCAGATCACCACGGCCGGGGTCATCTTCCTGACCATCGAGCCGGGGGCGCGCAACGCCGGGATGGGGGGGGCAGGGGTGGCGCTGGGGGCCGATGCCGGCCCCACGGCCTCGTTCTACAATCCGGCCGCGCTGGCCTTGACCGGCGGCACTTCCTTCACCGGGATGCACAACAAGGCGCTCCCTGAACTGGCCGACGACCTCTACTACGAGTTCCTGGGTGGTACCCACAGCCTGGGGGCGGCCGGCGGGGTGGGGGGGAACATCACCTACTACAACTACGGCCGGTGGGAGCGCACCGACGGGGTGGGGAACGTCCTGGGCTCCGAGCAGTCCTTCGACCTGGCTGCCACCGCCTCCTACGGGGTGGCCATCAACCCCCGGATCGCGGTGGGCGGCTCCTTCAAGGTGGTCTACAGCAGCCTGTCCAGCGTGGGGGCCGAGGCCGAGCGGGGCGACGGCCGGGCCTTCACCTTCGCCGTGGACGCCGGGGTCCTCTTCACCGACATCCGCCCGCGTTTGAACCTGGGGATCGCCCTCCAGAACCTGGGGCCCGACATCGTCTACGTGGACCGCGACCAGGCCAGCTCCCTGCCGCAGAACCTGCGGGTCGGCCTGGCCTGGCGGGCGATCGAGGGGCCGGGGCAGCGGCTCACCTTCGCCTACGACTTCTACAAGCTGCTGGCGAGCAACAAGGGGAGTTTCCTGACCAGCTTCGTGACCGGCTGGACCGACGACGACTTCGACCTGGAACTGCGGCAGATCGTGCACATGGGGGGCGCCGAATTTCTGCTGGCCGACCTTATCGCGCTGCGCGCCGGTTACTTCTGGGACCAGGCGGGGGTGGTGAAATACCCGACCTTCGGGCTGGGCATCTACTACGGGAGCTACCGGTTCGACCTCAGCCACGCCTACGCCCCCGACAAGCCCTACTCGCAGGGGACCCGGGTCTCGTTCAGCCTGGTCTTCTGACCGGGTCGGCCGGTCCACGATGCACCCGAGCGGTCCCCGGCGGGCGGGTTCCGTACGACCCCTGACGGCCGTACCATCTCTTCTCCTTTTGTCTATTGCCGGATCATGGCTTTCCCCGAACCTCGCCGGGGCCCAGGCAACCCGGCTGATCCCGGTCCGGCCGTTGACGGTCGCTGTTTCAGGGCCCGCTGCCGGGATCCGCACGGGAGCCGTCCCGGCCGGGCTCGCCCGGACCGCTGCCGGCATCACCATCCCGCCGCCCCGTCCCCATCTCAGCCTGGCCCGGCCGGCCGGACTCCGCTCGAGCCCGCGCGCGATCTTCGCCCGAACGACAGGCGGCGACTTCCGCCCGGAGGGAACCGGCGGTCTGCTCCTGGCCGGACCGTCGCTCCCCGACACCCTGCGGGTGCTCGTGCTGCGGGTGGCCTTCCCGGCCGACGAGGATCCGGAGACGACCGGGGAGGGGAGTTTCGACCTGCGTACCCTGGAGCAGTTCGAGGCCGAGGAGGGGCACGTCATCGATGCCGCTCCGCACGACCGGGGGTACACCCAGCGTCACCTGCAGGCCCTCCACCACTACTGGTGGGCGGCCTCGGACGGAGCGTTGAGCATCTCCGCCGAGATCCTCCCCTCCACGGCCCAGGGATCCTTCCTTCTGCCGCACCCGATCGCCTACTACGGTTTCCGCAGCGCGCTGGGGAGTATCGAGGCGGCCCTCTCCGCCCTGGTGGCCGATGCGGTGGGCGCGGCCGAAGCGGCAGCGGCCACCGGGGGCGATGGGATCGACTGGACCGCCTGGGACGCCTTCGTGGTCTTCCACGCCGGGACCGACTGGCAGGGGGACATGGCGGGCGCCCGCGACACCCCGGCCGACATCCCGACCGCCTACATCGCCCTGGGGAATGAAATCGTGGTCGGCGGAGCCCTGGTGCGCGACGCCACCATCCTCCCCGAGACGGTCAGCCAGGACGGCTGGGTGGGAGCGATCAACGGCATCTTCGCCCATGAGTTCGGCCACCAGCTCGGGCTGCTCGACCTCTACGACGTGGAAGGCAACGATACCGCGGTCGGCTACTTCGCCCTGATGGATCTGGGGGACACCGTCGGCGGGCTGATCGAAGACCGCTACGTCTTCGGCCTGCTCCCGGCCGGCATCTCCCCCTGGACAAGGATTTATTTGGGCTGGGCCGAGGCGGCCGGGCCCGCTCCCGACGGGACGATCACCCTCAAGGCCTCCACCGCGCTCGAGGGGATCCACGATCCCTCGCCGGGGGCCAAGGTGGGGCGGGTGCGGATCGGCGAGTCGCAGTGGCTGCTGGCCGAGTATCGCAGCGACGACCTGGACGGGGAGCCGGAGGTCTCCCTCTACTGGGACCAGGGGGTCATCGACGGTACCGCCCGGCTCCAGGGGGAGGAGAAGATCCGCACCTACGAGTACGATGCGCTCCTGCCGGGCACCGGGGTGCTCTTCTGGCACCTGGACGAGGCGGTGGCCCTCCTGCCGGCGACCGGCGGGGGGACCAACCTGGAGGCCAACACCCTCCAGGCCGACCGGCTGCGGCGCTTCCTCGACGTGGAGGAGGCCGACGGCCTCCAGCAACTGGGCTGGCTGCCCGGCTACTACGGAGAGCCCGACGATTTCTGGGGTTCCGGAGCGGCCGGCAACGACGGTCCGGCCACCTTCGGACCCACTACCGAACCCAGCACCGCCTCCTGGACGGGGGCGCGCACCGGGCTCGCCCTCACGGTCACGGCCGGCGCCGACCCGATCGAGCGGCGGCTCGCCGTCACCTCCGAGTCCACAGCGCTCTTCACCGTCCCCTTCCCCCATCCCTCAACGACCGCCTCGGTCCCCTGGCTGATCGACCTGTTCGGCCCCGTCGGCCCGCGGATCGCCCTCCTCGACAGTCTGGGCGGGCTCCACTTTTTCACCGAGAGCGGACAGCCGGCGACCGGCGCCAACCCCGTCTGGACCGCGCCCGAACCGCCCCGCTTCCCGCTCACCCGTACGGGGAACTCCTGGGTCGTCGCCAGCGGGGACAGCCTCTTCTGGATCGACGACAGCGGGACCCAGACCGCCGCCGTGGACCTGAGCGGAGCCGTGACCGGGCGGCCGGTCGGACAGACCGCTCCCGAGTCCCGGGTCCTGGTCACCCAGGCCGGCGGACGCCTGCGCCAGGTCGGACCGTCCGGGATCGTGCGGAGCGTGGTCCTGGCCGATGAAATCGTGCGGGTCTCCAACTTCGGCGACGGTGCGCTGGTGGCCACAGCCGGGACCGTATACGAGGTGATCCCCGCCGGCACGACCTTCCAGGTCGAAGTGGTCTGGACCGGCACGGGGAATGCGATCGTCGACCTGGTGGCCGCCCACCCGTTGGATGCCCTGACCTTCGAACCCGATTTCGCGGTCCTCGACGAGGCGGGGGACCTCACCCTGCGGCTCCGCTCGCCGGAACTCCTGGTCGGGAACGAGACCGCCTATCCGGCCGGGCGGACCAGCCGCCACCGGATCCCTTCGGTGCACGGCACCCTGGCGATCGGAACCCTGGATCGTTCCTGGGACCCGGTCGTCATGGTACCGACCGCGGAAGGGATGACCGTCTTCCAACTCTCCGGCCCCCGGTTCGCCGGCTGGCCGCCGGCCGGTCGGGGACGGGCCGCCGTGACCTATCCACTGCCGGTCGGCGATCCCCTCCTGGTCGCCCAGGTCGCCGTGCTCGGACGCACCGAGGCCGACGAAGTGCTCCTCTGGGATGCGACCGGCCGGGGGGAAGCCGGGGCGACGATCCAGCTCACCCGGCGGAGCGTGACCTCGCCCACCCTGGGATTACCGAGCCTGGCCAGCACGGCCCGTCTGCTGGTCGTGGAGCCGGACTCCCTGCGCCTGCTCACGGTCCCGGTGACGGGACAGCATCCCCTCGGCAACTGGCTGGGGCCGCAGGGGGGGCCGTACGGCTCGGGGATGGTCGAGATCGACACCGGGTCCGGAACACTTCCGTACCAGCCGCCCCAGCTCTATGCCTATCCCAATCCGACCCGTGACCGCTGCACGGTCCGGGTGGAGCACCTGGTCGGCACCCTGCGGGTACGGGCTTACACCCGGAGCGGCAGCGCGCTGGGCGAGGTGGCGGTGCTCGCGAGTGGGACGGGTTCGGCGGCCGAGCAGGTCTGGGATGTCTCCCGCCTCGCTCCGGGGGTCTATCACCTGGTCGGGGTGACCGAAGGCAGCGGGGCCCGCCGCGAAACGCTGCGCACGACCGTCCTGGTGGTGCGCTGATGCGGGCGCGGGAGCGGAAACAGGCCGGTCGCGATTTCCGGAAGAACGGGATAATCGCCGTCCTGCTCCCGTTCGTCCTCTTATCAGTCCCGGGTGCGGTTCGCGGGCAGGCCCAGACAGGAGGAATGGCCGGCCCCCGGCCCTGGCAGGCGGGACTGGCCTCGCTGGCCCTGCCGGGGTCAGGGCAGGTCTGGCAGGGGAGGAAGTGGGGATTCGGACTGCTGGCCGGCGATGCGCTGCTGGCCGGCACCGCGGTCTGGACGAACGCCGAGGGGCGCGACCGCCAGGACCGGTACGAGCATTTCGCCGGCGCTCATTGGGACCGGCAGCGCTGGCTCGATTACCTGGCGTACTACCAGTCGCTGACCGGGGAGCCGTGGCCGCACCAGCACCACACCATCCCGCCGGAGGGGGTGCAGGACCACGACTACTACGAGATGATCGGCAAGTACGACCAGTTCGCCCCGGGCTGGGACGACTGGGCGGCCCAGGTCGACAATCCCGTGCGGGGGGATTCGTCCCACCGGGACGATTATCTCGAACAGCGGCTGAGGGCCAACCGGTGGCTCAGCTGGTCGGTGACCGCCAGCGGGCTGATCTTCCTCAATCACGTGGCGGCGGCGGCCGAAGCGTGGCTGTGGGGTCGGAGCACCGAGGGCGCCCCGCGGTTGCAGGTGAGCGTGCGGCGCCACACTCCCGGGGAGACTCCCGTCTGGACGCTCCACCTCCGGCTGGGGGGCGGGCGATGAGGAGGCCGTTCGGGCAACGGCTCCTGGGGAGCGCGCCGGTGATACTGGCCCTCCTGCTCCTCTCCACGCGGCCGGCGGGGGCGCAGGCACCGGCCGGGGGGGACCCGGGAGGCTGGCAGGCGGCCGGCAAGAGCCTGCTCCTGCCGGGGTGGGGACAGCATGTCCAGGGACGGCCCACCCTGGGGTACGTGCTCGAGGGAATCGAGGCGGCCGGCTGGCTGGGGGTGTGGGGCTGGGACCGCTACGGAGCGTGGCGGCGGGCCGACAGCCGGCGCTGGGCGGCGGTCATGGCCGAGGCGGAGATATCCGGGAAGGACGCGCGATGGTTCGAGGCGCTGGAAAACTTCCCCGATCTGATCACCTACAACGCCTTCCAGCGTTCGGGGCTGGGGGAGCCTGCCCTGGTCTACGAGGAGGGAGCGGGCTACGAGTGGCGTTGGAACTCGGAATCGGCCTGGCACCGCTACCGCGACCTGCGCCGGCTGGCCCGGGTGGCCCGGAACCTGACCCGGGTCGCGGCCGGGGGGATCGTGGCGGTGCGCCTGACCGGCGCGGTGGCCGCCCTGATCACCGCCCGCCGGCAAGCTGGAGCGACCGGCTCAACCGATGCGACGCTCTATATAAGGAAGGAGGCGACCGCCCCGGGACTTCGCCTCATCCCCTGGTGGCAGAGCACCCCCGACGGCTTTTCCACCGGGCTCCTCATCCGCTGGTGAGCCGGCCGATGGTCCCTCGCCATCCTCACGCTCTTCTCCTCCCGCTGGCGACCGCTGTCGGCCTCGTCCTGCCGGCCGGCTTCGCCCCGGTGTCGGCTCAGTCGGGAGCCCGATCCCCACAGGCTCCGGTGGCCCGCGCCGTGCGGGTCGAAGTCGCCCCCTCCCTGAACGGTCTGCTCGACGAGGAAGTGTGGCGGCAGGCGCCGCCGATCGGAGCGTTCACCCAGACCGAGCCGGAGGTGGGGGTGCCGGCCAGCGAGCCCACCGAGGTGCGTATCATCTACACAGCGACCACGCTCTACTTCGCCTTCCGCTGCACGGACGCCCGCGCCGACCAGCTCCACCCCAAGCAACTGCGCTGGGACGGTGACCTGTCCGGGGACGACCGGATCGAGATCATCCTGGACACCTTCGGCGACCGGCGTTCCGCCTACTCCTTCGCCTTCACCCCCGCCGGTGCCCAGCGGGACGCCCAGGTCCG
Source organism: uncultured Gemmatimonadota bacterium (assembly GCA_964519015.1). Classification (GTDB taxonomy): domain Bacteria; phylum Blakebacterota; class Blakebacteria; order Blakebacterales; family CAYUVJ01; genus CAZFHZ01. The sequence goes on along the minus strand of CAZFHZ010000093.1, from coordinate 3,051 downwards.
GGAGGAGGGGGCCAACCTCAACCTGGACTGGGACGGGGTCTGGCTGGTGGCGACCCGGATCGGGCCGGGGGAGTGGACGGCCGAGGTGGCCATCCCCTTCAGCACCCTTCGCTTCCACTTCGAGGGGGAACAGCGCTGGGGCTTTAACATCGAGCGGGTTCTGCGCCGCCGGAACGAGTACGCCTACTGGGCTCCGCTCGAGCGCGGGCTGGGCAGCCTGGAGGCGGAAGGGAAATACCGGCTGGCCTACGCCGGGACCCTGGCGGGTCTGGAGGGGATCCGTCCGGGGAGCCGACTGGAACTCAAACCGTACGGCCTGGCCCGGCAGGTGGGCACCGGATCGGACTTCCGGAGCCGGACGGAGCGGACGTTCGAGACTGGGCTGGACGCCCGGCTCGCCCTGGGCTCGGGCTTCTCGCTCGATGCGACCTTCGACACCGACTTCGCCCAGGTCGAGGCGGACCAGGAGCAGATCCAGATCGACCGCTTCCCCCTCTTCTTCCCGGAGAAGCGGGAGTTCTTCACCGAGAACCATGACCTCTTCACCTTCGGGCTGGGGGAGTACAACGCCCCGCCCCCCTTCCAGCTCTTTTACTCCCGGCGGCTCGGGCTGGCCGCCGGGCCGGACGGGGCGAACTTCGAGGTGCCCATCGCGGGTGGGCTGCGCCTGACCGGCAAGAACGGCCCCTGGTCGGTGGGAGCGCTGGCCGTCCGCACCGCTATGACTGATTACGACATGCACATGGTGTTCATCGATACCCCGCCCCCGGGGGAGAGCGGGATCTACCGGCTCCCCCAGGCCACCCACGGGGTCTTCCGGATCAGCCGGGATGTGCTCGGGCGCAGCCGGGTCGGCCTGATCCTGGCCGGGTCGGAGTTCGGTTCCGGCGGCTGGCCGGGATTGCACGGCGTCGTGCTCCCCGACCGCTACGCCGCCGGGGGGGTAGACGCCGCCTTCTCCCTCTTCCGCAACACCCAGGTCACCGGTTTCGTGGCCGGCTCGCGCCGGGGGGAGGGATCGACCGCCCCGGCCGCCTCGCTCAACTACTCCTGGAACACCGACCTGTGGGGGGTGAACCTGATCAACCTCTACGTGGACGAGGAGTGGGCGGACGACCTGGGCTTCGTCCGGCGCACCGGCACCCTGCGCAACACGGCCGAGTTCTCCTGGTCCCCCCGGCCCCGCCTGCCCGGCGTGCGGCAGGCCGTTCTCTTCGCCGACACCGACTACTACACCCGGCCCGACGGCCGGCTGGAGAGCCGCTCGATCAGTCCGGGGGTGAGCGCCCGGCTCTCCAACGGCGGCGCCATCGTGCTCGGGCTGGAGAACCGCTACGAGTACCTGGACGAGGTCTTCTCACTCGATGCCGTCACCTTCCTGCCCGGACCGCACACCTGGACCGACGCCTTCCTCTACCTGAGCACGGACGCCTCGCGGGCTTTCGGGACCGAACTCACCCTGGCCGGGGGTCCCTACTACAGCGGGCATCGGCAAACGGCCTTCGGTACCCTCTGGTGGCAGCCCGACCCGCGCTGGCGGGCCGAACTGGACTACTTCGGGAACCGCATCTGGAACGAGTGGGCCCGCTACCAGGGGAAGGTACTGGCCGGCCGCCTGGCCTGGACCCCGTCGGTGACCACCCTGATCAAGCTCTTCGCCCAGGTCAACACGCTCACCCGGGTGGGCAACCTCAACCTGATCCTGGCCTGGCGCTACCGCCCCCGCTCCTGGCTCTACCTGGTCTGGAACGACGGGTGGGAGCGGGGAGGATCCAGCAGCACGTGGCGGAGCACCGAACGGGTCCTGCTGCTCAAACTGACCTACCTCTGGAACCTGTAAAACAAGGCCGGCAGCTTTGATCTCCGGTATCGGCCCATATCTGAACAGAGCGGGTGAATTCCGGCAGTCGAAATAGCTGGTCATTCTGCGCTAGAGTAGCGTCCAGGGATCGTGCCATGACCGGTCGGTTGCAGGCCACGGGCTCTCCGGCTGATCATGGATCATCGGTGCCGGCACCAGGGACGAGCGCGGTCGTGTGATGACGGGCGATCGGATCGGACACTACCAACTCATCAAGAAACTCGGTGCCGGGGGGATGGGTGTCGTCTGGCTGGCCGAGGATTCAGTACTGGAGCGCCTGGTCGCTCTCAAGACGTTACCCCTCCGTCTCGCCCGAAACGCCGACGAGCGTGATCGCCTGCTGAGCGAAGCCCGGATCGCCGCGCAGATCAACCACCCCAACATCGCCCAGGTCCATGCCATCGAAGAAGTGGCAGACCAACTGCTCTTCGTGATGGAGTATGTGGATTCAGGTTCCATCCAGGATCGGTTGGATCAAGCGTCCGGCGAGCCCATTCCGTTGTCGACTGCCCTCGATTGGGCTCGTCAGGCGGCTGAGGGCCTCGCAGAGGCCCATCACCGTGGCGTCATCCATGGTGACATCAAGCCGGACAACTTGATGCTCGACAGTAATGGGTGGGTGAAGATCACCGACTTCGGTCTGGCCAAAGTCAGGATCGCCCATGGTGATCGAGCGGAGGAGTCGACCGCCGGTACGATCGGTTACCAGAGCCCGGAGGTGCTCCGGGGTGACGAGGTCGATCCCCGCAGTGATCTCTTCTCCCTGGGTGTCACACTCTACGAACTCTTCACCGGTGTGGGTCCCTTCTGGGGACCGGACGCCGATACGACCAATTGTGCCATCCTTTCACGGGAACCGGAGGAACCTTCGGCCCACCGGCCGGAGCTGCCGAAACGCCTGGATCAAGTCCTTCTGAAACTGCTGCGGAAGGAGCCGGAAGAACGGTACGCCGCGGCGGCCGAGGTCGCCGTCGATCTAATCGAGATCCAGATGAGTCTGGGACTGAGCACGGACCTCAGCCTGCCCGCCCGGCCGGGGGTATCGTCCACCCTCGCCAGAAGGCTGCGAGACCGGCTGTGGTGGCGCAAGATAGGTAGTGTGGGAGCCGGTCTGCTGGCGGGGATCATCGTAGCTCTCTTCTCCTATCACCTGCTGCCGGGCATCTTCGACCCGCTCGAGGCGAAGCTGT